>JBCDIQ010000081.1:0-17215 GCA_039024295.1 Bacteroidota bacterium | reverse complement strand
TACCTTTATTTAAGAGATCCCTCCGTTACCTTATGAGACGCATGCGCCCTCAAGACAAGGTAGCAGTGATTGCCTATTCTGGAGAAGCCCGTGTGGTGGTACCTTCTACTCCTGCCAAGCAGGCAGATGCAATCATCGCTGCAATCGACAGCATTGAATCGAAAGGAAAAACCAACGTGCTCAAAGGATTGGAACTGGCTTACCAGATGGCAGAGGAACACTTCATTGACGATGGGAACAACCGGCTCATTATGGCCACGGACGGCTATTTCAATGTTGTTGCCCCGATTCCTCAATTGGTTAAAACTAAAGCGGCACAAGGATATGCCCTTTCCATTTTTTTCATGGGGAAAAATGATGAGCCCAGGTACCTTCAAAACAGTCGAAAGCTGGCGGGAATTGGCGGAGGTAATTTCTATAAGGTTTCCTATGAAAATACAAGAACCGCACTGATTCGAGAGGCGAAAGCAGTCAGGAACGAGGAGAAATGAGGGGCCAACGGCAGTTGGATAAGAACCTAATAGATAGAAAGAGACCTAATCTGTCATCCCTTACCTACTTTTCTTCTCTGCGGATTGATTGAATGATGTTTTCGACCTCTTGCTGGGGTAATTGAGTCATCTGAATTAGCTGAGTCATTGGAAGATTTAATTGGAGTCCTAGTCTTATCAGCTGGTGGTTCCTCTGCTCTATTTCTCTTTGAATCTGTTCCAGCGTTTTTTGGCTTTGCTCTAGTTTCTGCTTATAAGGCAAAATCATCTGCTCATAGGTAGTGAGGACACGCTCTTTTAGGGTCTCTGACATCGCTAACTTACTTTTCCTCCTTGCGGATTGATTGAATGATCTTTTCGACCTCTTGCTGGGGTAATTGAGTCATCTGAGTTAGCTGAGTGATTGGAAGATTTAATTGAAGTCCCAGCTTAATAAGCTCTCGATAGCTTTGTTGTGCCTTAGTTTGTTCCTGTTGAGCCTTTTCCCTTTCCTTTTGAGCTAGCTCTTTTGCGAGTCGGACTTCGGATAATGCTTTTTGAATGACTCTTTCTTTTTGCTCAAGTTCTTGCTTGTAAGGCAAAATCATTTGCTCATACGTAGTGAGGGCGCGCTCTTTTAAGGTCTCTGACATCTTTTTTTGCATTTGTTGGAATAAATCACCTGGACTTACCTCAGAAGTGGAATATAAATATACGAAAAATGACGTGATCCGTTGATCCTCTGTTTCCAGATTGCCATGAATTTCCATGACCACTGCAAGGCGTTCAAGCTTATCCAGGAGTTGTTCCATGCTGTGGCTGAATTTTAATGCCGTCACGGTCAATTCCAGCATGCCCAGTTCCATTTCAGCAACTTCCTCAGCAGAGTAGGTATTCAAGTCAATCAACTCGTAGAAAAACTCTGGGATGTATTTGTCAACCCCTACTCTCGGAATTCCGTGGAAATAACCCGGAAATGGCTGGTCCTTCCACTTTTCCTGTCCATGATATAACAAGATGGGGATAACAGGCCGAAGTTGGACCGATCTCTTCTTCCCCAAATCTTCAGCCTTGACCTGGGCTTTCCACGCATTGAGCATATATTGGATGAGTTGGATTCTTGGCCGAACAGGCACGTAGCTTTTATGCTCAATCAAGAGACAGATTTCCACCTCTTTGCTTTCTCGGGTACCACATCTATAGACCAAGTCTGAAAAAGATACTTGGAGTTCCTCATCCACATAGCTGTCTCTCATGAGCGTGAGTGTTTCCAAATCTAGTACAGCAACTAGGGTCTCATTCAGGAATTTGCTAAAAAATGTTCTCGCCAGCTCAGGATCTGAGAGTTGTTCTCGAATATACGTGTCATGAGGATTGGATGGAAGTTCTGGTGGCATAGTAGCAAAAACTAGCTGGTAAATAAAAATAGAGATTTTTTACTAAAAAATAAATCTTTTTGCTAATTTTTGCTTGATGTTTTAGTATTTTTCCTATTTCCAATTTTCCTGACTGACCCCTAGTTTTACTCCATGATCAAAATTGGTATCATCAACGTATCCGACCGGGCCAGTAAGGGCATCTATGAAGACATTCCTGGAAAAGCCATTGTAGCAACCCTGAATGATTATTTGATCTCCTCATGGGAAAAGGTGTATCGCGTAATTCCAGACGAGCAGGATCAAATATCTGAAGCCATGATTGAAATGGCCGATCAGGAAGGTTGCTGCCTGATCGTGACGTCCGGTGGCACCGGCCCTGCAAAGCGGGATGTGACCCCCGAAGCTACTGAAGCCGTCTGTGAGAAAATGATGCCGGGCTTTGGGGAGTTAATGCGCCAGGAAAGCCTAAAATATGTGCCTACAGCCATCCTTTCGCGGCAAACGGCAGGCATACGCGGAAAAACCCTGATCATCAATTTACCCGGAAAGCCCAAAGCGATACGAGAGTGCCTGGATGCTGTGTTTCCAGCTGTTCCATACTGTATTGATTTACTGGAAGGGCCTTATCTGGAAGTAAATGAAGAAGTAATCAAGGCATTTCGTCCTAAGTCCTCTTGATATTGCTGTCCCACTTTGATGCAAAAACTTGTTTCACCCTGAAACAGATGATCAAGCTTAAGCAGGTGCGTTATTTATAAATAGCTGATTATTAGTCGCTAGGTAGGTGGCATGTCATTTGGCTACATAAGGTGTACCTCGAATTAGCTTGCCTTATGAAATACTCGACTTCCACCTTAGTTGTCTCTTTGGGAATTCTCATTTTCCTGAACCTGGGTTTTTTGATTAACCTCCCCAAAGAAATACAGCCTTCGAAATCGCCACAGCTCAAAACACAGGTTCAGCAGCAGGATACGTTTTTGCATCGGTTGGCTTGTTCATTCCACGTAAGTGCAGGCACTGCAAGTGGAAAAGGATTGACCTACAAACTCCGGTACAATAACTGATCTATGCCTGCCTCTCATAATCTCTCATCCACGTCTGCTATGTCAATGGACCGAAAAATCAACCGTCCCAAATGGCCCCCTACTAAAATTGCCTTGTACACAGGGGTGCCATTGCTCATCATTGCCCTTGGGGCATTTATGATTAAAGGTGCGGGTGTCTCCAGGCTGCGGGCCTCAAAAGATCGCCTGACAATTTCTGCCGTACAGCAAGGACCTTTTCAGGAGTTTGTCCCCATCAATGGAACGGTACAGCCCATAAAAAGCGTACTGGTAACTGCCATTGAAGGCGGTCAGGTAAAAGAGGTATTCATGGAAGGAGGTGAATTGGTCAAGAAAGGAGACGTAATCATGAAGTTGACCAACCCAGGGCTAGAACTCAATTACATGAATTTGCAAACCCAATTGCTGGAACAGGCAGATCAATTGCGAAATACCAAAATCACCCTGGAAACGAGTGGCTTGGTGCTGAAAGATCAATTGGCGCAGATTGACTTCCAGGTTTCAGATTTGGGACAACAATATCAGCGCAGTGCCGAGCTGTTCAAGGACAGCGTCATTGCTGAGCAAGAATTCATTTCTTTAGAAAATAACCTTCGCCAATTCAAACGCCGACAGGGATTGATGAATGAGCGAATTGAAAAAGACTCGGTACTTCGAGGGCAGCAATTGGTACAGGTGGATAAATCATTGGCTTTGGTTGCCAGAAACCTGGATGCGATTCAGTCAAGTTTGGCCAATCTTACGGTTACAGCACCCATTTCTGGGCAGTTGTCTTCTGTCAGGGTTGAAATCGGGGAAACGGTCAATCAGGGCCAAAGCATCGGGCAGGTAGATGTGTTGAACGGATATAAAGTACGCGCCAACATTGATGAGCATTATATTTCTCGAATTCGCACCGGGCTAAAGGGGACATTTTCCTTCTCAGGAGGAACCTATGCCCTGGAAGTAGCAAAAGTATATCCAGAAGTAACCAATGGCACATTTGAAGTGGACATGATCCTGTTGGGGAAGGAACCCGCAGGCATCAAACGGGGCCAGACCCTTCAGATCCGGCTGGCCCTGAGCGAAGAAAAACAGGCAACTACCATTTCCCGAGGAGGGTTCTACTCTTCTACAGGTGGAAATTGGGTGTATGTCCTGTCAGAAGATGGTAAAACTGCCAGGAAGCGAACCATCAGAATCGGCCAGCAAAGCGACAGAAGCTACGAAATTCTGGAAGGGCTATCGCCTGGTGAACAGGTCATCACCTCTAATTACGAACTGTTTAATGATGTAGATGAGCTGGTGTTGGAATGAGGAGAAGCCATTAGGTAAAAGGTATTGGGTAATAGGACATTAATTTGCAATCACACGCTTATGATTAAGATAGAAAAACTGGTAAAGTACTACCGCACAGAAGAGATCGAAACCACTGCCCTCAATGAAGTGAGCATGGAGGTAAAGGAAGGAGAGTTTCTTTCCATCATGGGACCCTCCGGATGTGGGAAGTCAACGTTGTTGAATATCCTGGGGTTGATTGACAGTCCGTCAGGTGGGGCGTATTACTTTGGGGAGGAAGAAGTAAGCAGATACTCGGAGCGGCAACGTGCGAATTTGCGGAAGCACAACATCGGTTTTGTGTTTCAGAGCTTTAACCTGATTGATGAGTTGACGGTCTTTGAAAACGTAGAACTGCCCCTGATCTACACCAAGATGAAGTCTGCTGAGCGTCGTAAGCGGACTGAAGAGGCCCTGGACAGCATGGGCATGATGCATCGAAGAAACCATTTTCCGCAGCAGCTTTCTGGTGGTCAGCAGCAACGGGTAGCGGTGGCACGGGCAATCGTCAATCATCCTCGCCTGATCCTGGCAGACGAACCTACCGGAAACCTGGATTCTGCCAATGGCAATGAGGTAATGAAGATGTTAACCCGTTTAAACGAAGCTGGGACTACCGTGATCATGGTGACACACTCTCCTCAAAACGCTGAATATGGCCATCGGACCATTCACCTGTTGGATGGTAAAATTGTGTCAGAAAACCGTACAGGTGCCCGCATAGGATAAAATATAGAGTTCCTGAGTTTCCCTTAAATGCAAGAGGCCACCTCATGATGAGGCGGCCTCTTCATAATTGAAATCTAAGCCAATTTATTTCATCTCAGTCAGCACAGCATCTACGATGCCATACCCAACGGATTCTTCTGCATCCATCCAGTAATCGCGGTTGAAGTCATCCATGACCTTTTCGAGGGAATGACCACAGTTCTCAGCCAGGATACGTGCACCAATTTCCTTGGTTTTACGCATTTCGTGCACCTGAATTTCAATGTCTGTTGCTGTACCCTGCGCACCACCACTGGGCTGGTGAATCATCACCCGGCCATAAGGCATACAGAATCTACGGCCTTTTTCTCCAGCAGAAAGCAGGATAGAACCCATAGAGGCTGCCAAACCGGTGCAAATGGTTGAAACCGGGCTGCTGATGCTTTTCATGGTATCATGAATGGCCATGCCAGCGGTAACATACCCACCGGGGCTGTTGATAATCATCTGAATTTCTTTTCCTGGATCGACCATGTCGAGGTACATCAGGCGGTCAATGACGTGCTTGGCGGAGTTGTCATCCACCATGCTCCACATGAATACTTTCCGATCGCTAAGGATTTTATAATCGATTAAGTCTTGAAGTCTTGAAAAATTCTCCATCGGGACGTTTATGTTAAAGTCTTTTGTTTTAAGGGGGATTGTTGCGTGTGGTTATACTCAAAACCAGGTAATAAAGTTTTGAAAGCATGAAATTAGTCAAAAAACGGGGAGAAGCAAGGTGATCCTTGGGCTGTCAGGCCCGGATATACCGAAAAACTGAAAGGAGAGAAAGCCTCGTGAAATCCCAATTCCGTTGATGTACATTCTTGGAACCGCTCATGACCTCGGCCATTCCGCCTGTGACCAATTCCCAGTTTGTCGTAGATATCAGCTGCATGTTTGTAGGGAATCAATTGCACATCGCAATTTTTCTTCCATAACAAACCATTAAAACGACAAAACAATGAAACGCATCATCTCACAGCTTCTGATTACCGCATGCATTACGCTGCTCATGGCGATGAACGTGAATGCCAATGATTTCACCCGTATTCAGAACCGCTGGAAAGCCAATCAGTACATCAACATAGAAAAGGGACCAGTAGTAGCGTCCAATATTGAGCAGGGCTGGTGGAGCGCCCAGTGGCAAGTGTTGCCGATCCAGGGAACGAAATATGTGCGCATTAAAAATCGCTGGAAAGGCACCTACCTGCACAACCAGAACCGCAGACTAGAATCCGGTTCTATCCAAATGGGCTGGTGGAGTGCTCAGTGGGAATTGATCAACATCTCCAACAGCGGATACTTTCAAATCAAAAACCGCTGGACCGGAGAGTATATCCACAACCAGAATGGAAAAGTTCAACTGGGTGCTATCAAGCCCGGCTGGTGGAGCGCTCAGTGGAGGGTGAAGAAATCTCAAAGCACCACAAAGCCGGTTACCATGCCAGCAAAACCTGCACCGACCAGACCTACGCCTAAACCTGCCCCCAAACCCAGTCGTCCACTTTGGTCTTCTGCCGTGAAGTACAGCGTAAACATAGACTGTGTACATGCTCACCTTTCTGATACGCATACCGCAAATCGTATAACTGTTAAGTTCTATGCTGGCAGTGCCCTTATCGCCTCAAAATACAAGAATGGAGCCGCTAACGATGTTCTGGGCTATTGGCCAACTTTTGTAACTAACACTCGTGAGAAAATTACCCATGTGGTTGTTTCTACCAATGGAGGAGATGCCCTATTTATTGACCAACTCCAAGTATTCAAGAATAATGAGCGCATTCTGTGGGAAGGCCGTGACAACGGCGGAGGATGGTGTCTCTCAACTGACGCTAGAGATGCCAATGGAGACTGGTCTGGTAATATTGCTGGAAATGTTTGTCGGTCAAGTTATCGCTTCAACCTTCGATAAATAAGATTAGCTTTTGGTTGAGACAGCCGCCTTTTCAGGTGGCTGTCTGTCTTTTTGAGGCGAGCCACTTAGCTGAACTAACGCCAAGGCCACGAGCCCATGAGGCAAACGGTACAGGGCTTCGCTGAGTCCGACAAGAATACTTTCAAGGTCAACAATCTGTATCCAAAGGCTCACGGGCCTAGCCAGCGCTGTGAGCAGTCCCCAAACGACCATGTACCAAAGGGCGGTTTTCACCCATCGAGTTGGTACCCAGATCAAAATACCGGCAACAAAATCCAATGTGCCAGCCAAGGCCAAAAACTGGTAGGCTTGCTCGTTCTCCAGTCCAAGGACGGTTTGAACCATCCCCAGAAAATGTCCGGGCACAGGTTGGCTGATCCCAAGCGCATAAGCACCATGGCCCCAAAAGGTTAGGGTGAGGGCCAGTTTCAATCCGGTGATAAGCTGTTGCCGAGAAAGCCAATTCACGGAGTACCCACCAATTATGGCAAGTAGACTTCCTTGCATGGCCAATTCCATCAGTTGAATAATGGCGAAATCATGAGATTGCCACGAAAGAAAGGCACTGATCGCCAGAAAGAGACTCCCTATCCACAGCCCAATCCTGGGAATCACAAAGATCGCCAGACAGGCTATCGCAGTACATACCAGAAAGAAGAATAGGTCCAGATGCGCCATTTTTGCCAGGCTGGCGGAAAGCTTGCCTAACAATAGCAGAAAGCAGGAGGCAGCAAGGAGCTTTTTGGGAAAAAGGGAATCAGGAAACAGGAAGGACGAATCTTCAGTTTTTGCCGATGATTTAGTGCGATGATTCATGCGTACCGACCTTGGGCTACGGATACCTTAAGTTAAGGCTGCTGTTTCAAAAGCCCCTATTTTTTCTCCTTCTTTTCCTTCTTCCGCTTCTTATCCAGTGAGATATCAAACTCCTCCGGGGTCCCCTTTACCTTGATGTTGAGGAAGCGCGTACGTTTGGACTCGTCCCGATATTGGATCTCATCTACCTGATCCGAGGTATCTTGGTTCTTTTTGCCGAATAATTTCTGGAAGCCCGCCTTGGCCACCACCTTCAACGGAATGCGAATGGCGTAGTCCATCGACAGATCCACGCTTTGTTTGCCGGAAATCTCAAAATAGCCCAGCGAAGTATTCAGGGTCATGGCTGGAATAACCAGATTTCCGTTTTCCAGGGTCAGGGTATTCTGCAAGGTGTCGAACCGGACCAGACTCAGGTTTTTGTCTGTGAAATAAGAAGAAAGAGCCTTGAACACTTCAAAGTCTTTTAAACTACCATCGATCACACTTATATCCATGGTCAGCTTCGAATCCTCAATGATGGGAACCAGATCGGTATGCATTTTGATTTTACCATTAATCTTCCCACTCAGCTTACCGTGCAGGTTGTCCGAGACCAATTGGTCCTGCCCAAAATTGTCAAATTTGAACAGCAGCTTATCCAGGTCCATATTTTGCACCGTAATATTTGGGCTGAAGTAGATACTCGTGGGATCTGACCCATTGAAATAGCCATCCATGTCCATCCGCCCACCTGCTGTTTTGAACCCCATCTTGTCAAGGTAGACATAATGATCCTTCTGCATCCTTCCTGCCATGACAAAATCATCCAGCAAATAGCGATGGTAGTTCATGTGATCGATCGCAATGTCGAACTTCATGTTGGAGAAGGGCACCTCAAAAATATTGAAGGCTGAATCATGGTCCTTGGCGGCTGCTTCTGGATTTTCCTCAGGCGGTATGTAGGAGAACAATTGATCGAAATCCAGGTGGGGACTTTTCAGGCTAAATGAATTCTGGCGATGATCCGTCTTCCTTTTTCGATAAAAAAGCACATCTGAGGTGAACTCGGAATTTCCCAGCTTTCCGCCAAAATCCTGAACCCTTATGCGCGTGCTGTCCATGTAAAATTTTCCACTGAACCGCTCAAACCGCATGTCATGAACCTTCATGTAGGCCTCCACCTTGTCAAAATCAACGAACAGATCGGTCAGCTTTCCTTTGAAATTGATCTTCGAGATGCCATGGATTTTCAGGTTGCTGAATTCCTCGTTTCGGTAATCCTCCGGTACATAATTTTCGCCCCCGTAAGAAAACACATCCTGCAATTGCAGAAAATCCGAGGTCAGGTCAAAGTCTACCCTCGTTGCACCGATGGGGACATATTCGAACCAGAGGTCGTAGTTGTAGAGCTTTCCATTGAAGTGGAAATCACTCTTGTCCAACATACCTGTGAAGTCAATCACCCGGAAGTCAGCAGAATCAATCAGGACATCAGCCTTGAAGTCATGCAGAGTATGTGGGTAATGGGTCAGGTCTGCAGTCAGTTTATTTATAAAAAATTCACCAATGGGCAGGTTGGGGGACTCGGTAAATGCTTTGGCAGAACTGTTGAACCTCATGTCCAACGCGAGGTTTTTGATCTGCTCATCAAATCCGGTTGAGTCTTTTTCGGTACGGGTAAGTTCTTTAATGTCAAGCAAAGCAGACTTAATATTCAGGTTCACATCTACCGGAATACTGGTATGGTGAATGATGGCAGGCAGGTCGGAGATGCTTGCCGTCAAGTCAATGTCTGAATTACCCACCTTTCCAACGAATCGCTGGATGTTGGCCCGATGACCGTCCATGGAAGCCTCGATATTTACGTCTTTGAACGGCAGGTGAAAGCTGGTGCTGGTAAAATTTAGGTCTATTACTTTGAGTTCGGAGAAGTAGCTTTCATTGAGCTTTGAAATGGCCTTAGTGGGATTGTCCAGGTCAATGATGTCATGGAAATTCATTTTTAGGGACACCTTCCCGCTTACATCTTTCAGGTCATTCAGGTTGAAGAACTTGGCCAAGAAGTCCAGGTTGAACTCTGAGTCCAACTGCATGTTGATGTCCGGTTCCTCAAAGTTTTTTACCACCACGTTTCCTTTAAAATCTCCCGTTTCAGGCCGTGCCGCAAAATCCATGATGCTCAATTCCATCGTGGTGGGGTCATTCTTTTCCCCGTTGGTGAAATGTCCTTTAAAATAGAGGTCATTCAGCTCCTTTTTGACCGTCTTATTTTCAACAAACGCTTCCTCACACCCAAAGACTACGTCGATGTGCGGATTCTTTCCGTTGACGGAAGGGCCTTTCACCGTGGCGTCAAAAAAGACTTTCCCTCCGTTATCATACCGGCTTAACAGGGGTGCCAATTCTTCCGGTGCAAATGCCAGAAACAGGTCAAAGTTGGGCTTTTGCCCACTGAAGGAGAGGTCCAGGTTCAGGTCATCGTCCACATCAATGTTGCCCTCCATGAGGAATTGTGCCTTCTCAATCAGCAATTCCGAGGGTTCCAGCTGAAGCAGATTTTCTTTTGTGTTGTATTTAAATCCCGTTTCCAGGGAGACGTGTTTGTCATGTAGAAAGGAAGTGTCCCCTTCAAGGACCAAATTGAACAAGAATTGACTTTTCAGGGAGGCTTCAATGGCTTCATCTGTCGTACTAAAGCTGGACTTTGCCTTTTCAATATAGGCCTCCACCAAAATTCCTGTCGACTCATTGAGCTTCAGCAAATCAATATCGACCAGCTCAATTTTCTTGAGTTTGATGTCAAAACTTTCGGTCTCTTGCGCAGCAGTATCCACTTGGGTACTATCCCCTGACAGGGCCTTCAGGATGTTCAGGGTACCGTCTTCGTGTTGCACCAGGTTCAGAAAGCCATCTTTCAGTTTGATTTTTTTGACGATAAAGTTCCCCTTCATGATCGCGAAGAAGTCGAACCCCACATAGACGTCATTCACAAACAACACCGTGTCACTATCGACCGATTTAGTCTCATGTATCTCTACCTTTTCCAGGTCGATGGATACATACGGAAAATTGATAAAGGGAGTGAAGCGCGCATTGTCAATCAGAATCCTGCCCTCAAAGTCTTGGTTGACCTCTGTCAGTGCTTCCTGGAGCAGATCATCTTTGTTAGAATAAATGATGGTAAATACCACAGCGGTAAGTACAGCCAGAATGAGCAGGATGACCCCTGAAATTTTAAATAAGGTTCTTAGGTTGCTCCGCTTGATCATTTGGTGTGGAGGATGAGAGAAGTGGATTCAACTAGAGCTTCAAAAAAGAAACGAAGATGCCTGGTTTTCTGTATGTAAATACTCAAAAATTGGGGTAAAATCCATAGTAAGTTTCACCATAATATCACTGCTGAACCGCCCGCCATACGCCAGCCCTTTCTAACTGCACCCGAGCCGGTAAAACCGAAGGATTACCCGTAGGCAATAGCAGTGGTGCCTCGTCTCCCGATTTTTTGTACTGGTACACCATCACCCGCAGTTCATAGTTGCTGGTAAACCGCTGGCTAGAAACCACAGAAGGCAATTCTCCCAGGGGCGTCTGCTGCCAGGCTTGCACCTGCCAATGCATTGGATCGTAATTCGTTCTCACATCAAAGAAGGTTCGGGGAGCCAGCACAAAGGTCATCAGGCGGTAGTTCCCCGGCTGGGCAAATACCATGGAGACCTCATACGGCCGAAGGGAAAATACTTCATCGGGTATGCTGCTAACGGAGAACCGTTCAGTGGGTGGCAGACTTCCACCTTCCTTGTCCAATTTTTCCAAACCGGTAACCAACGCAAATCCTCCTGGAACACTGTAATATTTCAAGCTGGTATAGCCTTGGCGAAGTAATCCACTCCGTAGCTTTTCGGCCACTGCGCCCAGGTCTTTACTTTCTTTGAAAAATCGCTGGGGAATGCTGTCTGAAGTGGAGGCTGCGATAGGGGGAAAAGGCATATGGGTAAAATTGCCCAGTTTACTGGTGGTTGGGGCAGGCGATGGTGGAAGCGGGTTATCTGGTTCTTGCCCCAAGGAGTCTTCCACAGGTTCATTCGGGTCGGGAAGGGGATTGAATACATTCAATATCCAGTCAGAAGAAGGGGCTTGCGTGGCTAGTTCTACGGCTTCTTCCAGCTCAGTGGCACGCTTTAGTAGGACATTTGCAAATTCCGGATCTGTCTGTTCCAAGTCTGCCAGATAAGGGGCATAGCTGGCAAATTGTTGGTAGAAGTAGTTAAATGTCCTTGGTGGACGGCGGTACAGGCTCCGCCGGTCACTCAGGTTTAGCGTCATCACACACCGAAAGTAGTAGTAGGCCATGCTGGTCTTGATACTTGGCCGGGAGCAGGCATAGTACAGCTTCTCAAGGTATTCGGGGTTGAGGTAGGAATTTTCCGTGTAGGCCATGAAATAATAATAAATCCGGGCCTCTGCCAGTTCACAAGAATAAGAGGTGGTATCAGTTGAAGGGGTGGCCTCTGCCGCAACTTCCTGGGCATTTAAGGTGTATAAACCGCTGGCGGCAACTAGTATAATCGAATATAAACAGGTGCGAATGGCTGCTAACATATCAATTTTGGGTTTCTCTAATGCCCAAATTAACCAGTTTTCACGTTTATTGGTGTTTCTGACAGGAAAATATTCGTCCGAACGTTATTATTCTCTATGAAAAAAGCGATCTTCTTCTGTTTAATGGCCCTTTTGGGCGGCACAACGGGCATTCAAGCGCAATTTGCACAGCCCACCAAGCCCAAAGACCTGGGCATAAAATCAAAGAAAGCCTTCAATTTATACCTGGAGGGCCGCCAGCAAGAGCAATGGCGGGACTGGGAAAAAGCAAAAGAGGCGTACTACGAAGCGTTAGAATTGGAACCCAACTTTAGCTACGCCCATTTTCGCCTAGGCGTGGTTCACACAGTTCGCCAGGAATTTGCTGAGGGGTTACCGCACCTGGAAAAGGTGGAAGAACTGGCCCCCGGAGAATTTGGGGGCATTGGGTTTTACCTGGGGCAATGCTACTTTTTCAATGGCAAATATGAGGAATCGATCCCCTGGTTCAAGGCGTATTTAGAAGAAGGTCGAGGCGGTCCCAGTTATGTCAAGACCGTACAACTCAACCTGAGGAAAGCCGCTTTTGCGGCAGAAGCCGTTAAAAATCCAGTTCCATTTGAGCCGGAAAATATGGGCCCACAGGTAAATTCCCCTGAGGATGATTACACCCCCTGTCTGACAGCGGATGGCCAAATGCTGCTGTTTACCTCCCGACGGGAAGGCAGTACCGGCGGGTTCAGTCGCCGGCTAAATTCGTTTCCCGAAGACTTTTATTTCTGCATCCAGGATTTGGAAGGCAATTGGAAGCCTGCAATTAACCTGGGTTCTCCTATCAACACCCCCTTAAACGAAGGTGTGCCTTACTTGGGCCAGGACGGCACCTATCTTCTGTTTTCAGGCTGTAACCGCGAAGATGGGTATGGCAGTTGCGATTTATATGAATCTAATTTCAACGGAACCGGCTGGAGCCAACCTCAGAATTTAGGGCCCAATGTGAATTCCCGTTCTTGGGATTCGCACCCCAGTTTATCACATGATGGAAAAAGGCTGTACTTCGCCTCAAATCGTCCCGGAGGTAAAGGGGGGCGTGACCTCTGGTATTGTGAACGAACCGCTAAAGGGTGGGGCCCTGCTCAGAACCTCGGTGAACCTGTGAATACCGAAGGCAACGACGAACTCCCCTTTCTTCATGCAGATGGACAGACGTTGTACTTCGTTTCCGACTATCACTTGGGCTTCGGCAATGCCGATATTTTCCTTTCCCGCCGTCGGGAAACTGGAAACTGGGGTTTCCCCAAAAACCTGGGCTGGCCCCTCAACAGTCCCGCCGATGAAGGCTATTTGTTTGTCAATACGCAAGGAAACCGGGGGTACCTCAATTCTACCCGAGAGGGTGGCGTGGGACGTAGCGACCTGTACACCTTCCCCTTGCCGGAAGCCATTCGCCCCCAAACGGCTACTTTTGTACGCGGCTTGGTGCGCGACAGCCTGACACAAAAGCCGTTGAAAGCCAGGATTCGGCTGCTGGATGTGGCCACTGGCGATACGGTACGAACCATTTTTTCTGACGCGGTTTCCGGCAGGTTCCTCATGAGCCTCCCGATGAATCGCTCCTACGCCGCCATCGTAGAGCGGCCCAAATACCTCTTTGCCAGCAAGAACTTTTTCCTTCAAACCGAATCCGGAGAAACCTACTATGACCTCACCTTGGATCTGGTGCCCCTTCAGCCTGGCAAACAGGTTGTACTGCGCAATATCTTCTTTGAAACGGGCAGCTATGAACTCCAACCCACCTCCGAACCTGAACTAAATGTACTGCTGAGCTACCTCAAACGAAACCGTCGCATGCAGATCGAAATCCAGGGCCACACCGATGATGTAGGCTCAGATGCTGACAATCTCCAACTTAGCCAAGACCGGGCAGAGTCCGTTAGGGCTTATCTGGTAGACAAAGGCATTTCTCCAGAGAGAATTGAGGCCAAAGGCTTTGGAGAAACCCAACCTATCTCCACCAATGAAACCGATGAAGGCCGTGCCCAAAACCGCCGTACGGAATTTCGGGTGATTGGGATATAATATGACCTGTTTCCAAACCTAATACTGTAAACCGAAAACTGACTCCTGAAAACTGTTTATGTATAACGACAAAAACCGCCTCCATGAATTCTTGCGTGACCTGGGCTATTGGGAGTCCCGGGTAACCTATCACACCCGGAATGATGGTTCAGGAGCATTTACTTCCAGGGTTGAGGTGAACTTTGCAGATGGCAGGGTGGTGCAAGCCACTGGTGAGGGAGGGAGAAAAACTGAAGCAGAAATCGCCGCCTCCACAGCCGTGCTGAAGGTAATCCACGATGAACACCCAGACCTGGAGGTTGACTGGGACGAAATATTTGTAGAGGCGCAGGCAGGAGATGCCCTGATCAAATTGGGGGCTTACCTACACCCTGATCTGGATACCGCAGCGGATAAATCGCGGTGGCTCCAAAAAATGGAATCTGACGATCATTTGATTTCCGTCTTTGACCATATGCAGGCATCGGGAGATCCCGATGTGGCTATTTTTGGTCAAAACTTAGGTAATAAGCGCAAGGCAACATTTGTGGAGGCCCTGGTCTGGCGGAAATTTGGCAGCAAATGGGTTACTGATGCTGCCAAAGACGGTTTTGGGGAGTTGGCGAGTTTTTTAAGAGGGAAGTAGCCTTTCGCCACTTCATCATTACTATTCTCCTGCTTTAAAAGGAGGTGTGAATCCATCTCTCCAAAGTAAATCTCTCAATTCCAAGGAAAGAACCGTCAACTCCAATCTGTCCATAGAGGTGGGGGGAAATACCGATTGTTTGGGGCATAAAACAATCATTAACCCCTAACTGCATTTTAACATGAAGTCGTTTATTTACCTCGCATGTATGGTGTTACTTACCCTAAACGCACAAGCCACCATTTTTCATGTAAATAATTCAACAGGTACTCCTGGTGGCACAAATGGCATTTATGACGACCCAAAGGATGCGCATGATGATGCCTTTGATGGAGATACCCTAATCATTGATGGCAGCATAAATCCCTACACGGGCTTTCTGACAATCACCAAACGTCTGGTTATTTCAGGCCCTGGTTACTTCCAGAGTGAAAATCCTGCTACAAACACCTTTCCTGCAGTCATTCGAGGCATTTCGCTTAGGCCTGCCAGTGGAGGAAATGCCAACTCAGGGGCGGCAGGCTCCATTATTCAAGGACTTTCATTTACCTATACCATTGGACAAGACATACAGGTATATGTTAGTGATGTCATCATCCGCAAAAATACCCTTCGTGAGGTCCTTGTCCGTTGGAACCCCCAGCCAGCAGATCAGGTCAGACGTGTGATCATTACCCAAAACTACTTTTTTGGGATAAGTCAGACCAGATCCCATATCTACTCTTCGGTATCTACTACTAGTCCGTTCCAGGACATGACCATTTCGAATAATATCTTCGAAGCAGCCATATTTGTTCCACAATTTTCTGTGGCAGATGTTCATAACAATCTTTTTATTGCTCCTCAAGTAACCATTACCAATTTACAGGGAGTCGTTCGCAATAACATTTTCCTGGGCAATAATCCCAACTACAATTTCACTGCAGACTCAGTTACCCATAATATCAGCGAGGGGCCGGGGCTTTCTGCAGGAAATGGCAACATTCGCAATGTCAATCCTGCAAATATATTCGTGCTTAACCCCGCCCAGAACGGGACGGATGGACAATATATACTTAGAAGCAATTCTATGGCTACAAATGCCGGGTACAGGGGGGAAGATATTGGACCTTACGGTGGCCTAACCAGCTATATCCAATACGGAGTCGGTGCTGCCCCTAACATCTGGTTCTTAAGCGTAAATCCTGTGATCAATCCAGGTGATAAGCTAAAAGTACAACTTAGGGCTGTCTCAGGCGATTAACAATTTCTGCTATCCCAAAAGCAGCAGAGGTATTGTACTTTCCCGATTTCTTTAACCGCAGATAATCATGAAAAAATCGATCCTATTTTTTATGCTCCTACACTCGATTGTGTGGGCTCAGTTTCCTGCCATTGTTCAAGGAGAATACTATTTTGATAGCCAGGATCCAGGCTTTGGGCAAGCTACTGTAATTGCAGTTGCCAATCCTTCAAATTCCTTGGTGATGGATTTTGAAGTTCCTACAGCTGGACTTTCACCCGGGTTCCACTACCTCAATGTGCGGGTCCGGACTGATTCAACCTGGTCCACTGTCCTTAGAAAGAAGTTCCTGGTAAAGCAAGATAGCGCCAGTTTCCTTGCGGAAGGAAAAATTGATTTCTTAGAGTACTACTTTGATGGCCAAGACCCCGGATTTGGAAAAGCTACTCCTGCTGGTGCCAGCTTATTAACTGATATCCTTATTTGGGAGGACAGTCTCAATACAGACATGCTTCCACCAGGATTTCATTGGATTTCTTTTCGAGGACAATATGAAAATGGCACTTGGTCGCCCACCTGGCAGAAAAAATTTTACAAACGGGACTCCACCAAGTCGGATCGGCTTAGCCTTATTGAGTACGTGATCGGTCGTAGAGATACTAATTTTATCACAGGGATGGTTCCCATCATGCCAAGTCAGTATAAACTCGAAACCAATTTCGAGGTGGGCGTAGACTCACTTGCCCCAGGGATATACGACTTCTGTATTAGCGTACAAACAGAAGAAAAAGTCAACAGCGGCACCACTTGTCGGCAGTTTCAGGTCATTGGTCGGCCGACTAGTGTAGAAGAGGTCACAGAGGCATCTATTAACGTGTATCCGAATCCCAGCAGTGGTCTGTTTTTCATTGAAACGCATGATTACCAATTGGTTAGCTACCAGATAAGTGATATGCAGGGTAAAATTGTACAGCAGAGAACCCTTCCTACAGATACTCGCTTACATGAAATTGAC
>JBCDIQ010000080.1:0-17228 GCA_039024295.1 Bacteroidota bacterium | reverse complement strand
GTGGCAGTGGCCTGACCAAAGCCAGCTAGTAGGTAATCGGTATATAAATCAAATGCGTCGCGACGTTTCATATTCGAAAGCTAATTCCGCTAATAATTTCTCACAAAATTTCCTAAAAAATCGTGAGCGAAAGGTCAGTTATTTAAATGCATATTACGCAACTGGAAGGATAAAAGAAGCAGGAGAGATAGTAGAGACATTTCTCAATGATCCAGATATTCAAAAATTACCTACTTTCTACAGCCAGGCTTTATTGATAAAATCACAAATTCTTGCACATGAAAATGAGGTTGTAAAGTCTGCTGAGTTCCTGGGTGCGTATCAGGAATATGCCGATAGTTTGTACCGGGGAATTGCCCTGGAAAATGTTGGCCGCCTTGAGACAGAATACAAAACCAAGATCAAAGCGGATTCGCTCAAAATCATAGTTGCTGAAAACCAAGTTATTTTCCAGGAAAAACAACTCGAGCAACAAAAATCATCAAGCTACCTGGCAGTTGGTGGTTCTTTGGTGGCGGTTTTATCTGTGCTGGCTTTCAGCTTCAATCGACGACGGAAGGTAGAAAAAACTGCCAAGGAGCGTGAACAAAAAGACAAGGTCTACATTCAACACCTCCATGGAGAGCTTCAGCACAGGGTTAAAAATAACCTTAACCTGCTCAATAGCATGGTGGCTTTGCAGACAGAGCGCGAGGTAGATGAAGGCGTTAAGCAGGCATTGGGGGCCACACGCTCCAGAATCAGCGCATTAGCTCTGTTACACAAAATACTTGACCAACAACCTACAGAGGTAAACCGGGGTGAAGTGAACCTTAATGATTACCTATCTAAGCTCATTGCACAGGTCAAATCGCTTGCGGATGTAACCCATCACGAACTAATCCTCAGGGAAGAAATTGCTCCCCTCAATATCCGAACC
Organism: Bacteroidota bacterium; assembly: GCA_039024295.1. Lineage (GTDB taxonomy): Bacteria > Bacteroidota > Bacteroidia > J057 > J057 > JBCDIQ01. Next base: position 16,309 of record JBCDIQ010000080.1, on the reverse strand, counting down.
AGTGAAGCGCTTTCCTTAGCGTTGATTCTTAATGAATGGATCACCAATTCCCTGAAATACGCAGTTCCATTTACCGAGCAGCCAACCATTAGAGTAGCGGTGAATAAAATAGGGAACGATCAGATGGTGCTGGAGTACGAGGATAATGGTCCGGGCTTCAATAAAGAGGATATTCGGCAGGGCTCATTTGGGCAAGGGCTGGTACAGTCTCAAATCCGCCAGCTTCGCGGTCATTTAGTGTCGGATACAGATGGGAAAGTCAAATACATCCTGAAGTTCCAGTACATCTGAGCTATTTTCTTATGAACAAGCAGAAAATATTCATTGTAGAAGATGATTCCTTGTCTAACGATCATCTAAAGCTGATTCTGGAAAAGCACGGGTATGCGGTCGTAGGAAGTGTGTTGTCAGGAGAAGAAGCAATAGCACAAGTCCCCAATTGCCAGCCCGACCTGATCATCATGGACGTAAACCTTGAACATGGCAAAGGGCAATTGGATGGTATTCAAACTACCACAGCGATCCAGCAATCTTATGACATACCGGTGATTTATCTCACAGCATACAAGGATACCTACATGTTGAATAAGGTAGCCCATACCGATTACCATACTTATCTGACAAAACCATATGAGCCGATTGACATCCTCTCCGCTGTAGACAAGGCATTTCGGTCTCAGGTCGTACAGCCGCCGATTTTGGTACCAGCGGATGATTTTATGTTGCTGCCTAATGGAGCTAAACACGAAAAGGTAGCCCTATCAGACATCGTGCTGATAGAATCCGATAACCAATACCTGACCGTTCATACTACCTCTGGCCGGAATTACATGAAGGCACTTTCTTTGGCAAAGTTTCTCCGGGACAATCCACTGGAAGATTTCATACGAATCAACCAGCGACAGATCGTAAACAAATCCTTGGTGACTGCCTGGGAAAGTCCCGGAACGATCATCCTGGGAGATCGCAATTTTGAGGTAAGTAAAGCACTGCGTAAGGAGGTTAAAGCCAAGTTGCCGTTTTTGTGAGCAAAAAATCTTTTTCATTGTTGAGCATTCTCATAACCCCCTCAGGCCAGCATGGCCGGGTGGTTATGCTTTTTCAATGGCATCCTTTTTGGTTTTAGAACTATTGGATAATAACTGCTTCAACACCACAATTTGCCCCAAATGATAATGGGTATGCTCAATTACCCCCTGAATGTTCCGGTAGTAGTCGCCGTACTTTTCTTTGACAAAAGTGGCAGAAAACTGTTCCTCTGGTAGTTGTTCAACCAAATTGGCAAACAGCTCCGCATCCTCCCATACCCTGGTCAATAAAGATTCCCAATCTTCCTGTGAAGTTATTGGGGGCAAATTAAAGCTTTCTTTGTCATGTGAATCAAGGGGTTGGTTTTGAAGCACTTTCAGGATTGCCTCAATGAAATAATGGATGTGGAAAACCAGGACGGCAATGGTATGGAAAGATTCCACTTTCTGTACTGCCTGTTGCCAGGTCACATCTTTGACGCCATCCTGAAGGTTGGACCAAGTCCAGTTTCCTCCGAAGATCACCTCTCGGAAGTGCTTAGCCAGTAGCTTTGAAAGTTGCATAGGTAAATTCGGTTAAGGAGGTGAATACCGAGTAAGATAAACAGCTCGAAAGAATCCATCAACTGAGGGGGGCTACTCGTCTTGTTTTTGCTTATTCCCTTTGCCTGCGTATTTTCGCGAGGCAAATGCACACGCAACGCTGATTGTGAATACTCAACTCGAAAATTTATGCCTACAGCTGAAATTCATACTGAAAAAGGGGTCATGAAGGTGGACTTTTTTGACAAAGATGCACCTGGAACCGTAGCAAACTTTACCAAATTGGCCAAGGATGGCTTTTATGATGGACTGACTTTTCACCGCGTCATTCCTAACTTCGTCATTCAGGGGGGATGCCCGGAAGGCAGTGGACGAGGAGGTCCAGGCTACACCATTCCTTGCGAACTTGATGGAGACAACCAATACCATGATCGTGGGGTGCTTTCTATGGCCCATGCGGGTCGTGACACCGGTGGTTCACAGTTTTTTATCTGCCACAACCGCAGCAATACCGCACATTTGGATCGCAACCACACTGTTTTTGGAAAAGTGACCGAAGGGCTGGAAGTGATTGATGAAATCAAACCGGGTGACAAGATTACCCAGATCGTGGTCCAAGAGGAGGCGTAGCCGATCAGGAAACAGATGCTTTTTTTCCAATTCGTTTGATGCCTTCTGGCTGGAATCGGTCGATTTCACCGTCTCGGTAGAAAAGGTTCATCGTTTCAAAGGGAATAAGTCTGCCATCCGGGTGGACGATATGAACGCAGCTCTTCTTTACGGCGCGTACATCGAAGTTGTACGCGTCCATGAAATTCATGATGATAACCCGGAACAGGTTGTCATAGCCTAAATTCGAAGGGGTGCTTACCCTTGGGAGGCAACACATGAGTTCGTGGAGTTCAGCTTCGGCGACTTCTACAGAGTTTCCGGTGCTGAACATCTTGAGCAAGTGAGTTTTAAGTCGGTCGTCCTGTTCATAGACAATCGTATTTCGGGAATTGTCTAGCAATTCCTGAGGGTCCACCCACCGGGTGAGGGGAAATACTTCTCCGCCTAGCTTCATGGCATAGCCCATCACCAAGGCATCCGGGTTGCAAGGGACCGGGATTAAGTCATTGGGCTCGAAAATATCGGACTGGTCAATGATGGCCTGGCGCACCTCTGTGAGGGTAATCCGGTCCTTGGATGGATCAAAGTGGTCCAACCTTCCGGCGATTTGAGTAGGCTGAAAGGTCACCCCACGTACGCAGGGCTGCTCCATAGCAAACTCCAGGATGTCGCCAATTTCATCGTCATTCAGCCCCTTTTGGAGGGTGACAACCAGGGTAGTGGACAGGTTGAACTCATTTAAGTGCGCTAGGGCTTTCATGCGTACCTGCCGCAGATCTGTTCCGCGCATGCTTTCCAGCACTTCTTTTCGAAACGAATCGAACTGGAGGTAAATCTCAAAATCTGGCATATAACCAGCCAGCCGCTTTGCGAACTCCCTGTCCTTGGCGATACGAATTCCATTGGTGTTGACCATTAAGTGCCGAATGGGCCTTTCTTTTGCAGCAGCTAGTATGTCAAAAAATTGCGGGTGCACAGTTGGCTCTCCCCCTGACAGCTGAAGGACATCCGGATCTCCCTCATTATCAACGGCATAATCCAGTAATTGTACAACCTCTTCTAAGGTCCGGTGGCGACCATGTGTGGGAGAGGAAGCTGCGTAGCAAGTTGGGCAGGTTAGGTTACACCGATCTGTAACCTCAACAATTGTGAGGCATCCGTGCTGCTCATGATCTGTACAGATACCACAATCATAGGGACACCCATAATGGGTAGCAGTATTGAACTTCTGTGGGATTTCCGAAGGTTTATTGTAATTCCGGATTCGCTTATAGTATTCCACATCCGTAGCAATCAGCACCTTTGACCGGCCGTGCTCTGGGCACCTTTTCAGCATATATACCTTCCCATCTTCAAATATGATTTTTGCTTCAACTCGCTCCAAGCATTCTGGACACAGGCTCATGGTGAAGTCATAATAGGTATATGGACGGTTAGGCATGGGGAATAAAATTGATGGAGGATCATCTTAATCGACAAGAAATTACTAAAACATCTGCATTTATCGCAGGACTCCCCTTTAAGAGAGTCGAATGAACCCATTTATCGAAGTTTTGGCCTCCCTCATCGAAACTTTCCCCAAATCAGTGAGCGCAAGGTTATTTTTGTGTTAAATAGTTCACTGTTAACATTAATTGTCATGCCTGTTTTGAAAAATGCCCTACGACTCTCCTACTGGAAAGATTTATGCGCTGCTGCCATTGTGGTTGCTTCTGTAAAAGGATTACTGTTTGTGGCAGAACATCTGCTCGACAAATAACGTTTAAAGATGATAGAATCAGTGTGCCTATGAAGTAGGCAAATTATTACAAGATCGAAGTTTCTGTTACCTTTGTAAATAATAAGCAAAGATATGTCTGAAGTACAAGCTGCGGTGGTGAGCCTGACAGAAAGTGCAGCCACAGAACTCAAAGCATTAAGAGAGCGGGACAACATTCCTGCAGATAAATACCTCCGCGTAGGCGTAAAAGGAGGGGGATGCTCCGGGTTGAGTTATATCCTGGACTTCGATGCGCGGACTGAAATGGACGAGGTTCATGAAATTAGTGGGGTAGAAGTGCTCGTTGATCCTCGACAGGCAATATACCTACAGGGAATAGAAGTAGACTTTTTAGATGGACTGAACAATCGTGGATTTGTATTCAACAATCCAAATGCTACCAGTACCTGCGGATGCGGTACCTCGTTTTCTACTTCCTGACGGTCAGGCAAACATTTTAACCGGCAATTGTTGGATCGCTTCTAACCAGCCGTTTGGACCTTTTCCTTCAACCTTGATCAGTCCTTCCAGGCTGATGGGGGCGTGATTTCCTGAAAAATCTTTCACCAAAAAAGGCAGGTCTACAGCAGCAAGCATATCATAATCGTCAAGGCAATCGGCTATTCCTACGGAAAGAATATTGCCATGCTTCTTGCGGAGAAGATCCCCCAGCAGCTGTACAGCTCTTCCCTCATCACTGAAAATGCCTATTACAGAGGAATAATGGGTGTTTCGAACCATGCAGAGCCCTTGTGAATGAAGTTCTTGTTCGAAATTCATAAAATGCTCAGGCGTATGTCCGTTTGTAACGATCACTTCACTGTAATCACGAACATTTGCCCTCAAAGCAGCTTCATCAGATAAACCTGTAACAGCCCCAATGAAGTCTGGACTTTCTGAGTAGAAACTCTTTAGGAAACAATCTGCGTCTTGTTGTGCCTGGCTCACAATGGTGCGAATCACCACGGAAGGAACTCCCAGTTCAATTACCTTAAACTTAGGCGTTGTATCCTGGTAGGCATACTCAAAATTGAAATAGGTATGAGGGATAAAAATCCCGCTACCATTTTCTACAATGATGGGTTCTTCTAGGTCCAATTCTGCCAATATCAACTCCTGCTCACTTCTGGTTTTAGAAGAACAGAAAATCAATGATATATCCTGGGCTTTAAGGTGTTGGACAGCTTCTTTTATTTCAGGAAGAAGGCGTTTGTGCTTATCCAAAAGGGTCCCGTCCAGGTCGGAGAATACGACTGTGTGGGAACTTTGTGGGGCCATTGGTTATTGAATTTGATTACCCTTAATTGTTTTACCTTATAGTGAAGATACACAAAAAAATACAGGGAAAAAACAGGGTTTTTACCATAAAAATCGGATTTCTAACACCCTTTTAACCTGCGATCGAGAATATTACCACAAGCATAAGTACCACGGATATGAGTAAGGAGCCACCGATTACGCCGAGGGTAAGGCGGGCCACCAGCCTACCATGTGATTCTTCCAATTGTTTGAGAACGGGAAGCTTGAAAAAGATATCAAGATTCAATACTGCTCCTATGCCGGTACTGAGACAGCCGAGGATGGCCAGGCTAAGCAATATGATTGCAAGAATCTTCACTTGTTGTTGAACTCCATTAGGGTAGTTTTCGTTTGGGGTATATCAAAAATTGAATTTGTGTTCGGATATTTGGGGCATGATTTTTCTAGGACTTGGTACCAATCAGGGAAATAGACCTGAGAACCTTCAGGCGGCAATTAGTAGATTGGGGAAACAGCAGGTGGAAATTTTGCGCTGTTCCGGGGTTTATCTTACCCCTCCTTGGGGAGTAACCAATCAGCCCGACTTTATGAACATGGTCGTAGAGGTGCAATTTCCAGGTTCCCCCTTGGACTTGCTGTACATTGCGCTTGAAGTGGAGCAGCTCATGGGGAGAATCCGGAAGCAAAAGTGGGGACCACGGGTGATTGATATTGACCTGTTAGAATTCAACGGACAGCAGCTAAACCATCCTGACCTGATCCTTCCGCATCCTTTGTACCACAAGCGGGATTTTGTCCTGAATCCTTTAAAGGAACTGGAACCAGCATTTATCCCAACGGGCCAACGGTCAACGGTCAGTCAGCTGGCCGATAGGTTACTTGCGTGTGATTCCTCCGGATAGGGCATCCCGGGAGACAGATAGATTACCCAATGGGTCAGTAAGAATGAGTTGTTTGTCTAGCAGCATCCGCAAGGTTTGCTCTCGTTGGGTGGGCGTACCTTCAGTAACTTCTAACACAACCTTTCTGTAGGTTGGCCCGTGAGCCTCCACATAAGCAATAATCGCTTTACTCAATGGAGCTAGATGGGCATATGTTAAGTGCCGCTTGTACCTGCCAATGCATACATCACATTTGCCACAAGAGGTGGCATCCTTTTCTCCAAAATAACTCTGGATGGCGACTGAGCGGCAAATATCCTGGGAGGTTAGGTAGTGGTTAATGGAGGCGAACCGCCTTTGCGCCTGATTTTTCAGGAAAGTGTATTTATCCCAGTTTAAGTCAGCCTGTTGGAGTGAACGCTGGGGCTCAAAAAACTGGATGATTGGAAATCCACGGGGAGGTTGATAAAATATCAATCCCAATGTGCTCAGCTTGTGAAGGGCGGTTTGTAAAGCAGCAGCCTGCCACCCCAGTTGATTTGCCCAAGTCCCCGGGAGGAACCGTCGTTCGGTTTGGTAAAGCTCACCTCCGAGATTTCTCAAGGCATAATCGAGGATTTTTCCAAGCCGCTCATTGGTTCGGCAATAATGAAGGATATCCGCAGGACTGGCCGTAATTCGTATCCGAGCATAGTCGTCCGCTTCTTCCTGTAAATTCAACAGCCCTTCGCGGTCCAGGATTTTCAACGAATGATAAAGGGGCAACAAAGGAGATTGAGCAGAATTGGCCAGCTCCTGAATGTCAAATGGAGCGGTTTTGCGAACAGTTCCTTTTTTAGGAATACGGTAATGGGCACATGCCGCTTCATAATGTGCTCGAACCTGCTCAAATGGGGGGTACTTTTCCTGTAACCAACGTTTTGCCTCTGCTCGGTCCGCAGGGTTGTTAAAGGCTATCGCAAGGGCAGTTTGCCCATCCCGGCCCCCACGGCCTGCTTCCTGGTAGTAGCTTTCCAGGTCAAAGGGTTGGTTTAGGTGAAGGACAAAGCGCACGTCTGGTTTGTCGATCCCCATGCCAAAGGCGTTGGTGGCGGCCATCACCCTGATGTTGCCCTTAATCCATTGCTGCTGGACCTCCTCGCGGGCAGAATGCGGTAACCCCCCGTGATAGGCCGCCGCTGTAATCTGGTGAGCTTGGAGCAGCTTGGCCATCTCCTCTGTCCTTTTGCGGGTGCGTGCATACACGATTCCCGTTCCTTGTGTTTTTTGACAAATTGAGAGGATTCGACCTATCACATCTTCCTCCGGAAGGACAAAATACCGTAGGTTCTCCCGTTTGAAGCTTTTTTGGAAAACCTTAGGGCTCTCCATTTCCAGTTGGTCCAAAATATCCTTGGCCACTTGCGGGGTTGCAGAAGCCGTAAGTGCCATCATGGGCAACTGAGAAAGGACAGATCGGATTCTTTTTATTTCGAGGTAGTCCGGACGAAAATCATAGCCCCACTGGCTGATACAATGAGCTTCATCTACCACCAGCAAGCTAACGGGCATTTGTGGGACCCTCAGCATGAACATCTCAGAGCTTATTCGCTCTGGAGCTACATACAGAAAGCGATACTTGCCATTCATGGCCCGCTCCAGGATATAATCAATCTGCTGAGGTTCAAGGCTGCTGTTCAGGAATGCGGCAGGAATCCCCCGTTGGTTGAGCTGCTCCACCTGGTCTTTCATCAAGGAAATCAACGGGGAAATGACAATTCCCATTCCTTCGCCACATAAAACAGGCACTTGAAAACAAATAGATTTCCCCCCGCCTGTTGGGAGCAGGGACAGGCTGTCCTCCCCATTAAGTGCACTTAGGATAATGTCCTCCTGAAGAGGGCGAAAACTGGTGTATCCCCAGTACTTTTCCAGCACTTCATGAGGGGATAATCTGCTTTCTAAGGACTGCATAAGGGTAAAATGCCAACATTAATGGGTAAAATCAATACCCAGGTACTATTCCGATCGTTACTACCTTAGTTAAAAAGAATTATCCTAATTTTGTCCTAAAATTGATGTCCATGAAAAAGCCTTTGCTCTTTCTTTGTTTTATAACGACTTATTTCATCGCTTTTGGAGGAATTATTCCTGTTACCTCATTGAATGACGGCGGCCCTGGCACATTGCGGCAAGGAATAATTGACGCTCAAAACGGCGATACCCTGCTTATCACTACAACTGGCACCCTATTTCTGAGCAGTCAGTTAGAGATAACGCAAAAGCTGACCATCATTGGGCCCGGGCCAGCTGATTTTATCATTGATGGACAGGACAGTACAAGGATATTTTTTCTCAAGGATGGGCCGAACGACAGCCTCTACCTAAGTGGGATGACCCTGCAACATGGGAACACGGAATTCACTCCGAAGGCAACTCCAAGTGAATTTGGAGGGGGAGCGATTCTGAATTATGGCAGTTTATTTATTGAAAACTGTGTCTTCCTAGAAAATATCGCTGAATATGCAGGGGCAATCGATTGCCTCTCAAATGCCAACCAGTTTGGGTTTATTTACCTGGAGCTTCGGAATTGCTCCTTTATTCGCAACCGGGCCACATCTGATGCTGGCACTGACCGTATCCACGATGCCGGAGCCATTCAAAGCAACGGGGAAAACGGGGGTAACTCACGGATTGATGCCTTCAATTGCCTGTTTGCTCAGAACGAGGCTGAGGCTTCCGGTGGGGCCATTCAGATGAAGGGCGACGACAACACAAACAATGAATTTTTTTGTACCAATTGTCTCTTTACCCAGAATAAGTCGGCCAATGTAGGAGCGATTGACAACACCAGGTTTGGGGCTACCACCTTAGCCAATACCATCATTATCGGCAATGAAGGGATAGGTAAAAATGATGACTTTTTTGGCAACCTGTTTTCAAAAGGATTCAATTTAATTGATCAATTCAATGACCGAAAAAATATCTTTCCGGATAACCCTGTAGGGCCAGATACTTTCTTGCTAGATGCAGGTCTTGGGCCATTGGTACGGCTATCGAATGGACATTTTGCTTTTCCCTTGACCTGCAACAGCGCAGCAATCGGGTTTTCAGACCCCACAACTGCACCTGCAGAAGACATTCGGGGGGAGGCTAGGGGAACTACGCCGGATGCTGGTCCTTTTCAACGAAATGATGCCCGTGATATCTTGGTGACCAATCTGGAGGACGATGTGGAAGGCAGCTTGCGACTGGCAGTGGTAAGTGCTTGTGAAGGAGATACGCTAGACCTGGGTACCCTCAGGGGAACCCTAAAACTTAAGCGGCCCCTTTTCATTGACCAAACCACTTTTATTCAGGGAAATACTACGAACCGATTGATCATCTCGACCGACAGTGCAATTCGGTTGTTTGAAGTGAATGATGGTGATACACTCGGGCTTTCTTGGTGCTGGTTAAAAGATGGGCAGCCTGAGACATTCGGAGGAGGGGCTGTGCTGAACAGGGGCACTTTCCTGACGGAGCACGTAACCTTTTCTAATAACCGGGCTGCAAGTGGTGGGGCCGTAGCCAGCTACGGGCGGGATGAACCTGCTTTCTTTCGGGCGGTCAATTGCACCTTTTCTGGTAACCGTGCCACCAACCTGGATGGAGGAGCGATCGACAGCAGAAGTGTGACAGCTCCCGCGCGTGCAGAGCTCATTCACTGCACCTTAGCCTTCAATGAAGCTGGCAATAAAGGGGGAGGACTGTATAATGGCCTCTCAACAGATTTGGTCCTCAATAATTCTCTGATTTCCCAAAATACTGCCTCTATTTCTCCTGACTTTTTTGATGAGGGTGAAGGGGTAAATTTTCAATCCAATGGGGGGAATTTATTTGGGGATACGACCGGTCTTAGGACTCAACTTGCCGCTGGAGATAAGGTCGTAAGCACCAACCTGAATGCCTTGGATTTTTACGGAGGTCCTACGCCCACCCATTCCCTTAATGCCGGAAGCCCGGCGATTGATGCTGCAGCAGGGTCTTCCATCACCATAGATCAACGAGGGGAAGCACGCATTTTTAATGGCACTCCTGATATTGGGGCCTACGAATATGATCCTGCTACAAGTTTGGAACAGGTTTCTGTAAGCTCAGGTTGGCAGGTGTATCCCAATCCGGTAACAGGACGATTGTTTATTCGAAAACCAGGGAACTCTGGAGGGAAATTCTCAGCAAAAATCTTGGACCTGAACGGCCGGACCGTTTCAAAGGGTTGGGAAATGGACTTGCCAGTAGGTTTGGCGGTCAGCCTGGATGTTTCTACCCTTCCGGTAGGCTGCTACATACTTTCCTTAACCTCTGATGCTGCTGTCAGCAATTTTAAGGTACTGGTTAACCAATAACCCTGTTCTCAGGAGAAATATTTTATCATTTTTCCGCTCCAAATCTCCCCGGACTTTTCCGTAACTTGTGCAGCCATTTGCCGGGGCTTATTCCGGTTTCACCTGCAAAAATTGCTGAACTTTGGGCTTTTTTACTGATAAAGACATCCTTGTAACTGGTGGTTGTGGTTCCATCGGGTCGGAAATCGTGCGACAACTCATTCCTGAAGGGCCTAAACGCATCCGGGTATTTGACCACAACGAGGCTGGCCACTTTCACCTGAACCAAAAAAGCCCTTCCCCGCTGATCCGCAATTTAATTGGGGACATTCGGGATAGAAATCGGGTAATGCGTGCTGCCGAAGGTGCGGATATGATTTTTCATGCAGCTGCCCTGAAGCATGTGCCCTTTTGTGAATACAATCCTTTTGAGGCCGTTTACACCAATGTGATTGGGACCAAAAATGTCGTAGAGGCAGCCATTGAGAAGAAGGTGAAGTTCATGGTGGGGGTTTCGACTGACAAGGCGGTAAGCCCTGTGAACACCATGGGAGCCACCAAGCTTCTCAGTGAGAAGGTAATCATCAACGCTCCTTTGGGAGAGTCTGAATGCAAGTTTGCCTGTGTGCGTTTTGGCAATGTGCTGGATTCTGTGGGCTCTGTTATCCCCATATTCCGACACCAGATTCAGCAAGGTGGACCGGTAACCATCACCTCGGAAGACATGACCAGGTTTTTTATGACCATTCCCCAGGCATCCCGGCTCATTTTAGAATCTGCACAGCAAATGCAGGGAAGAGAGGTGTTTGTCCTGAAAATGTTTGGCTTAAAAATCCCTGACCTTGCTACGGTGATGATCCAGGAGTTGGCTCCGCGGTTTGGGTTCAAGCCATCGGAAATCAACACGGAGGTTATTGGGGTTCGCCCGGGCGAGAAACTGTATGAAGCCCTGTTTACGGAGGAGGAGCGGCCCCACATCACAGAGACTGAGCATACCTTCGTGCTGCGAAATTCTCCTTACGATACCTTCGAGCCTAACTATGACGCCCAATTTACCAACTACAATTCGGCGAATATGCAGCTACTGACGTTGGAAGAAATTCGCGACATGCTGTATCGGGAGGGGATTTTATAGGGGTAACAGATGTTTGACTGCATGTAGATCCGCCTCCGTATCCACATCCACCAACTCAGGCAATAGCGCAGCTTGGAACCCCGCAGCCGCAAGCCGCTTAACCGTCGTTTCAAACACCGTCTCGGTGCTCCACTCCATTTCTCGAAATACTTCAGGTACCATACGGGTAAGTCCCAGGAGGTAATATCCTCCATCATTGGCAGGCCCAATGACTGCGTCATGGGTTTCCAATTGCTGGAAAGCGGTTTCCAGCAATTCGGTGGTAATGCCCGGACAATCGCTGCCGATGATCACCGCTTTGGTGATTCCCTGATCAAAGGCCTCTTGAAAGGCCAGCTCCATCCGTGCCCCAAGGTCTGGCCCATGTTGTAGCTTTCGATTCCATCCCGTTTGGGCCCATAAATCATCCGCTGGAATTTCATTGCCGTACCACACGATTTTGTCTGCTTGCACCCTTTCAGCTTGTTGCTGGGTACGCTGCAACAGTAGGTGATACACTTTCAAAGCCTTTTCGTGGCCTACCGTTTTTGCCAGACGAGTTTTCACCTGACCCGGTACAGGATGTTTGACAAACAGAATCAGCTGAGAGTCCATAGCAGGGCATACTAAAAAACCCCGGAGGCAACATACCTGCGGGGCTGTATCTTCAAGGAAAAGCTTCCTTATTTATTGTCTTTGATAAAATCCTTCACCATGTCCGTGGGGACAATGTCTTCTTTGTAGGAGTAAGCACCTGTTTTAGGATTCTTTACCGCACGAATTACCTTGGTAAACCCTTTGATCTTGCTCCTGTCACGGAATCCTGCTACTGATTTCTTAGCCATGTTGTGTTACTTGATTTCTTTGTGAACGGTGTGGCGTTTCAGTATGGGGTTGTATTTCTTCAACTCCATACGACTGGGCGTATTACGGCGATTTTTGGTAGTAATGTAGCGAGAAGTTCCAGGTTGTCCTGAATCTTTGTGCTCGGTGCATTCCAAAATCACCTGGATGCGGTTCGCTTTACTTTTCTTGGCCATCTTATCTGAGTTTTATCAAATCGGGCTGCAAATATATCAAAAAGATTGACCAGGAGCAATTAGCTCCTGGCATTTTTTCACATCAGGTTAGCGAACAATGTATTTCTTCACGTACTCCTGCTTGAACTTGTTCACATCATCTTCCGGTAACAACTCAAATCGGAAGCCTTCTGCTTTTTTGCGCTTGTCTATTTCCAGCTGGAGCTGTACGTTGTAGTCGTCATAATAGGAAGAAGTCGTGTAGACCACCTCCCCGGAAAAACGGAAGAAAATCCAGTTGAATTCGTCTACTTCCAGGTACACATCGAAACGGTCTGGTACCTTTTCTCCTTCTCCATCAATGGCACCAAACTTATAGACCATTCTGGCACTCACCATCTTGTTGATTGGGGTACCGCCTAGTCCAAGCAGACCTACATCCTCGTTACAGTACAAGGCTTTGTACTCCCGGCTGTAGTTGAAGTTGACATCGGAAAGCAGGAGGGTGAAGGGCAGCTCTTTGGCCAGTTTGATGTCGGTGTACACCATCGCATTGCGTACATCCTCAATGAACCTTCTGGTCTCCTTATCGCCAGTTTTGCCTTCATCTAGCAGTTCTGCGATGTTTTCCTGCATGGCCCGACGGTTGAAGTCGATGTCCGCATTGTTTGCCGTTAGGTAGAGCAAGTTGTCCGAAACCTTTTTCAAAGGTTCCTCCGGCATGATAGAGAATCCTACCCCTACAATCAGGCTGGTTGACAGTTGCCTACGGGTAAGGTTGTCAGACCAGTCTCCTGAAAACTTGAGGTCGATGGTGTTTTTGGCAAAATCCTCTGGGAAATTCAGCAAACCATGGGAAGTAATGATGTTAAGGGAGTCATTGAAACTAACGGTAGACCCTTTTAGGCTTTGGCCGGTAATTTTCTCTTCCGAACCAATCCTAAATTCTTTGGTTCGGCGGTCAAAGGTTAAACCACCTGAAGCGGTAACGACCGAGTAATCCGCCTCATCACGAATGGGCTGGAGGAAGTTGGAGTAGAAAACACGAGGCTCTGGTTGGAAGTTCAATCCTACGGTCAGCAATTCTTTGTCATCATTGTAAATGCGTTTCTCGATCGGAATGAACACAGAATCTGGGTTCACGACTGTGGCAGCAAATGGGAACCAAGTCCCTTTGAACGCGGGGTTTTCAGATTCAATCTTGACTTCCCCTTCAAACTCCAGGAATTTCCGCGATGCATTTACCCGAGCTTTTCCTTTGAAGAAAATTCGTTCTGTAAGGTAAAACTGCTGGCTCTCCGGTATATCCCCTTCCCCTATACTGGTGGTATCGCTGTTGACTTCAAGCTTGCTGAACTTGATAAACTGTTGCTGGCCTTTTACCACGATGTAGTCGTACATACCCGATGCCTCATAATCGTAGGCAGAGTAAATGTCTACGTTGGCTTCATAAACCTTGTGGAATTTATTCTGCTGATTAGCCTCAATTACGGCATTCTCCAGGCGTTTGATCAATCCGGTTTCCAGGATGGTCACTTCCAGTTTATCTGGAGTTACGGTCGCATCTGCTACATAAATATAGGGGACGCCATACACCTCAATGGTTCGGTCATCAACCTTGTACAAAGATTCTTTTGCATTGAACTTGAGGCTGTCCATTTCTGCCTTGGTTGATACGAAGAAGTTGTCCCGTATATAGGAGCTGACCCCTTCCATGAGGAGTTCGTTGTTCTCCCTTCTGTATTCCCCTTTGGCCATGGAGGTCCTGTACTGGTGAATGGGGAAGGAAGCCTGCGCATTTCCTACCTCAGTGGTAGAGAAGTTTGAAACGTGGTCGTACACATCATAGTTAACCTGAACATTTTCTGCCTTGAAATGGACCAGTCCTTCCTCAAATTCATCCAGGATGACAAAGTCTGACGAGGCAGAAGAAAAGTCCATCTCATTGAACAAAATGCTATCTCCCTCAATTTTTACCTGGCCTAATACCACACTGCCATTCCCAATGACCCGGCCAGGGGTGATGTTGAGTCTCCCGGTAAATTCTGCTTCTCCCCCAAATACACGGATAGGCTCGTCGAGGGATTCCAGGGTAACTCGGTTTTCTTTGGTGTACCAAATATAGCGAGCAGAAGAAGCGTCTAGCTCCGGGTAATAATTGCCATTTCTGTATCCACTTTCACGGCGAAAGTTTTGTACCGTGGCCATCACTGAGTCAAAGTGAAACATGAACGAATCACTCTCTACGATCATGTCAATATCGATGACTTCCAGGCGTCCATTCCCCTGAAGGCCGTTGCCATCCATGGAAATTTCATTGTAGAAAAGACCTTTGTTGTCGTAGCAGTAATAGCCGTTTTCAGGGGTCTCCTCATTGAAGCCGAGGGTGAAGTCTTCCATCACCATCAGACTTTGGCGGAATTTTGGGAATATCTCCGACGAAAAGAATTCCCCTTCGAAGGTCAGGTTAGATTCGTCAAAGTCTTCCAGGCTATCCAGGATAAAGGGGTCTAGTCCGAAGTACAGTTTATCCTTGGTATAAATGCCATCTTGCACATTTGGGCGAGCCCAATACACATAGGCATCTGAGAAGCTGTCGAAAATGGGGTATTGAGGGAATTTTTTGTTTCCACTTTTGTTGTTGGGAGCATCAATGTGAATGGCTCCGGTTACCCCTTCAAAAACGGTATTGCTCAGGGCTTGCTCAAGTGGAGTGGGTTCATACCCTTTGGGCGGGTTCCGGACAAGGACAAACCTCATGGAATCTACCGAATCACATAAGATTTTAAAGGATTCATAGTCAAAAGAAAAACTTCCTTCTCTGTTGGCATAAAAATTAAGTTTTCCCGCAGCAATGGCCCCACCGAATTGTAGGTTACGTTTCTGAAGGACATTGACCTGGCCATCAATGGGTACCACTCGGAGGTATTGAGAGTCACTCAACGAGAAAAAGGGTACACCCCTCAGGCTTACTTCTTTGGATACCACATCCATAATGGCGTGACTTCCCGTGTCCACCTTTGACACCAGTTGCAGGGCGTCATAGTCTTTCTTTTTACGGGCGGCTTTGGCCCATGCAATAAGCTTGGGGGTAGGCTTAATTTCAGTAGAGGCCCGATCATATGTCAAATAACCGGCTCCCTCCAGGCGCGGCAGGGCTCGTTTGAAGGCGGTTAGCTTGTTTGGAAGTTTGTATTCTTTTAAAATTTCTTCTGGAAAAATGGGTTTTGCGGGATACAGGTAATTGTACCGGTAGATGGCCCCTATGGGGTTAAAAGGTAGAATTCCTTTGTAGCTGTCAAAACGATACTTATTAAAGAAATCAAAAGACTCAATAGCGGCCAATTTATTTTCCCTGTCAATGAAAGCCGTGAAGTGCATTTCAGTGGTATTCAGGTTCCATACGATTGACTCGAAATAGAGGTAGAACTCATGAAAGGAACTGGAGAAAGGCTGCTGTGCAGTGGCACTTCTTTTGGGGCGGACCAGTACGGCTTCCTGAGAGCCTACATCGTATAGTAGGTCCATCCCTGGATGAGACATACTGTCTTGCTCAGAAAGAAAGATGGTGGTTTCTGCGGATTTACCCACCATTTTTTCCATGTCCAGTACAAACTCTTCTCCTGCCAGCCGCATCACCACCGTGTCTTCCCGCATGATCTCTAGCTTAGCTTTTACGTGCTTCAATACTTTTGAGGGTAAGCCAAAGTCTGGAATTTCGCTGAACCCGTCTTCTGGATAATCATC
>JBCDIQ010000079.1:0-17281 GCA_039024295.1 Bacteroidota bacterium | reverse complement strand
CTGAAGTCTGGGCTGAATACCTTTGAGTCGGACATATTGCTGGCGAAGGATTTCTATGGCGGCAAGTCGTTCCTGCGGAGTTTTGCTCAACCAGTAGGTTAAATCCGATTGCTCATCGTGAAGGCCGATAATTTTGACGACTTTTTCCATATTGTAAGTTACGAAATAATTGGCATTTTGAGGGAATTAGAAGGCTAAGGTCTGATCGAGTGACACTTCGGATCACCCCGTTTTTAATTTTTGCCTTAAACTCTATTGCACGCATTTTAAAATCTTTGCTAAATGTACGGATTATTGACTGATGCGATACCACAAGGGGCTGTTTTTGCTATGTCTTACCAAGCTAGTGCCTCTGGCGCAGCATCAAAAAGAGCCTCTAATTCACCAATCTGTTTGTGCTGCCGCTTCATCTCCTCCCATACGGCAGGGTGTTGTTTGGTTTTGATTCCTTCAATGAGTTCGTCCTTTTCTTTTTTTGTGGCCCCACCATCCCTTCGAATTATGTATTCCCTCAACCTAGCCCGGTAGTCCCCATATGCCTCTTTCCTTCCCTTTGCAATGTCATCCCTATTGAGCTTTAGCAATGTAATAGAATAGTTTCCTCTTTTATGGATTATGTCTGATTTATCGAAAATGATGGGAACAAAGAAAAAGGTCCCTGATAAGTCAAGAATCAGGTAATCGAATGGGTCTTCTTCTCTTGGATTTATGAGCAGAGGGAGACCAATTGGAGGAGGTAGGTTAGGGTCCAGGCTTGCCAGGTTTATTGGGTTACCCTTAGCATCGAAAATGGCAAAATCATTGCTTTTCGGACGGTTGCATGATCCATAAGCATACAGATAATTATCCCAAACGAAAGTCTTATCAGGAAAACGGGTTTTAGGGTAAATATGCTCAATCTCATCGGCAACGGAATCCTCACAATAGCAACATCGTCTGGCACCTGCACACATCTCAGTTAGCTTTTCCTTAACCTCCTCGAAAGGTTTATCCCTGGTCTTGGTTTTCCAGCTTTCCTTGGCCTTGGCTACCTGTTCTTTATGGTCAGGCAACAGGTCAATTTCTTGCTGGTACTTTTTAAGAGCAGCGAGCGTTCTACCTGAAAGCCGAGGTGGATATAACCTGATCATTAAGATTCTGTCGGTAAGATTGCTCTTAGTTCGTTTAGTCGACTTTTTTCTTCCTCAGAGATCGCTCCTCTAACCGATTTTACATTTAACATAGCCATCTCCGATAATAATTCGTGTCCTTCCCTTGACCGCGTCACGTTCTCTCCAAATACCTCTGTCCCAAAGGCATCCAGGACATTGCCATAGACCAATCTTTTCTTTTCTATTCCCGTTATTTCTTTTGCTTCCTCGTCTGATCCAGGTGAAGGCAGCCTCCAAATGGTGCCCTTTTCTGCTGCCCTACAAACCAAGGGGCTGTGGGTAGTTACAATAAACTGCAGCTTCGGAAAATACTTCGTAAACCACTCGCCAATCCGTACCTGCCAGGTTGGATGAAGGTGCGCATCTACCTCATCAATTAACACTACCCCCGGTAAATCAATGATAAACTTCCCTTCCCAGATTTTGGCAAATACCTTTTGTTCATCGTACACATACACCATCTGACGAATCAGTTCAAAGGTCATGCTCAGGACCGATCGGTAGCCATCACTTAGCTCTGTCACAGGAATTTCTAAGCCATTTCCATCAATGAAGAAAACCCCTTCTGAGCCGATTTTGTGAATTTTTGCCCCGTGAGGAAGTAAATCACCTTCATTAATGAACTTCTTGATTCCGTCAAGGACTTTTGAGGCTTTTTCGTCCTTTTCAAGATTTTTATACTGAAGTTGTTGGAGCCATTCAAGCGCCTCTGTTAGTGCAACATCTTCTCCGAAAGCAGAGAGATGAGATGCTAGTCTCGGATAGTTAAGAAATGCTTTTTCTCTTTCTACATTTCCACCTGAAAACCTCCTGTAAGGACCAAAAGATGCTGAGAACCCGCCCATTCCTTCGGAATAACGAAAATCTTTAGATTCCCTAAAATGCCCATGACTATTGCTTATGAAAATATGCCCATCCTCTTCAAATTTTTCCATCAAAATAGTTGATACCACGATTGGTCCAGTATCAACTCCATTATTCAATAAGTCGTATTCTTGACTCTTATAAAGCTCAAGACCTGAGCTTCCAGAATTAGAATTTTTTGCGATATAGCTTTTTAGAGGAATTCTTAACGCTTGTATTTCTGATCTACCTATCAACGCCATCGCCACCGCTCTCACAAAAGAGGTCTTCCCAGAACCATTATCCCCAATCACCACATGCCACCCAGCGAGATTATCTTTAGGAAACTCAATGGCCAGCTTCGAGATGGAACGAAAGTTTTCTATTTCAACTTTGGATATGTACATATTTAGCGAATCAATTTCACCTATTTCTTCTCAATTTAACGAAAATAAGCCAATCACAGCATGAGGAAGTACAACAAAAACTCCCCCTTGCACCCCTACGTAACATTGGTTACTTTGCCTGATCTGCCCAATGCTTATTTTTGTACCAAATCATACTGCCTTGAAAGTAGAACAAATATATACCGGATGCCTCGCACAAGGGGCGTATTACATCGAATCCGATGGAGAAGTGGCGATCATTGATCCGCTAAGGGAAGTTCAGCCGTACATCGAAAAAGCAGAAACATCAGGTGCTGAAATCAAGTATGTCTTTGAGACGCATTTTCATGCCGATTTTGTGAGTGGGCACGTGACCCTATCCGAAAAGACTGGTGCGCCGATCATTTATGGGCCAAATGCCAACCCCAGTTTTGATGCGGTGATTGCAAAAGATGGGCAGGTGTTTGAGTTGGGCAAGGTGAAAATCAAAGTCCTGCATACCCCGGGTCATACCATGGAGAGCACGACGTATTTGCTCATCGATGAAGACGGAAAAGACCACGCCATTTTTTCTGGAGATACCTTGTTTCTTGGAGACGTAGGCAGGCCTGACCTCGCCCAAAAAGCGGCCAGTATGACCCAGGAAGACCTTGCGGGCATGTTATATGAAAGCCTGAGGACCAAGATCATGCCCCTGGTAGACGAAGTGGTGGTATATCCCGCCCATGGTGCCGGCTCCGCCTGCGGAAAGAACATGATGAAGGAAACGGTGGATACCCTCGGCAACCAGAAGCAGATGAACTACGCCCTGCGGGCAGATATGACCCGTGAGGAATTTATTCAGGAGGTGACCGATGGGCTACAACCGCCACCGGCCTATTTCCCATTGAATGTAAAGCTGAACAAGGAAGGCTATGAAAGTTTTGAGAAAGTGCTAGCGCGTAGTGACATTGGCCTGGATCCAGAGACGTTTGAAGCCTATGCCAACGAATCCGGTGCAATTGTGCTGGATGTCCGCCACCAAACGGAGTTTGTAGAAGCACACGTACCTCGCTCTATCTTCATTGGGCTGGACGGCAGCTTTGCCCCCTGGGTAGGTGCGTTGATTCAGGACGTTCAACAACCTATCCTGCTGGTGGTAGAAGATGATCGCGTCGAAGAAGCAGTTACACGCTTGTCACGAGTAGGGTTTGACAATACGATGGGATACCTCAAAGGAGGAATCAATGCCTGGGAACAAGCAGGCAAAGAAACAGACAGCATTATCTCCGTACCTGCTGTTAAGTTTGCTTCAGCCCTCGAA
The DNA here is from genome assembly GCA_039024295.1 of Bacteroidota bacterium. Lineage (GTDB taxonomy): Bacteria > Bacteroidota > Bacteroidia > J057 > J057 > JBCDIQ01. Next base: position 13,598 of record JBCDIQ010000079.1, on the reverse strand, counting down.
TCGACGCCTGATGTCCCCGTTTTTGACGTGCGAAAGACAGGAGAGTACCAATCCGAACGATTGGAACAGGCCGTACATACACCCCTAAGCCAGATCAATGATTTTCTTGACCAATTTCCTGGAGAAGGCACCTTTTACGTGCATTGTGCCGGTGGGTATCGTTCCGTCGTGGCAGCCTCAATCCTCAAGTCAAGGGGGATTCACAACATGATAGACGTTGCGGGGGGATTCAAATCTATCAAAGAAGTGGGCATTCCTGTGACGAGTTTTACGTGTCCCTCAACACTGTGATGCCAATTCAACATAAACCGTTCCGCATAAACCATTTTTTGTGATAGTGAGTACCTGTTGGCGGAAAAGTATCGAAACGCTTATGAAATCCTAGGCCCCCCACAGGCCGCTTTCGTTCCCAACGGAACCTGCCTTTCGAAGATTTAGGTGACGGGGAACGAAGCTGGGAGACAGATTCTAAGGCACAGCTAAGAAGGCTGCGCCTGTTTTTTTGTCTGGCTGATGCGCTCCACCCGAAACAATTCAATCAGCTCCTTTTTTCCCTTCAGGTTAAATTTCCCTTCACTGAAAGCGGTGTAATGGGGTAAAAGCTCCACGCGTTCCAGGATGTACTCAGACATCAAAAAATTGGTGTTGCGGTCATTACATAGGGTTTGAATGCGGGAGGTAGTATTGATCGGATTGCCGTGGAAAGCGATTTCCTTTTTTAGTTCGCCAACCTCTTTCACCACGATTCGGCCTCCGTGTAAGCCAGCTTTGAACTGGGGCAACATACCATATTTTTCGCGATAATAGGGTGCCCGTTCTTCGATCATGTCCATCATCCTCACAAAACAATGGAGAGGCCTTGCGTTTTTCTTCTTTCGCTTGTCCAGCCGCCAGTAAACGATCACCTCATCTCCCACATATTGATAAATCCTACCGTGAAAGGTGTAAATCGCTTCCGTAATGTCATCAATGAAGTCGCTGATAAAATCACTGTAGGTAAGCGTGTCCAACTCCTCAGACAAGGAGGTGGAGGCTTTCAGGTCTACAAACATGAGGATATAATCCTCCCAAGTGGCGTGGTTATATTTCCCGGTCACATAACTTACCAGGCGGCCGGGCCCTACAAATTTCTGGATTTGATTCACACTCAGGGTCAGAAAGGTGATCATGGCAAAAAACATGAACATCTGGCCCATGAGTAAAGGAGTTCCGAGGATGGTTGGAGCACATGAGACAACACCTGCAAGGCCAATGTCTGTGATCAGTAAATCCAAGGCAATTTTTCCAACGATTGCCAAAACCGGAATCGTGATCACCATTAGCAGGGTGTAAATCCCTGTCTTCAACAGCAAGGCCGAAATGAACGGCAGCCTTTTCAGTCGGTTTCTCAATAAAAATTCCTCTACCAGGCCGATTATCAACCCGAGGGAAGCTGCCATAAAAAGCCTCAAGTCTACACTTATCTCAACTTTTCCATCATCAACAGGTCCCGTCAGCACATAAATGAGGTAAAACAACAGTGTTTGAACCTGAAATATGATGCCGAATTCAAGGGCTACTCCTAGCTTGTACCGCGTGGCAGGGCGTATGTTCATGTCTGGCAAAATTGCGAAATAAGCATGAAATTCCCTGTTGAACATCAACCTTTCTATAAGGTAGGAAATCTCGCACAAGCATTTGGGGCATTAAACAACCCTTCTTGAATGAAATCAACAGGTCAATTTTCCTCATTTTCTTTTCAAACAGCTACCTTCTGTCTGCTGTCGATAATTCTCCTTTCGGCTTTTGGAGGATGTGGAGCTGATACGGATACGCCTGCTCCGGTAGTTCTGCCTGATACCCTTTCCTACCTGGCACTAGGGGACAGCTACACCATCGGAGAGGCCGTACCAGAGGAAGATCGTTGGCCCATCCAGCTGGCGGAAAGGTTATGCAACTTAGGAGTAGTGGTAGATACGCCTGTCATTGTTGCTCGGACAGGCTGGACAACCCAGGAACTTTCCAATGGCATCCGCCAACGGGCAATAACGGATACTTTCTCGCTGGTTTCCCTGCTCATTGGGGTGAACAACCAATTTCGAGGGGCTTCATTGGAGGTGTACATGGCCAGCTTTGAAGCGTTGATTCGCACTTCCCTGTCCTTTGCAGGAGGAGAGCCTCAAGGAGTTTTTGTACTTTCGATCCCCGATTATGGCGTTACCCCTTTTGGTCAAAACAGAGATCCTGAGAAGATTGCCAGGGAAATCAACCAATTCAATGCCGCCGCAGACTCAATTTGCCAATTGTACCAAATTAATTTTTTCGATATCACGCCCATTTCCAGAGAGGCAGCCCAAGATCGTTCGCTGTTAGCTCCAGACCTGTTGCATCCCTCAGGTAAGATGTATGCCCGGTGGGTAGACCTCATCCTTTCGGATATTCTGCAAAAGGCGAGGTAAAAAGGAGGCACGGTTAACCCAATAAACGACACGACAAGAATATTTTCCTACACGAACTTTTCAGCTCATATAACGGTGCTGGGCAAGTTTGCGTTTTCATAACCAAACGTCGAAACAGCCAAACGAAAGGAGTAAAATATGATGAAGAGATGGTTAAGTTGGGCACTTGTGGTAAGCCTCTGGATGGGAACCTCCGTTACGGTAGCACAAGACATTGCCACAGAAGAAACCCCGCCCTCAGCCCTTGCTAAGATGGATTTATTGGAAGCCGAACTCGGTGTAGTCCGAATGGACTTAAAGCGAGAATCTCTGTCGAAAAGTCAAAAAAAGAAACTGCGTAAACGCAAACGGCTGTTGAAATCAGCCATAGCTGCCGAACGCAGCCGACTCACAACCGCTCCTGCTCAAGCAGTAGGTATCAATCCCTGGGTAGGATTTGGAAGCCCGTGGGGATGGGGTGCCTGGAACAATCCCTGGCTATACCGAAGACCGGTAATCATACACCGCCCGGTCCGAGTAGTCAGAGGATGCAGATAAGAAATTTTTGCTAAGGTGTTGAATTTAAGTGTGATGGACCCAATAGTGCTCATGTGCGATTCGTGCATGGGCATGTTGGGTTTTTAGGTGATAGGCTTTAGGCGTTGGATATTAGGTATAATTTAGACAATACAGATTAGGTTAAATTCAAATAATCTGGCCATCTGGCACAATTACTAAAACCTAACACCTTACACCTATTAGCTATTTGCCTATATTCGCGCCATGTTATCAGTCATACTAAATTACCTGGAAGAACAGGACATTGATGCAACGGAAGGACCAGAGGGTCTTCGCTATGTCATTACAGAAAAGGGTACGGGTGAACTTCCCAAACAGGGAGAGTTTGTTACTGTGCATTACCGCGGAAAATTAGTTGATACCGGAGAGCAGTTTGATGCGTCCTATGACCGCGATCAGCCATTTTCCTTCAGCCTTGGAGCGGGACAAGTAATCCGGGGATGGGACATTGGCATCCCCCTCATCCCAATCGGGGGAAAAGGCACCTTGTATTTACCAGCGAACATAGGATACGGCGAACGCGGAGCTCCTCCCAGTATTCCCGGAAATGCGGCTCTTATGTTCGAAGTAGAAGTGCTCTCGACCATGGATGAGGCGGAGTATCGCAAGCAACAGGCGGAAGAACAGCGTCTCAGAAGAGAGGCATTCTTGCGAGTTAGAGCTGCACAGATGGAGAAAGAAAAGGGCGAAATCCTTGCTTTTGCAGAAAAGAAGAAGCTTACCCTGGAGCAAAGTGAATCTGGCCTGTTTTATACCATCAAAAAGGAAGGTACTGGCAAGCAGGCAGCCCCCGGTACACGGGTTGCGGTGCATTATACGGGCTATTTGCTTAATGAGGAGGTTTTTGACACCTCATTGGAGCGAGGTCAACCCATTGCGTTTCCCATGGGAGAAGGCAAGGTGATTCCAGGTTGGGAAGAAGGTATTGGCCTGCTAAAAGAAGGCGGAAAAGCGATCTTGTTGATCCCATCCCCTTTAGGCTATGGCCCTCGGCAAGTAGGACCTATTCCCCCCAACTCCGTTTTGGTATTTGAAGTAGAGTTGGTATCTGTGAGCTAATTATCCCGCGGGGTATTTATCCCCAAAGGCTTTCGCCAGCTTTTTCCGTTTTACCTTCTTAACTTCTACCGTCATATAAATGGGAATCTCTGGTTTCCCTGCACGGTTCGCCGGCTCTTTTGCGATGGCATCAATGGTGTCAAATCCGTCTAACACCTGACCAAAAACGGTGTATCCTCCATCGAGGTGGGGGGTACCAGTCCGGTTTTGTACGATATAGAATTGAGAACCACTTGATCGTTTTTCCGGGTTTACCTGATCGGACAGACGAGCAGCTGCAACGGCCCCGCGCTTATGTTTGAACCCTTTATCTAATTCTGCTTCCAGGGTATAGCCGGGTCCACCCTGCCCCAAGTTCTTGGATACACCGCCGGGCTTGCTGTTTGGATCACCCCCCTGAACCATAAAGTTGTTATACACCCGATGAAAAGCAGTGCTGTCATAAAACCCTTCTTGGGCCAGTTTAAGGAAGTTTTCCCGATGGATAGGCGTTTTTTCAAACAATACCAGCTTGATGTCCCCATGCCGAGTATGTATGGTGACGAGGTAATCCTTGCCTTTGAGTTTGGTTTTCTGGGCAGCACATTCATTCGGGCCACCCATAACGATAATCATGAACGTTACAATAACGTTGAACAGGTATGATTTCATTGATCTCGGAGTTTTGAAGGCGATGAAATTAGCCATTAATTAGAGAAAGAAAAATTAAAGCCTTGGTGAAGAAATTCATTCTAATGTATTTGGCAGGAGCATTCATGTTATTGCTGGTAGTGCCACTCTATGGACAGGAAGCACAACTTCCTGCCGTTTCGAAAGCTGAAAAACTGTTCCAAAAAGGGGTTCGGTTGGCTTGGAAAGGAAAAAATGAAAAAGCGATCAGTGCATATGACAAGGCTTCTGAACTAGCTCCAGACTTTTTTGGCATTTACTATAACCGAGGCATATCCTGGCGAAAATTGAAATTCTATGCAAAAGCCCATAAAGATTTCTCTACTGCCTTAGAAAAAAATCCTAAACATGCCCTTTCCTACTACAACCGCGGACTTGTAAGGCTAAAACTGGATCGTCCTGAAGCTGCCAGGATAGATTTTGATTCGGCGGCCAACTTAGGATTTCGGGGAAATGAATTGTTGTACAACCGAAGTTTAGCCAGCCGTACAATGGGAGAGTTAGAGACGGCTGCCCTGGATTTACAATCGGCTTTGGTCATTGAGCCAGACAGGCCTCAGTGGCAATTTATGATGGGTGAGTTGTTCCAACAGCTTGACAATCCTTCACAGGCAAGGGTTGCCTATTCTCGTGCAATCGAACTCGACAGCACCTTTTTACAAGCTTACCGATTTAGAGGAAAGCTGGAAATGGAGGAGGGAAATTTTCTGGAAGCTACTGAAGACTTTCATACAGTTTTACGCATGGAACCTGAAGATGCGCTAACTTTAAATTACATAGGAGATAGTTATCGTTTGCAAGGAAAGCTTGGAAAAGCTGAAGAGGCTTACCAAAACCTGATCCGAACCCTTCCCGGGTACCCAGGAGGCTACCTTGGCATAGGTCAAGTATACTTGGAACAAGATCAACCGGAAAAAGCATATGCTGAAGCGTCAAGGGCCTTGAGCCTGGATTCATCTCTGGTTGAAGCATATTTTATCCGAGGCATAGTCCAGAAACGCCGACAGCAGATGCTTGCTGCAGAAAAAAGCTTTTCTACCTGTATCAGCCTGGACTCTGTTTTTCTGGATGCTTACCTGGAGCGGGCAAATTGCAGGATGACCCTTGGAGAATATGATGCAAGTGAAGATGACCTCCGGTTTGCGTTAACTTTAAAGTCCGAGTGGCCTGAAGCGCGTCTTTTTGCTGCGGAATTGTCCCTTGCAAGGGGAGATTATGAGGAAGCTATTTCCAGAACCGATATGTTACAAGACCAGGATTCAATTAGGGTTATTGCATTAAACATAAGGGGGCTGGCTGAGCTTCAGTTGTTGCGGTACAAGGAAGCCCTCAAAAGCTTCAACCAGGCAATTGAACTGAGTCCACAATCAGTACAAACCTTTCTCAATCGTGCCTATCTATACTCTATACAAGAGAAACACAAGGAGGCCATAGGTGATTACTCCCAGGTGATAGAAATTGCCCCAGGAAAAGAGGCGGTTGCCCGGAACAACCGAGGTATTGCAAAGCTCGCACTGGGCATGACAGATGAAGCCCTGGAGGACATTAATAAAAGCATTGAGCTTGATTCGGAGAACACCTACGCCTACCGAAACCGTGCCCTGGTTTTACTGAAAATGGGCAATACCAAAAAAGCTTGCCAGGACTTAAAAAAGGCTTTAAAGATGGGGTACGCCGCAGAATATGGAGATGATGTGGAAAACCTGTTGAAAGAAAAATGCGAATAAGCCTTCGCAAAAGGAAGAATTGAAAAACGTACTACCTCACTTATCGTAACATAGAAAAACGGGATTCCGCCCCCATTCGCTCTTTCCCTTCCCTAACATTTCGCTCTATCTTGAATTCCAATCCTGTTACCTATGAACGAGGAGACTAAGCCCAAGCTTCCCCCACATGAGGTTAAACTCAAGCGTGGTGAAAACCTGATTGAAAAACTGTATCAACAACTTGATCAAAAAGACAAGATAATCGCAGATCAACACAAACGCAGTTTTGATACCAGCCTTATCGCTGCTTTTCTATTTTTTATCATTATTTGTGCATGCCTGAATAAGTTAGACCTATTCTTTTAATCGCTCAGCTTTTTCGGCAGCCTCCCGGATTTTCCATTGTTGTACCTTTACCTCCTCCTTAACGATGTCAATGGAGTCGTGAATAATATCTGTCATAAGGGTGTTGACCTCAGGTCGGATTTCCACCAACAAGCTGTCAGTAATGGCATTGGCCACTTGCTGGAGTCTTTCCGGGGATTCGGTATTAACGAAATCAGTCATTGCCCCTTCAAGTACCCGGTACACAATGTCACTAACTGCGGTTTCCAGTTCCTGCTTAACCCGGCTGCCAAGTACGGGCACCAGTTTCAGGCGATCCACTTCGCGGTTTTCTCGAACTGCGCGGCGAATCAGGTGGTCAAGGTAGGTTCGAATCTCAGGCTGGTGTGTCTGAAAGCTTTGCTTGACCACATGGCTGAGGTGTTCTGCGGTCCAATTGGCAATAAGCTCCCGCCGAGGCAGGATTACCTCTGAAAGCACGCGGTCAAAGACGGGAGTGCCCCCTTCGATTTCAGATTGAACCCCGTTGAGCACATTGATCACCACCCGGTCGGATATTTCTTCTGTGATGACTGCCCGGTACTTGATAAACCGTTGATAGAGGTAGGTTTTACTTAGATCGATCACCCCCATTTTATGCAACCGGTACAAAGTGGAAAACAGCCTAAGGACCCGCAAGCTCCGAAATGCGCTCCCTGGCAGACAGCCCAGCACATCGTACCAGTAAATAAAGGGATAAAAAAACCACCGATGGTAAGTCTTATGGTAAATGGCAAAGCCCCATCTGATGAACAATTCTGTTAGGAAGATGGACACAAACGCCATGTCAATCAGAAAAAAATTGAAGTGAATGGTATCCCGGTAAAACACAAAAAAGTCGGGGCTGTGCTGTTCCAACTGGTGCTGCACCCATTTGCTCTGGAAGGTAAACTCTGCGCCCAATAGCAACAGGTTCATGATGACCAGGCCAAGCATCACCAAATCCACCAGGATAACCAAGCTTTCCCTATCGGGCTTAAAGCGGTTCAGGTTCAGGAATGGAGATAGTTTCATTTGTACAGGAATAGTCCTAGATTTGAATAGGGTTGAATTACCCAGGTCACCTCAACAATTAAATAATGCGAATTTGGCTTGTATCACTGGTATGCATACGGCTACTGTATATAACCTGTTATGGACAAAATCCGCCTGAAGGTACGTCTTCTGCGCTATTCCAGTCAAATGAAGAGATGCCCATCACACTGGTTGCAAACTGGCCAGTGATTTGGGATGATGTGGAAACCGAGCGTGCTTATCACCCAGGGAAGCTCATATATACGGAGCCAAATGGACAACCGGACACCCTTGCTGTGCTGCTTCGCACCCGTGGAAACTTTCGCAGAAACAAGTCCAATTGCAGCTTTCCCCCTATACGGGTAAAAATGAATGACAGCGCAGCAGTCGGAACTCCTTTTGAGGGGCTAAACAAAATAAAGCTGGTCACACATTGCCAAAAACGTGCTGCTGCGGAACAGCAAGTTTACCTGGAATACCTCTGTTACCGCATGTACAATGTACTCACGCCGGAGAGCTACCATGCGCGCCTCCTAAAGGTCACTTATCAGGATTCTGCCAATGCTGCTGACACCCTGGTGAAACCGGGCTTTTTTATTGAACCAACCAAGGAAATGGGTAAGCGGCTGGGAGGGGCCGTCATGAAAAATGTGAGGTTGAATTCCGGTCGTTTGGACCAGGACCAGATCAACCTCATGGCAGTGTATCAATATATGATTGCCAATACGGATTGGTCTATTACAGTTGGGCACAACGTGAAGCTGTTTGCCCGCAATGATGCGAATCCCCCTCTGGCCATCCCCTATGATTTTGATTGGTCAGGAATTGTGGGAGCACCATATGCCAGGCCCAACCCAGTTCTCCCCATTCAGTCCGTGCGCGAACGGCTCTACCGGGGCTCTTGCCAGGAAGAGGCCTTGTTTAAGGCAACCTTTTCCCTTTTTATGGAAAAGAAAGCAGAAATCCTCTCGATCTTTGATGAGGTCCCTATGGAACCGAAAGTTCGTGCAAAAAGCATGAAGTTCCTTGAACCCTTTTTTAAACTGATTCAGGACGATAAGGCATACCGAAAGGTGTTCGAGGCCGAATGTAGGAGGGGATAGGTCACGGGTCCTCCCGCATAACCCCCTGCTCCCCTTCATTGGGCAAAGCGGGGGGCTCCTCATCAGGCTCCTTATCTGGGGCAGGCTGACCTGCATCTTCGCTGTGATTAGCCGAGTCCATCATGGTGCTGTCCTGCAGCAGGGTATCCGTACTCGTACTGTCTATGACCAAGGAATCTTGTATCCTTCTCAGGCTATCCAGCAGAAAATCCTCAGCGGCGTAGATGCTATCGTAATACATCACAAATGCCAAAGGGGAATCCGGCTGCGGCGGACGTTCTTCAATTCGCCAGGTCATGCCATCCAGACGGTTTTCGTCAAACATGACTTCATAAAAGGGTCTATAGCTACCTTCCGGTTCAGCGATGAACACCACCTTTTTCGTTTGGTTGTTTTCTACGTAAATGAACATCTCCTGCGAGATGGCTTTGTTCATGCCTTCATAGGTGCCTTTTGCGTCGTCTTTGATGAAATAAATGCTCTCACTGTTGCCGGTCACATGAATCTTGCGGAGTTCATTTTCCTTGAAATTGGCCAGCAATTGCCGCCCCTTGATCTGGTTGAACCCGACCGTATCTTCTTGGGAAACCACAAAACTGTTGCGGTCAATCACCATGGAATCGATTTGCTCATTTTTCATGTACACCCGGATCGTATCCCCTGACAACTGACTGCTGTCTGCCCATAGAACTGGATCGCCATACAGTTCCATGAGGGAATCCCCATAATGGTACACCATGGAATCCGCCTGCCCCTGCATTTGCCCCATAAAGAAATGCACCCGGTAGTAGGCCTTGAAGGTGCGGTTTTCTTGAGAATCTTCCAGGGCGTACAACGTATCCCCGCGGATGTAAAGGGTATCGTCTTTGAAATATTGAATGGCAACGGCCTGTTTCGTCACAAAACTTTCCTGTGGCTTGCGGTTGAATATCTGCCCCCGAATTTCCAGGCTGCTATCTGTTTGCTGGAGGATCACATCCCCTTCTGCATACCCGGTTTCGCTTTCATTGTCAAAGTCTAATTTATTCCCGGTAAGGATGTAATCTTCATTGGTTACCTGGGTTCTTGAATCCAAAATTGCCCTTCGGGCTTGGGTGTCGTATTCGCCTTTCGAAGTGACGATTTCTCCATCCGGGCTAACGATACGGGTGGGTGCCATGAAGACCGCGACCCGGGTTTCGGTGTTATATCCCAGGGTATCTGTTTCCAGCGTGGTTTCAGGACTTCGCAGCAATACAGAATCACTGAAATAGGCCATGTCCTGTTGTGGATAATAAATCCCGTATTTACTGGTCAGGGTATCCTCACCATCGTATAAGACGCCTCCTTGCTTGTATTCTCCGTATTCCAATGCCCGGTTGTAGGCCAAAAGGTCAGTTTCCAAACGCGCTTCATTGTCCGAAAGTAAAATGTTGTCGTAAGCATCTGCAATTTTGGTGTTCCCATCGTATTCCATTCGGTCGCAGAGCATGAAAACGCTGTCGGGCATTTCTACCCGCACCCGGCTGAATGCCTCCAGGCTGTTGCTGTCTTCATACAGGTAGAGGCTGTCGCAAAAAAACAGGGTGGAATCATGCTGTACGACCACCTCCCCGATGAGCTTTTGGATTGAGCGTCCATCAATCGTGACGACCTTTAGCCGCTGGCTGTTCAGGATTTTGATGGTTTCACGGGTGGTGTCAGGCTCCCCAGGAATCTGAGCTTGTAATAGGCTCATTTGCCCTAACAGCAACAATGTCCATAGCCAGATGTGTTTCATAAACTTGATGGGCATACGGCAAATATCGTTTGCCAGTTGTTAGGAGGCAAAAGTGAGGGCAAGGGAAATTAGGTCGCAAGGAAATGGAATTAAGTGGGGTCTCTATCTGGGAACTATCTTAGGTTAATCCTCCAGTTCTCCAATAACCTCCAGTACCGCAGCCTTGATCTTATTCCGTGTGATGTTTTGTTGCTCAGTGGTCAGTATCCCCAGGCTAATATCCCGGCGCAGCTGGTTGTTGCGGCTGGAAAGCAGGATGGCCGTTTCGCTCAGGCGGTCATCGGAGCGGTTGTCGGCTTCTTCCAGTAAAATTTCCAGGGCTTTTTTCAATTCATTTTCAGCCACCAATTGCCGGAGGTGGCGTTTCAGGCTGCGACCTTGCACGTTCTGCTGGTGAACTTCCTGTGCAGCATTCATTCTTTCGGTGAGGCGGCTCGTAGAAGTTGTTTGGGCAAAATCAGGACGATCGCCTGTGGGAGGGGCCTGCACAGCAGGAATATCGTAGATGGCCTTTACGACTTCTTCCAATCTTTCATCAAACTCGGCATCGTTGCGCATGTCCCCATGGATGTAGGCGTTCACAAAGACCGGAATGCTGTCTTCTTCATTTCCAGACCGAAGAATGGGAATGAACTTGGTGTTATCCGCCTGCATCTGGTACCATGCTTGGTTAATCATGGAAAACTCATATCCCACGCCTCCTTGTCTGTTTTCCGCTTTGAGTTTATAATTGGGGGTCAGGATCAGGAGCACCTTGTCCACATCCTGTACGGCACGTTCCATGAAGTGGGACAGGTTATTCCCCAGTTTTAATGCGTACTGGTCCAGGACCACCTCGATCCCGGCATCTGCTAATCCTTTGGCGAGTTTGAGGACCCATGCTTTGTGTCGGCTGTCATCCCAGGAATAAGAAATAAAGACTTTCGGAGATTTCATTCGTTTTGTCAGTTCGTATTTCCGAAATTAAGAAGAATTTGGGAAAAGTGAGCGGCCATTATTGCCCCTTGCAGGTTTTAAAAAGTTTTGAGGCCTGCTATTCAAATACATTAATCCACTGGGTAGGCGTAGAAACGGGGACCAACAACAACCCATCAAAATGCTCTCCAGGAAAAATCAATTCTATTCCCTGCTGTTGGTTTTTTAGCATGACCGCTGGCACATCGTGTATCCTGATTTTGGATTGGGCGAACTGTGGATGATCTTTAAGGTCGATCCACATGGCGCAGGTTTCTGATTTTGGAAACGCTTTTGATGGACCTTTCTTAGGATGTTCGAAGGCTTGGGGTACGAGCTTTTTTTGCTCCGGGCTGAAGACGGTGCACGAGCCTTTGACAAAATCCATTCCCAATGCATAGTATTTCTCGCCTATTGCCTGTTGAATAAAATGACCCATTCCCTGTAGGCGCATCGTTCCTGTCTCAATGTGTTCATTATGAGCCCACAACACCGCCCGCTCTCCTGGCGCCAACTGCTTCAACCGAGACATGGTATTTCGAGCCATCCCGGGGTCACGCACGGTTACATAGCCCCTGCCGGCGGATTTTTTTGAAGCCACTGCGTATCTCCAAACGCCTTGAAGATTGGCGATGTGATATGACAGCTCTTCCCAGGTTTCTTGATGGGCGGTATCAACAGACAATTCCTCTATTACCAGCGACAAAGAGTCTAACAGTGATTCGTGGGACTTGATTTCATCCGCATCCATCCCCTTGGCTAACTGAAATGCAGTTGCACGTTTATTTAGCAGTAACCGTTGATGTAGCATAGCTGTGCCTGGTGCTTCACTGTTCAGCACCCCCCAGCACGTTAACAAACGTGCACCAGCATCCTGGTAATTGTCCTGATCAATACCCATTAGCTGAACTTTCTCCTCGGCAGGTTGCCCAGAATTATATTCCCTGAGCCATTCGACAAATTCTTTCATGGATTCAACCGTTAGCACCCAACGATTGAGCTGCCGGAAGGCAGAATCCAGGGTAATCGTGTCTCCCATCACATATCGATTAAGGCCCTCCATTTTTAGGTTTGCAGCCTCTACATAAATGGCTTTGACACCTGCCTTCTCTATCAAAAAAGCCGTAAGGGCATTGCGCATCTGGAAAAACTCCCGTGTCCCATGAGAGGACTCCCCCATCCCAATTAGCTTAACCTCTTTAAATCGTTCAAGAAGAACTTCCTGGTCTACACAGATGGGAAAATCTGATGGCGTGAGGGAATCTGCCTGCCAGTTTTGGGCAAGAGCAAGGTTCCAGCAGCCAGCAACCACCAGCATTAATCCATGAAAAATTTGGCGCTTCATTTCCCTTGTTTAACGAATACTCAAAATGCCTTATTGAGAATAGGCAAAGGGTTAATTGTCCCCTCCAAATTGCTTCTCACCCTCAAAAACCACATTTTTACTGTCCACACACCCTCAATTTCTGGCAAAACACACCCCTATGCGCACCCTTATTCTCATTTTATGTTCCATCACCTCTATCTTCTCTTTTGCACAAGATACCACTAAATGGCAGGTAGCTGCTCCATTTGGGCCGCATAAAACGGTCAAATTCACAGTAGATGAAGGCACCTGGATGAACCTGGATGTGAGCCCTGATGGAAAGGAGGTTGCGTTTGATTTATTGGGAGACATTTACACCATGCCCATTAGTGGGGGAAAAGCCAGTTGCATCGCTCAAGGCATTCCCTTTGAGATGCAGCCGCGGTACACACCGGATGGCAAACGCCTGTTATTCACTTCTGATCGAGGGGGCGGTGACAACGTCTGGATCATGGACCGAGATGGGGAAAATAAACGGCAGATTACCCAAGAGAGCTTTCGGTTGCTCAACCAGGCAATCCCTACTCCAGACGGCAATTACCTCCTCGCCAGAAAGCACTTCACCTCCACGCGTTCCCTCGGCGCGGG
>JBCDIQ010000078.1:0-17429 GCA_039024295.1 Bacteroidota bacterium | reverse complement strand
TGTAGGAACCACAAAATTGTGCTTTTCCTCGATCTTTTTACCTATAACTCAAAACCGTCGGGTAGAGTAGAATATCCTTTACTCGATTGCAAAAAAATGCTTTATGCGGCAAATACTTGATTGTAAAAAACGATAATCCCTTTTTTGGGGTTTCAGCCTAATGTACGTATTCTCCCACACTTTAGCTAGAAGGTCTTTGTCTTCGGTTTTTTACGCCAAAGGTAATGACCCCGATGGAAAAGTAGGCTTATTACTAGGCTAATCAACAGGAACGGAGATAATGCGCACCTGCAATTATCCCCCTACCACCCCATCACGCTCGGCAGCCACAAACTCAAAGAAGGAAAATACGTCACCAAGAGCAACGCGACCAACATTGCCAAAAATAACGGAATGAGTGGAGGAATCACCTTTCGGATAGGTAGCTTGGCGACGGCAGCCCCCACGAAAAGCACACTTCCAACGGGGGGCGTGCATAGCCCAATGCAGAGATTAAGCACCATGATGATCCCGAAATGAATGGGATCAATGCCAAGGGCGAGTACGATTGGAAGGAAAATCGGGGTAAAGATGAGCACCGCCGGGGTCATGTCCATGAAGATACCCACAATCAAGAGCGTGAGGTTGATCAGGAGCAAAATGATGATAGGACGGTCGCTTAGGGAAAGCAGAGCATCACTTAATGCCTGAGGCAGATTTTCAAATGAAAGCGTCCAGGAAAAGGCTATGCTGGCTGCGATCAGCAACAGGACAATCGCTGTCACATTCACGCTGGAAAGCAGCACCTTCGGCAGGGTGCGAAAGGAAAGCTCTTTGTACACAAACCCCAAAATAGCAGTATACAGAACAGCGATGGCAGATGCCTCAGTTGCCGTAAAAATTCCCCCTACGATGCCGCCAATCACGATCACCAGCAGGAGCAAGCTGGGCAACACTCGGTCTGGCTTCCACACCGCCAATCCTAGCGCATACACAATCGAAATGCCGAGCAATCCGCCGCCTTCTACAGAAAAGAATCGAGCAGCAACAAAGGTGATCAGCAAAAGCGGCAAGGTATAGATCGTCTCTTGGAGCAAGGGGCGGAAGTTGGCCTTAGCACGGGGATAGCCTCTTTTCACCGAAATGAACATGACCACTGCCATGAGCATCACGCCAACCAACAGTCCAGGAATGTAACCGGCCAAAAACAAGGCACCTATGCTCACCCCTCCACTTGCTAGGGAATAGACAATGAGGACATTGCTAGGGGGAATGACCAGCCCTGTGGTGGCAGAGGATAGGTTGATAGCTGCGCTAAAAGCCGGGTCGTAGCCTTCCTTGGTCATGCGGGGGTGCATAAAACTGCCAATGGCAGATGCTGCCGCCACAGCCGAACCTGAAATCGCGCCAAACAGAATGCAAGCAATGATGTTCACCAGTCCCAATCCACCTGGCAGCCAGCCCACCAGGGCTTTGGCAAAGTCCACCAGTCGTTTGGCTACGCCGCCTTGGTTCATCAGTTGGCCTGCCAAGATGAAAAAGGGGATCGCCAGCAAGGTAAAACTATCCAGTCCGGTTGCCATCCTTTGGGCCGTGGCCGCTAGTGCGATCGTCACATCCAGGCCATCCGCCACCATGCTGACCGAAAGGGTCAAAACAGCCGAAAGCCCGATGCTATAAGCAATAGGCACCCCAATGATGAGTAGCAGGAAAAAGCTGATGAGTAAAATGGCAACTTCCATAAAATCGTGGTCAAGCAATTACCCTTCCTTGTTGAGGGTGTCATAAAAATTTATGGGCTGAGATGTCCAACCCGCATAAATGTTCAGGCTGGCATAGAGCAGCATGACGATTCCACTTAGCGGTAATGCGGTGTAGACATACCCCAATTTCACCCCTAGGGCTGCCGAGGTCTGCTCAGTTTCCAAGGTTAAGGACACCAATAAAGTGCCTCCCCATATTAGCACAAAGACTGTGAATAGCACGATGAAGAGTTGGATCACAATGTTCAGCCACCGCTTGGAAGTGGGGGGCAGGGCATCTGGCAACAGGGTAATGGCAAGGTGAAGTTGCTTCCCCAGTGCGTAGGCCGCACCAAATAATCCCAACCAGATCAAGAGAAAGCGAGCCAATTCTTCCGAAACCGAACTGGGGTTGCTGAAAAAATACCTGGCTCCCACCTGATACAGCACCACAATGGTCAGGCTGCTGATAAGCACCACCAGCAAGGCTTCCAACGTTCGATCAAGGGCATTTTTCATCTTACACACATTAAGGTTGATTCCTGATGGCTTGGATCAGGCGGTACATCTCTTCGTCCTGTTGGTAAGCAGCATACATCGGCTCTACTTTCGTGCTGAAAGGTGTCTTATCTGGACGATAAATGCTGACCCCCCCCTCCTCAAGTGCAATCAAAGTCTCTGCTTCCGATTTTTGCCATGCCATACGTTGAAACTGCACAGAACTTCTTACCGCTGCTTGCACCCAATTTTGCTCCTGATCTGATAGCTTATTCCACACTTTCAGGCTCATCACCAACACATCCGGCACCATGGTGTGCTCATTCAGGCTATAGTGTTTGCATACTTCATAATGCCGCGACTGGTACAAGCTGGGAGGGTTATTTTCGGCTCCATCAACGGTCCCTTGCTGCAAAGCAGAATACAGCTCGCCCCAGGAAATGGGCGTGGCCTTGCCGCCCAGGTTATTGACTAGATCAATGGCTGTTTGGCTTTCCTGTACACGAATCTTTAATCCATCCAGGTCATCGGGATGCATGATAGGCTTATCGCCGTAAAAGCTCCGGCTCCCCGCATCGTAAAAGGCCATGCCTTTGAGTAAATATTTGCTGCTGGCAGCCAGCAGTTGCTCGCCCACCGGCCCATCCAACGTCCGGTGAAAATGGGCGGTATCACGAAAAATATAGGGAAGGCTCAAAGCCTTCATCTTGGGAGAAAAGTTTTCCATCACCGAGGCGGACACCTTGGTCATGCCCACTGCGCCGAGTTGAAGAAGCTCCAGGCATTGCCGTTCGGTCCCCAATTGTTCGCTGGGATACACCTCCATCCGCATGGCGCCAAGGGAGATGGCTTCCAACTGGGCAGCCATGTGCTCTATGGCCAAATGGACGGGATGGGTCGTGGGAAGCCCATGCGCCAGTTTGATGGTCTTATTGGCTGTTTTCGTTTGACAACTGATAAGGAAACCCGACAAGCACAACATTGCGATCATGCCCCACGGTTTACGAGCAATGGGGATGCTAATCTTCGTACGTTGAGAATCTGATCCAGCCATTGAAATACTTTTGAAACAATTATGAAACGCTGATCAATTTTGTATGTGAAAGGGTTGCTACCATAAGTATGGCAAGCGAGACATCTATTTTTGGGCTGCTGTTTTCATCTCTGGATTCCTCGACTGCGATCGGAAAGACAAACTGGGGTTTTGAGTTTGAGCGTCCACACGTACCTCGCCCGCGTCCCCAATGGTGGTGTCATGTCAATCGTGTGTGCTGTCGAGGCACTAATGCTGCATAACTGACAATGGTAACCAGGATTGGCGCCATCCCAAATTCACCTTTGCTGCCCAGGTTTTCTCAGAAAAACATGCGCGTTGGCCTCCCCAAACAGCGGGGGAGGCGAGGGATTGCGGGAGGCAGTATTGTTTGGGGGAGAATTTTGGGTACTTTTTTTCGATTGAAAAAGTACCACATCATAACTTTCCATTCCCAGTTTCAATTCTGTTAATTTCATTAAGCCAGATAAATAGCTAGTTGTAAAAGTTGTCGTGAGTATTTTTTGAGACATCTATTCAGTCATTAACAATCATTCTTCACTTTACTTGGCTTCTCAAGCCTAATCAAAATGACACCCGGACTAAAGGGGCCACGGAAGCTGTCAAAGAACCAATATTACCTGGATAGTCCTGAACGAACCCGTTTCGTCAAAGCGACAGCCTCCGCGATGTGAGCTTCCAATCCTTGCCAATCCTCGGCAGCAATTTTGTCCTTGGGAAACAACTTGCTGCCCATGCCCACACATGCCGCCCCAGCTTCAAACCAGGCTTTCAGGTTTTCTTCTGTGGGAGCCACGCCACCGGTGGGCATGATACGGGTCCAGGGCATTGGCCCGCTAATGGCTTTGATGAATCCAGGGCCACCGACCTGTGTAGCAGGGAATATTTTCACAATTTCTGCCCCCAATTCTTCTGCGTAGCTGATCTCCGACAAGGAGCCGCAACCTGGAGACCACAGCACTTTTCTCCGGTTACACACCTTGGCCATATCAGGGTTCAAGATGGGCGACACCACAAAGTCTGCCCCCATCTGTAAGTAGAGCGAACACGTCCCTGCATCCACCACTGAGCCGATGCCCAGTTTGAGCTCCGGCAGTTCTTTCCTGGCAAACTGCATCAGTTCCCGGAAAACTTCGTGGGCAAAATCGCCCCTGTTGGTAAATTCAAACACCCGAATACCTGCCGCATAGCATGCCTTCAGTACCTGTTGCGCCTTTTCAACATCACCGAGGTAATACACCGGCACGATCCCGGCATCTAGCATGGCCTGGGCAACTGTTAGTCTGGAAAATTTTGCCATAAACATTTAGGTTACCTGCTCACACGGCCACTTGCATCTCCTGTCATGAGCTTTTCCACTTCTGCCACGGTGACCAGGTTAAAATCTCCAAAAACAGAGTGCTTCAATGCAGATGCAGCTACGGCAAACTGAAGGGCATGATGCGGATCATCTGGCCAGGTGTGTAGGCCATAAATCAATCCTCCCATGAAGGAATCACCTCCTCCCACTCGGTCAACAATATGGGTCAGCTGATACGTGGGTGCCGTATGAAGCGTATTTCCATCCCACAACACACCCGACCAGCTATTGTGAGAAGCGGAAATGGACCCTCTCAAGGTAATGATGACATATTTTGCTTTGGGGAAACGCGCCATGAGTTGCTTGCCTACCGATTCATAGGCCAATGCATCCATCGTATGCCCTTGGGTTACATCTACCCCTTCTGGATGGATGTCAAATACTTTTTCGGCATCTTCTTCATTTCCCAGGATCACATCGCAGTGGCTGACCAACTTCTCCATGATTTCTCCTGGCTTTTTCCCATATTTCCATAGGTTTTTCCGATAATTTAAATCAGTAGAAATGGTGATGCCTTTCTGGCTGGCGATGGCTACTGCTTCCAATGCCGCATCCGCTGCGCCCTGGGAAATGGCTGGGGTAATCCCCGTCACATGAAACCAGCCCGCATCTTCAAATGTCTTTTCCCAATCAATCATGCCGGGGCGCAACGAGTCCATGCCTGAATGTGCACGGTCATATACCACCTTCGAGCCACGCGCCATTGCTCCTGTTTCCAGAAAATAAATGCCGAGCCGTTCTCCTCCTTTAACTAAAAATTGGGTATCCACCCCATGCTTCCTCAGGTATGCTTCAGCACACCTGCCCAGGTCATTGTCGGGAATTCTACTGACAAAGGCTGCTGGCAAACCGTAATTCGCCAATGAAACAGCCACATTGGATTCCCCTCCTCCATAGATGGCCTCGAAGCTATCAGCCTGAATGAACCGCTTATGTCCGGGTGGGGAGAGGCGGAGCATGATTTCACCAAACGTTACAATCCTTTTCATGTATAGGCGGGATTTTTCCAGTTAAAATAGGTGTTGCTGTTGTTAAAGGTGATGTCTTGCAGGACTTTTCCAATCCAGTCCAGGTCACTGGGCAGGCGGCCTTTTGTGATGTCGTCTGCAAATAGGTTGCAGAGCAACCGGCGGAAGTAATCATGCCGGGAATAGGAAAGCACGCTGCGGGAATCTGTGAGCATCCCCACAAAATGGGCGATGAGTCCCATGTTGCTCAGGGCATTGATCTGTTTCTCCATGCCGTCATATTGATCCAAAAACCACCAAGCTGATCCCCATTGGACTTTTCCGGCTGTTGAGCCATCGTTGAAATTGCCCACCATCGTGGCAAAGACTTCATTATCAGCAGGATTTAGGTTGTATAAGATGGTCTGGGCGAGTTGATCGCTTTGGTCTAGGCGGTTAAGAAAAGCGGCCAAAGGCCTTGCCTGGGGGAAATCCCCGATGCTGTCAAACCCTGTATCGGGGCCGAGCTGTTGCATCATTCGGCTATTATTATTTCGCAACGCCCCGAGGTGAAATTGCTGAGTCCACCCCAATTCGTGGTACATTTTTCCTAACTCTAACAGAATACTGGACTGGAGAGCATCCGCTTCCAATGGAGATAGTTGGGTGCCGCTTCGTACTTTGGAAAAGAGGTTTGCAGCTTGCTGAGGAGGTGCAGGTTCTCCAAAAATATATTCAAGGCCATGATCGGAAAGACGGCAGCCGTGTTCGTGGAAATAAGCAGCCCGTTTGTGCAAGGCTTCAATCAATGTGGTGTAGCTGTTGATCTCGATCCCTGCTGCTTCACCTAGGCTGTCCACATAAGCATTGTATGTCTCAACCTCCTCTATTGCGAATGCTTTGTCCGGACGAAAGGTAGGCAGCAATTGGAAAGGGGACTCCGCAGCCTGAAGCTGTTGATGGTATCGTAGGTCATCCGTGGGATCATCCGTGGTACCTATCAATTTCACTTGCCAATGTGACAGAATACCATGCGTACTTCCTTCAGGTGATTGTAAGTAGGCCTGTGTTTGATAGTAAATACTCTCAGCGGTATCAGGAGTGAGCAGCTCCTGGATGCCAAAGGGACGATTCAACTCCATATGCGTCCAGTGATAGAGGGGGTTTCTCAGCGTATATGGGACAGTCTCGGCATACTGCTGAAATTTTTCCCAGTCTGAAGCCGAGCCTGTGATGAACCGCTCGTTCACCCCATGAGTCCGCATGGCACGCCATTTATAGTGGTCGCCTTCTAGCCATGCTTCGGTGATGTTTTCAAATTGCCTGTTTTCTGCCAGGTCTTTGGGGGAAAGGTGACAATGATAATCTATGATGGGCATGCCACGGAGATAATCGTGGTACAGCAGTTTTGCCATTCCGGTCGTCAGCAGAAAATCTTCATGTATGAATGTGGAGGTTTGAATCATAGTGAGATGTAAGAATGTGTGTGGAGGTATTGGACCGCTTTTTCTACGCCGCTGATTTCTGCCAATCCTTTGAGGCGACCGATGGCGGTATAGCCAGGCTGGGTAGCCAGGTGCAGATCCGAAAGCAACTGGTGGCCATGGTCAGGCCGCATGGGCAGTTGAAGTTCTCTGGCTTGCTCCCACCTGAGGAGTTGGGTAATCACTTCAACCATATTCACATTGCCTTCCAGATGATCAGACTCTGTAAAACTGCCATCGTCTTGCAAGGCAACATTGCGCAGGTGGATAAAATGAATCCGGTCGCCAAATTCATTCGCAATTTCTGAAACGTCATTTTGAGCTATCGAGCCGAGTGAGCCTGTACACAAGGTGAGACCATTTTCTGGGTAGGGAAACATATCCAGAATTGCTTGAAGGTCTGCTTTTGTACTAACAATTCGTGGCAGTCCCAAAATAGAAAAGGGGGGATCGTCCGGATGTATGGCCAGTCGAGCCCCAACTTCACGCGCTGTAGGGCCTACTTGCTGCAAAAACCACCGCAGGTTTTCTCGAAATTGACCTACACCAATTTCCTCATATGCGTGAATGGCAGCTCGCAGTGTATCTAGTGAATAACTTTCTTCAGCACCTGGAAGTCCCGCCAGTAGGTTTTGTATGAGAACGTCATGCGCTGTTTGATCATGAGAATTGTACCAAGCACTAGCCTTTTTTATGATCTCAGGCGAATAAGTACTTGCTGCTTTCTCTCGATTTAAAATAAAAAGATCAAATGCAGCCAGTTCTACCATGCTTAGGCCTAAGGCTGTACCCCCATGTGCCAGTTTGACCATCAGGTTTGTACGAGTCCAGTCCAGCACAGGCATGAAATTGTAGCAAACGGTATGGATGCCACTCGCAGCTAAATTTCGAAGTGTCTCGCAGTAGGAAGCCACATAAGCCTCTCTTTCGGGAAGGCCACGCTTTATCGCCTCGTGAACAGGCACGCTTTCTACTACTTCCCAGGTTAATCCGGCGGTTTCTATTTGCTGTTTACGCTCCAGGATGGCCGCTTGGGTCCAGGCCTCTCCATTGGGAATATGGTGCAAGGCCGTAACAATCCCCTTGGCACCAGCCTGCCGGATATCCATCAGAGATACCGAATCATCAGGGCCAAACCATCTCCAGGTGTGCAACATGACTTGAAGACGAAGGCACGAGGGTCTTCCCTTACACCTGCCATTTGGGCAAATGCTTAGGCTGGAAGGCTGCTGGTTGCTGTTCCAACATTTTTCCAGATCACGCTATCAGGGAAGGCAGTAAGCGGTTGCGTCCTAGTATCATCTTTCTGATGAATTAAATCTGGTAACCTGACAAATTCTGCGGGCGAAATAGTCGCTGTCATGTCGAGCTTGTCGAGACATCTATCAAGTGTTTGAAAATCAGTTTCTTATATCTTGTTGGGTTCCTCAAACTTGATTCTCATGACACGCTGATTAAAAGAATCCACGGAAATTGTAAAAATAACCATCAATCTTAGGCATATGCCCCTTCCCTTATTAACTCCTGCACATTTTCCTGATTATCAGTTGAATCATGAATTGCCTGAAACCGTCTTACAGTTTGGGACAGGCGCGCTATTGCGGGGGTTGGTAGATGCTATCATTGATGAATCCAACCAGGGAAGTAATCCTATGGGGAGGGTAGTGGCAGTGGCCTCTACACAAAGTGGCAGGTCTCAAGCCTTGAATGACCAAAGGGGTATGTTTACCCATGTTTTGGAGGGAAAATTTGAAGGAGAAACTGTGCAAAAAGCATATGTCAACACGGGCATTAGCAGAGTTCTCCCGGCGAATACTGACTGGGATGCTGTGATGGAAGTAGCGAAAAGCCCCGCTCTTAAATGGGTAATTTCCAATACCACTGAAATTGGGATTCAGTATCACAAAGACGACCTCCAGGCTGGTCCTCCCCAAAGTTTTCCTGCAAAGCTAACAGCGGTGTTATGGAAGAGGTACCGGGCATTTGAAGGTGACCCCAGCAAAGGGCTTGTTATACTTCCGACTGAATTAATCACCGATAATGGCCAGCAGCTCAAACGCATTGTCCAAAAGCAGGTAGAAGATCACCAATTGTCGCCTGCCTTCTGGGAGTGGGTAGAAACGTCTTGCGTGTTTTGCAATACCCTGGTAGACCGAATTGTTACAGGAACGCCGGGTCCAGAAAGGGTAGAAGAGTTGCAAGCTTCATGGGGATACACAGATCATTTGATCACGGTATCTGAACCCTACGCATTATGGGCCATTGAAGCTCCTGAAAAATGGCACGAACACATCGGTTTTTCTGATGCGCAAAAGGGCGTGATCCTGTCAGAAGACATTCAGCCCTATCGGGAACGCAAGCTCAGGATTCTGAATGGGACCCACACCTTTTGCGTAGCTTTAGGCTTTCTTCGGGGATTAACCACTGTGCGGGAAATGATGGAAGATGACTACATGTCGAATTTCGTGAAACGCATTGCCCTGGAGGAAATTCCTGCGAGCCTTGAAGGAGAAGTGACTGATGCGGAGTCGTTTGCCAAGGAGGTGCTGGAACGCTTTACAAATCCCTATCTTGACCATAAACTCCTCGACATTTGCTTTCAATATACCACGAAGATGAAAGCCCGAAATTTGCTCAGCATCCATCGCTATATACAAAAGCAAGGGAAAGTACCCCTAGCTATGGTAGAGGGATTTGCAGCCTACCTTCATTTTTTACGTCCGAGGGAAAAAGCAGAAAACAGTTACTACGGGATGTGGAATGGAAACCGCTACCCGATCAACGATGCGTTTGCGGAGCAGTGGATGCAGCTTTGGGAGGAGTATTCGGATGATAATCCCGAAAAATGGCTACACAGCGTTCTGCAAGACCAGTCTCTTTGGGGGGAAGACCTTACCGAACTTCCTGGTTTTGCCAGTGAGGTGGAAAAAGCATTTGTCTCTTGGACTAGTAAACAAGATTAGCTTTGCTGGTAAACCGGTTCCATGACTGTTCCACGTCGAACAGTTCCTCAGGATAATTAGACTGAAATCGAATAGAAATTTGGAGAAACGACTGATCAAATTCAGCAGATAGTTTCCGATGTTCATTAATTCTACCTGCAAGATCAGGATCACCATTGCCCTCCAGGAACAGAAAAATTTCTTCTAGTGTAGGACTTTGTAATTGAACCATCATTACCCTAGAGACGAAACATTTGCTTGTCACCCTTACTCTAGGGCAACAAGGTCAAAGATCTGCCACATCATAAAAATCCCAATACGCAATCGCCTATCAAGCCACTGCCGCCCTCAGCGCAATCAGGGAGCGACGCATATGTGTCTCTACCGTTTTTATGCTGAGGTCCAACTTCTCGGCGATCTCCCTATATTTTAGCCCCTCATCTCTACTCATTTGAAAGATATTTTTTCCTTGAGGCGGCAAATTATTGATTGCTTGCTGAAGGGTGGCGTGCATTTCTGAAGCGATTACCTGACGCTCTGGGCAAATGGTATCAACTGCATGTTGAGGCTCTATTTCATGCCTGTGAAGGTGGGCTTTCTGGTACTTCCTCAAATAGTCAATTGCCCTATTTCTGGTGGAGGCAAATAGGAAGGACTTTAAAGAAGTCTGTATCGCAAGCTCTTCACGTTTTTGCCAAACCTTCATCAGTACATCTGAAACCACCTCTTCCGCAAGAAGGGGTTCTCCTACATATTTGCAGGCATAGCTGCACAGGGGCGTGTAGAAGTGTCGGAATACTGCTTCAAAGTTCGCTTGACTCGGATGGCTCAAAAAAGCGTCCTGTACTTGTTGTTCGGTTAAAAGTTGTTGCTTCATAGTGGTTGATATTTGTACAATCGTTTGCGCAAATATGTAAAAAAAGCCTTATGGCTCAGGCTTTCTTTTCGAAGAATTTCTGATAATGAGGCTGGGTTCAAGCACGGTGGTTTGTGCTGTCTGCACGGGAGATTCTGCCAGAGAGAGTGCCAGCTTGGCCGCTGTAATTCCCATTTGCAAGCTGTGTTGATCTACCGTGGTGATAGAAGGATTTACAAGACTGGTGAAAGATTCATTTGAAAAGCCCGCTATCCCTATTTCTTCTGGAATCTTGATCTGCCGTTCCTGGAGGTATTGCATCGCCCCCATGGCAGCATAATCCCCTGAAGCAAAAATAGCATCTGGTGGGTGGGCCAGTCCCATGAGCTTCTGCGCCGCCCGGTATCCCTCTGCCAAAATCTGGGTACATTCTATGCACAGGTCTGGATCAAACGGGATTTCTTTTTCCGCCAAAGCAGCTTTGTAGCCCCTTACCCGCTCAGCATATAGGGCCACCTGTTGGGGACCTGCCAGATGGGCAATACGGGTGTAGCCCTGCTCAAACAAATGGTGCATTACTTTCTTGGCACCACTAAAATCATTGATAATGATCTTATTAACCGAAATATTATCCGTGATTCGGTCAAAAAGGACCAATGGCGTATTTTCCTCCGTGATGCGTTCGTAATGGGTAAATTTACTCTTTTCCATGGCCAGGGAAGCTAGGACAGCGTCAACCTGCGCCCCCAGGAATGAGGCGATATTTTGCTTTTCTTTTGCCACCAAGTCGTGAGATTGGCATATCATCACGGAGTACCCCGCCGCGCTAGCCTCTTCTTCGATTCCGCGAATTACAGAGGAAAAAAAGCTACGATCTGTTGTCGGCACCATTACCCCTAGCATTTTTCCCTTTCCGGTCCGCAAGGAAGTTGCCAGTTGATTGGGCCTGTAGTTGAGTTGCTTGGCAACGGCTAATACTTCCTCCTTGCGCTCCGTACTGATACGCGGGCTTCCATTCAATGCACGAGATACCGTACTCGGGGTTACGTTCAACTCGCGTGCAATGTCACGAATGGTGACCCCTCTTTTTCTGCCTTTTTTATCCATCGCGTGAGAGGAAGATGAAAATACTTGTGCAATCGTTTGTACAAAAAAATAAAATGATTTTAATTCTCCAAATGGAATATGGAGGAAGTAGCTTAAAAAAAGCTGAAACCGTGATTCGGGTACCTCTTACCTTTTCGAGCTTCAGAGAGGATTATTTCAACTGCTCTACTCAGATCATAGATATTTGAAACTTTTTGAACAGGCGAAAAACTTCAAATTAAAAGCACTTGCTAAGCCTTTCGGAAGTGATTGCACGCCAATGTGTCACTATCTGGCATTATATCTCTCCTCACTCCCCCGAAAAACCGCTGATTTTCTTATATTTGCGTTCCATTTTCCGGAGATACCATGTCCAAACGATTTCCCGAATACAAATCGCCCCTTTCCCTACCCGAAACTGACCGGGAGGTACTGCAATGGTGGAACGATCACAACACGTTTCACAAAAGCATTTCATCACGAGAAGGGGTTCCTTCTTTTACCTTCTTTGAAGGCCCACCTTCTGCCAATGGAAAGCCTGGTATTCACCACGTTATTTCCCGTGCGCTGAAGGATATTTTCTGCCGATATAAGACGCTTCAAGGCTTTCAGGTCAAGCGTAAAGCTGGCTGGGATACCCATGGCTTGCCCGTAGAAATGCAGGTGGAGAAAGCCCTGGGGATTACAAAGGCCGATATTGGCACCAAAATCTCAGTAGAAGCGTACAATGCCGCTTGTCGCAAAGATGTACTCAAGTACAAGGATTTGTGGGACGACCTGACACAAAAAATGGGGTACTGGGTAGACCTGGATGATCCTTATATCACCTTTGAGAACAACTACATCGAGTCGGTCTGGAACCTCCTGCGCAGGCTGTGGGACAAAGGTCTGCTGTACAAAGGCTTTACCATCCAGCCCTTCTCACCTGCTGCTGGAACCGGATTGAGTTCTCATGAGCTGAACCAGCCAGGTGCATACCGCGACATCAAGGACACCTCTGCTGTGGCCCAGTTTCGGGTCAAAGGGGAGGAAAACACCTTCTTCCTGGCATGGACCACCACGCCCTGGACGCTGCCTTCTAATACCGCTTTGGCTGTTGGCAAAAATATCCGGTATGTTCGGGTTAAAACCTATAACCGATACACCGGCAGCCTTCAAACGGTGATTTTAGCAGAGGCTGCATTTAAGAAATATTTCTCTGAGCAAAAATCAGGTCTACAACCCGATGAGTTAAAGCCAGGCAATAAACCCATTCCCTATCTGGAGGTGAGTGCACCTGTCACAGGTTCAGAGCTTGCAGGAATGGAGTATGAGCAGATCATGCCATATGTGACTCCTGAAAAGCCTGCTTTCCGCGTGTTGATCGGAGATTTTGTTTCCACGGAAGACGGTACCGGAATCGTCCACATCGCCCCAACTTTTGGTGCCGATGACTTTAAAGTAGCTCAGCAAAATGATATTCCCCCTCTGCTGGTAACAGATGGCGAAGGTAATCCCATGCCTCTGGTAGACCGCCAGGGCCGATTTGTGAAAGAGGTGACAGATTTTGCCGGGCGATATGTGAAGGATTACGGGCAGGAGGAAGATCGCCCTGTGGATGTAGACATTGTCATTAAGCTCAAGGAAGAGGATAAGCTGTTTGTATCCGAGCGATATGAGCACAGCTATCCGCATTGTTGGCGTACAGATCGCCCCGTACTGTACTATCCGCTAGATAGCTGGTTTATCAAAACGACCGCTGTCAAGGATAAGCTGATCGCACACAACAAAACCATCAACTGGAAGCCGGCTTCTACCGGTACAGGCCGTTTCGGAAACTGGCTGGAAAACCTGGTGGATTGGAACCTGTCGCGTTCGCGCTATTGGGGCATTCCCCTTCCAGTGTGGTCCACCGAAGATGGCAAAGAGCGCATCTGTATCGGTTCTGTAGCGGAACTGCAATCAGAAGCTCAGAAAGCAGTAGATGCTGGCCTCATGACGCAGGAAAAGGCTGATGCTTTCTTTGAAAATCTGGATTTACACAAACCTGGCGTAGACGAGCTAACCCTCGTCAGCGAATCTGGACAGCCCATGCAGCGGGAAAGTGACCTGATTGATGTATGGTTTGATTCCGGTTCCATGCCATTTGCTCAGTGGCATTATCCCTTTGAAAACAAAGACGTATTCAAGGCGAATTTCCCGGCTGACTTCATCGCTGAAGGTGTGGACCAGACCCGCGGCTGGTTTTATACCTTGCATGCCATTGCGGTGATGTTGGAGGATAGCGTTGCGTATAAAAATGTGATCGCGAATGGGCTGGTGCTGGACAAGCATGGCAATAAAATGTCCAAGCGATTGGGAAATGCTGTGGACCCATTCACTACGCTGGAGAAATATGGAGCTGATGCCACCCGCTGGTACATGCTCGGGAATGCATCTCCCTGGGATAACCTGAAGTTTGATACAGATGGCATCCAGGAAGTGCAGCGGAAGTACTTTGGCACCTTATTCAACACCTACAACTTCTTTGCGCTATATGCCAACCTGAACGAGTTTCAGCCTGAAACGGCTTTACCCGTATCAGAACGTCGCGAGTTGGACCGTTGGATTTTGTCCAGCCTCAATTCGCTCATAAAAGAAGTTGCTGCCTACATGGATGACTACGATGTCACCCCTGCGATACGCGCCATTGACTTTTTTGTGAATGAGCAATTATCGAATTGGTATGTGCGCCTCTCACGCCGGATTTTCTGGAAAGGAGAATCCAATGAAGAGCAGCAGGCAGCTTTTGCTACCTTGCATGAGTGCCTAGGGAAGGTGGCAATATTGATGAGTCCCATTGCCCCATTTTTCTCAGATAAACTGTACCGTGATCTGGGGCTTGGAGAGAGCGTTCATTTGGCTGATTTCCCAACTGTGGATAAAGCTTTGATTGATCCCTCACTTGAAGAGCGAATGGATATGGCCCAGCGGTTGACCTCATTGATTCGGAGCATTCGCCGTAAAGAGAACCTCAAGATCCGTCAGCCTTTGAATAAGGCAATGGTGGCAGTTCTTGGTCAGGATATGCACGAACAGCTGGACCGCGTCCAGGGACTGATTGCAGCAGAGGTCAATGTAAAGAAGTTGGAGTACATCACAGGTGATAATGAAATCTTGGTCAAAAAGGTGAAGCCCAATTTCCGGGCACTAGGCCCCAAAGTAGGTAAGCTCATCAAGGAGATTGGACCTGCCCTGGCAAAGCTTAGCCAGGAAGATATACGCCAACTGGAGCAAGAGGGCCAATTTGAATTGGCATTGTCCTCTCAGTCGTTCACGATAGAAACGGGAGATGTAGAGGTGGTGAGTGAAGACATCCCTGGCTGGTCGGTAGCCTCCGACGGCCGATATACGGTTGCCCTGGACATTACCCTAACTGATACTCTGCGAGATGAAGGGGTTGCCCGTGAACTGGTCAATCGCATCCAAAACCTGCGCAAATCCAAAGGATTTGAGGTTACAGACAAAATCCAGGTGGCCCTTTCGGCGAACCAGGTGTGGAACCGTGCCGTAGAGACATTTGGAGAGTATATCCGCCACGAAACCCTTGCTAATGAGATAGCTTTGAGCCCAGAATTGGCTGAAGGCGATGAAATAGACGTCTTTGAAGCAAAGGGACTGGTCGTGGTAAACCAAGTGAACAATTAACATTTGATCAGTGATCGCTGATTATCCCTTGAGAGATTTTTAACCCATGCAACTATGAGTGAACCAAAAAAAGAAAAGAACTTTTACTCCCGGTCGGAGTTACAGGAGTTCCGTGAGATCATAGCCCATAAGCTTGAGGAAGCCCGTTCAGAGCATAAAAGCCTTGCGAATGATTTAAAAGAGTTAAGTGGATTTTCATCAGACAGCGCCAATTTTACCGATTTTGGAAGTGATGCGCAGGAAAAGGAACAGGTAGAAATGCTCATGGCTCGTCAGCAAAAGTTTATTCTCAACCTCGAAAATGCATTGGTTAGAATAGAAAATGGCTCCTATGGAGTCTGCCGGGTTACCGGAAAGCTCATTTCAAAGGAAAGGTTACGAGTAGTTCCGCACACCACCACTTCGGTTGAAGGAAAGATGAAGCTAAAGAAGTAACAACCTTGAATAGTTAGATTGGATAGAAACTCATCAACATGAAAAAATCCTATCGGTTCTTCCTCATTGCGCTGGCAGTGGTCGTGGTAGATCAAATCGTGAAACTGGTCGTGAAGTTCAACATGGACCTACGGGATGAAATACCCGTGGTTGGCGGCCTGTTTAAAATCTATTTCATCGAAAACCAGGGCGCTGCATTTGGACTTACCATCAGTGAATTGGTCAATGGACTGGGGATGGACATGACGCCCGAAACTGGTAAGTTGATCCTTTCTCTCTTTTCTATTCTGGCGGTAATGGGGATTGGCGTGATGCTGTATAAGCTGGCTACTCACCGTTCTCCTCTACCCTTCTTTCTGTCCCTGATTTTTGGAGGAGCGATCGGCAACATCATTGACCGCACTTTTTACGGAGTTTGGTTTGCCGATATGAATTCCTATGAAGGAGGGTTGCTCCACGGGCGAGTTGTAGACATGTTCTACTTGGACATCTACAATGGTCCCTACCCCAGCTGGGTGCCCTTTGTGGATGAAGGTGCCAGGCTGTTCCTGTGGCCTATCTTCAATGTGGCTGACGCAGCCATTTCTATTGGGATTGTGGTGATTCTGATTTTCCAGGGAAGGTTTTTCAAAGCGCACGAGCAGGCTGTGGCAGCTGAGACTGGGGGAATATCTTCCGCTCAATCTCAAGAGAACCCTGCCAAGCCAAATGATGATAATAGTGCTGGAGAGACAGCATAGGGAATTATTTTCAGCATGAGGATACTTGTGAACCTGTTAGTATTTGGGATGCTGCTGATACAAGCGGAGGTCTTTGCTTGTACTTGCGTTGGAGAAAATACGGTTAAAAAGGAAATGAAATACGTGGATGCTGTTGTGATAGGGAAAGTGGTATCCAAAGAGCTGGTCACACTTACCGACTCCTCCGCATTCGAACGAGCTCAAAAAAACAATTGGAGATCAGGGTTACTTTATGAAAGGATTTTCGCCATGTATAAAGTAGTAGTGAGCGCCAGATGCAAAGGCATAATACCTTCAGATACACTAAATATTTACACAGGATTAGGTCGAGGAGATTGCAGGTATCCGTTTACGGTAGGCAGCAACTACATTATCTATGGGATGAAAAAAGCCCCCTCTGGCCAGGGGATTTTTGATTTTCCCTTTCCAAAAGGGAAAAATACCTATTGGACAAATATTTGTAGGCGAACGACCTCGGTCAACCCATCAGAAATCACAGAAATCACAGAAATCGAACAATATTTAAAGGAAAAATAAATGGTACTCGGCCAAAAATGGCGGAAGGCATTATCTTAGTTGTATAAGCGACCATTTATTTTTTGAACACTTACTGGAAATTCCGGGATTAAAGGTAGATGCT
>JBCDIQ010000077.1:0-17611 GCA_039024295.1 Bacteroidota bacterium | reverse complement strand
TTCTTGGGTAACAACTGGAGTAGCTGAAGTTACATCAACAACAGTTCCTCTTACGAGACCGTCCCATCCAGATCCAGATGTCTGAAGAACCGGGCCAACATATACAATTCCAAGGCTATCTGTGTCGGAAGAGTTACTACGGCTGAAAAGCGTAGCGTTTGGGTAACGTGAAGCACGGGTATAAGTAGGGTTGATGGTTCCTTTACCAAAGCAGCCACTAAAAGTAGGAGGTACAGTTGCAGCACCTACATCCCAGGTAGCTCCACCATCGGTAGAGATTGAATACCGGTACCGACCGTTATCGAGAACCATCCCACCACATTGGTTGATATTTTGGCGATAAATAAATGCCAAAGAACCACCACCTGTTCCAGCTCCAGGGTAAGTGGCAAGCTGGTTGGTTTCAAGGATCAGGTAAGTAAAAGCGTTAGAAGCTTCACCGATTTTAATCGCATTTACGCTGTTGGAATTAATGCCAGTTCCAACAGGAGGAGTGTTGGTTGTCGTAGATGTACGACTCGCATTTTGAGTGAACTCAGCATTGTGCTGCTGCTGCATAGAAACCTTGTGGGTTTCTTTAAATTGAGCGGCTGCTTCTTGCTTGGTCATCACTCGGCTGGCCGACTGTGCAGTCAGGCTGGTGACAGCAAAAACCGTCAAAACTAGGGTCAATAATTTTCTCATAATCCAGTAATGTTTGATTAGATAGCGTGCTAAACAATTCTCAAAAATAGGCAATAAATTGTTTTTTACAATAAGGCTAACATGATGTAAAGATAGCTTTCTATTGTGTTAACACATCATTATATCGAAGGTTTTAACCATAATGTAGCCTTAGGGGCGTTAAATTTATTTTTATTTTTTTCTGAATTTTGTCGTCAAATACTTGTTTTGTAAATAATCAATTCTCTATATTTGTCGCAATTCCAATCAGCCCACGTAAGTTTGGTTGATTTTATGAAGAATGAGGTGAGAGATCTGGCTCTATGACCCTCTGGCAACCTCTGGAAGGTGCCCCATCCAGCCCAACTTCGGGAAAAATAAATTCGAGAAAACTGAGCTTATGAAAAAGCGGCAAATTTCACCAAAAATTTTATTTGATCTTACCCAGGTAAGTTTTTCACGCAACTGTTGTTGCTGTTAAGGATTTTTCCATCCTCAAGAATTCTATTGTCTGAACTGACAATGTATTCCTGCGGAATTGGTATACCCTTTTCAAGCATCGCATATAATTCATCCAATTCTAAATTATTTTACAATGAGCCAGAACTATCGGTACGAAACGCTCCAGCTTCACGCAGGACAGGAAGAAGCAGACAGCGCAACCAATTCACGTGCTGTCCCCATTTACCAGACTACGTCCTTTGTTTTTAACAACAGTGAGCATGCTGCGAACCTGTTTGCCTTAAAAGAATTTGGCAACATTTATACCCGTATCATGAACCCTACCAATGATGTATTCGAGAAGCGGGTAGCTGCTTTGGAGGGGGGAGTTGCTGCTTTGGCCACTGCCTCCGGCCAGGCAGCACAGTTTATCGCCTTGAACAATATCCTTGCTGCCGGAGACAACTTTGTTTCAGCTTCCTACTTGTACGGAGGTACATACAATCAATTCAAAGTAGCCTTCAAGCGCCTGGGAATCGAAGCAAGGTTTGCAGATGGTGATAATGCAGACTCTTTTGCCCGATTGATTGACGAGAATACCAAGGCCATCTACCTGGAAACCATTGGGAACCCTGAATTCAACGTGCCTGACTTTGAGGCCATCGCAAAAATTGCCCAGGAACACCACATTCCTTTGGTAGTTGACAATACCTTCGGTGCTGCCGGATACCTTTGCAGACCTATTGATTTCGGCGCAAACGTTGTGACCACCTCTGCTACCAAGTGGATCGGTGGACATGGAACGACCATCGGTGGCGTAATTGTGGATGCAGGAAACTTTGAATGGGGCAATGGTAAATTCCCTCAGTTCTCGGAACCTGCTGAAGGGTATCATGGATTGGTGTTCAATGATGTATTTGGACCCAATGGCCCATTTGGTAACATCCAGTTTGCCATTCGTGCGCGGGTTGAAGGCCTCCGGGATTTTGGACCTGCTCAAGCTCCGTTTAATTCTTTCCTTCTGCTCCAGGGGTTGGAAACTATTTCGCTACGGGTACAGCGCACTGTCGACAATGCCCTGAACCTTGCCCAATGGCTGGAAGCACATCCACAAGTTGAATCGGTAAAATATGCAGGTCTGGAAAGTAGCCCCTACCATGATTTTGCCAAAAAGTACCTACGCAATGGATTTGGGGGTGTACTTAGCTTCAAATTAAATGGCACCTATGACGATGCAGTTAAATTTGTGGATAGCCTGAACCTCGTGAGCTTGCTGGCCAATGTAGGAGATGCAAAGACCTTGATTATTCACCCTGCATCCACTACACACCAGCAATTGTCTCCTGAAGAGCAAGTTGCCTCTGGTGTGGAGTCCACAACCCTGCGTGTCTCTGTAGGAATCGAGCACATTGATGACATCAAGGAAGATTTCCAGCAGGCATTTGAAAAAATTGGAGCACCTGTAGGCGTTTAAGGATAAGCCTTTTTTGAGAATAGTAGTTGTCAGTCGTCAGTTGTCGGTTTACAGGAGGTTTCTTGAAAGGTAGCTGGCCCTTGAAAACTGATGACCCAACCAGTTGTAAGCCTTCGTTCTTTCATGAGTTAGTTGTTATTCGGTTTAGGAAAAGTGAATGAGACTTTTTTGAATGGATGTTTTAGGTCCATTGTTCCGATTCCTAAAAAATCGTGCTTACACCTGAAATAATACTCTCTACGTTGTTGTGCCAGGGGAGCCTTGTAATGAGGCTCCCCTTTTTTTACTTGCTCCAAATGGACCTCAACGGATAGCATTCGACCTTTTCAAATGCTACTTCTCCCTCGGTACCAATAACCAATTCATGAAAGTTCTCGGTAGGAAAAAATAGGCTGGTGGCAACTGTCAAACCTCCCTCAGCAAATACTTCCATGGAGGAATGGTCAACAAATACGTGGAATGAATGTGATGCCCATTTGCCTTTTCTTGGGATTACCTGCGTATCCGGGAAGCTTGATTCAAAATCGACCTTCCCGGCATTAGCCCGGTCAATGGCGTATTGATTCAGGGAGGCATCATACAGAAACTGAACAGACTCACCTTTTGAGTTCTTCAACTGGATAGTAAAACTAGCCTCCGTTCTCAGATCAAGTTTTAACTCACCAAGCCCTTCAGTCAAGGGGATGACCACCTGCTGGTCTTCAGCACCAGGCTGCTCTATCACTAACGCTTCCTTACGGAGTTGCTCCAGTTCCCTTACGGGCAAGGTTTTGAGTCGAACACCTTGGCGGGTTTCGACCAATTCTAGTTTTCTGGGCACTGTCATGGCAGACCGCCAGGTTTCGGTGGGCACTACCTGAGCATACTTCCAGTTGCTCATCCATCCTAGAAAAATCTTTCTGCTGTCTGACTCAGGAACATCCGACCATGTGACCCCTGCATAATTATCCCTTCCGTCATCAAGCCATAGAATGGTTTCTGGAGAATGGTCATTTACAAATGTCTTCCCATCAAAATCTCCGATGAAATACTGGGTGCAGCTCCCCCCATTAGGGCCGCCGTCTCCCAGGCTCACAATCATCATCCATTTAGTACCTGTACCGCCAATTACAGGTAACTCAAACAGGTCCGGACACTCCCAAACCCCGCTATGGCTTCCCTCATTGGCACCAAACTCACTTGCCAGAGTCCAATTTTTCAAGTCTGGTGAATTAAACAACTGCACCCGATCTTTTGCGGCCAGGATCATGACCCACTGGTTAGAGGCTTCATGCCAAAACATCTTAGGGTCACGGAAGTCTTTTACGCCTGAATTTGGAATGACAGGATTGCCTTCGTACTTGTCCCAGGAAATCCCTCCATCTGTGCTATACGCAATGCCTTGGTACTGGAAATCCGTTCTTCCAGCCTTTTCTCCCTCCATCAGGTGATAGGTATACATGGCCACCAAAGGGTCCTTTTCTCCTGATTTGAAGCCAGCAGTATTTTTCCAATCAACTACGGCACTTCCTGAAAAGATCAATCCCAAAGAGTCAGGATACAATGCTATCGGCAAATGTTCCCAGTGTACCAGGTCTTTGCTTGTGGCATGGCCCCAGTGCATAGGACCCCAAACGGTGCTGTCTGGATAGAACTGATAAAACAGGTGGTAAACCCCATCGTAATAGACCATTCCATTGGGATCATTCATCCACATGGAATCCGGGCTAAAATGAAATTGAGGTCGGTGAGGTTCAGTGTAACGAGGGTGAATTGTTGCACTCATCGGTGGTGTAGTACTTGTCGTTGTGTTGCAGCCAAGGGTGAAGGTGAGCCCAAGGAGTGCGAATATTACAGCTATTCGATCCATAGGTGCAAATTTTACGGGTTCATTGAAAAGAAAGGAGGATTAAGATATCAGGAGTTGCTCCAGTTCTTCCAGGGTCTTGGCCTTGGTTTCTGGCATCAAAAAGTGAGTCCAGAGGAGTTGCAACACCATCATGCCTGCAAAGAAGGCAAAAACAGGCCAGGGATTATCTCCGAAAATCCCTTCATCGGCATCAATGAATACAGGTGTGAGCAAGGTGATCAGGGCAGCTAGTACCCAATGGACCCCACATCCAAAGGATTGGCCATAAGCCCGCACGTTGTTGGGGAAAATCTCTGAGATAAATACCCAGATAACTGCCCCTTGCCCAATGGCATGGGAGGCCACAAACATCAGGATAGCAGTTAGCAGAATCAAGGAGTCTGCCTGGCTGTAAAAACACCAGGCCGCCAGGGCCAGGCTAAAAATGTAGCCAACAGATCCGTGATACATCAATCGTTTCCTGCCCACCCGATCGATGAAATACATGCCTACCAGGGTAAACACCAAATTGATGATGCCGATAAAAATGGAATTGAACAGCGATTCCTGAGAGGCTAACCCAGCTTTTTCAAGGAGTTCGGGGGCGTAATACAGCATAAAGTTGATCCCAGACAATTGGTTAAAAAATGCCAGAGCAAAGGCGAGCAGGACAGGTTTTCTGTATTTCGAGGTAAAGATATTGACTGACTGGGAAGTGCTTTGCACACTTTTTCGGATTGCTGCCAGTTCAGCCTCGACATCTTCTATTCCCAGGCTTTTCAAAACCGAAATCGCCTTGTCAACATCATTTTTGACCAACACCAACCACCTCGGGCTATTGGGCACCCCAAATACCAGCACAGAATAGATCGCTGCTGGAACCCCTTCTACGCCCAGCATCCACCTCCAATCATTGGCTCCTCCCATCCCTTTCAGCAGGTAATTCGAAATAAAGGCGACAAAAATGCCAAAGACGATGTTGAACTGATACAGGGCTACGAGTCGCCCACGGGTTTCCCCCCGTGAGATTTCAGAAATATAAGTAGGTGCCGCCACGGAGGAGGCTCCAACCCCTACCCCACCGATAAACCGGAAAAAGGAAAAGCTGTAGGGATCCCAGGCCAGTGCAGAGCCTACCGCAGAGACAAAATAAAGGATGCCAATCCAGAACAGGGTTTGCTTCCGGCCCAGCTTCTGGCTTGGATACCCGGCAAACAAGGCCCCCACGACTGTTCCCCATAAGGCCATGGACATGATAAATGTCCCATGAAAAAAAGGGGTTGTGTTCCAGAGTTCCTTTATGGGCAAATTCGCACCGGAAATCACCACTGTGTCAAAGCCAAATAGAAAGCCCGCAAGTGCGACCGTAAGTGACCACAGTTGAGGATTGCGTGAGGTATTCATTGGATGGAAGTTGAGGATGGCATATGAAAGAATGCCAATTCTTCAATGTTACTTCAACAAGCCCAAATAACCAAATGAGCACCCTTTGTATGGCCCGACCTGTTACTTCTGGTTCTTTTCTAGCCAAGCCTCAAAAGCTTTCACCTTCTGCTCGTTTTCTACCAACCACTTTTCGGAGTTCTCATTTCCACTCTGGGTGATGAACATACAATACGTTTCCATATGGTCACTTTTTGCCAGCTCATACAAAAAGGGCACGTAAAATGACCACCAGATACCCTCTCGACCCTTCTCCTTGGTTTCTCCCAAGACCGAAAAAAAGGCTTTGGTATTTTCAATGAACAATTCGTCCTCTGATTTATCCTTGTTTTCATCCAAAGTCTTGGAGACCTCAAGCATCGAAATCATGAGTTCAGCTCCCATAAATTCGCTATCAGAGTCCGATGATAGCATGATGTTAATGTTATTTCCCTTCCCTTGTGTGACATTCCCACTAAAGTTTTGCTGGAGCATTTTTAGTGCAGTTTCTGACCGTTGGGAACCGGGCTCTAACAGCAGATAATAATGAGATGCCATCAGGGATTGTACAGAGTTGCCCCTTTGGTCATGGATCACTGCTAACATGATGTGACTGCTTGGATGACGAGGGTTCTTTTCAATTGCCTTAATGACATATTCTTCTGCATTATCGATGTCCTTCAGGTTGAAATAATTTAATGCCAGGTTGTAGTAAATCAGGTAATGCCCATCTGTTTTCTTGATCGCTTTTTTGAATAATTTAATGGACTCCTTGGTTCTGCCCTGTAAATCCAAAGCAGATCCATTGATCAGGTAAGCAGGGATCATGTAATCTCCCTTTTGGTTGAGGACTACATCGGAGTGTTTTACCGTATTCGCATAGTCTTCCTTTTCAAAATAGGTCAAGGCAATCTCATAATTTGCCAGGGCTGATTGAGGATCTATCGAGAGTGCTTTCTGGTAAGTTTCAATTGCCTTGTCATATTCACCCTGATCATGGTACCGGACACCTTCATTGATAAGTGCTTCTACCTCTGACTGAGCAATCGCATGGCTGAACACAAGAAGGAGGGCAACACTCAAAATAGTTCTTAGTAGGTTCATTTTGGTTCGTTGTTAATGGATAAATAGCCACAAAAGAGACAGTTAGCTGGTATCCTCTTTTTGTTCCTGCTTAGCAAGAATCAATGGCAAAGACGTTAGTAGAATGCTTAATTCTGGAAATGGGACACCCGTTAAACCAGTTTATTCTCAGCAAAGGCATAAGCAAAAAGGTGGTTGTAAAATCTCACTGGTGGTTCCTCTACAGAATAGCATTTCATTGGGCTGACCTAACATTAATACAAAAGCCCTTGCATAATGGTTACATGAGCAAGTTGAAAACTACAAAAGGTTTGTGAGGAAAGGGAGCAAATACCTGAAAGTTAATTGTGTACCTATTCCATTAAACTTCAATTTGATCGGTTTTGTCATATTCCTTTCTGATAATTCGTTGCATCTCTTTTTCGATGGAAAATAAGCGACCAGGATGATACGCTCCCAGGTAATGGGAAGTAATCCCAATGCTCCATCCCAGCATGGGCCAAATCGGCCAAATATGAGGCGTGGTATAGACCAACCAAACCACCCAGTTGATGAGCGTACCGATGATAAAGGCCACGAAGTGGATACGAAAGGCCACCCTTCTGCGTGCCCTTTCGTAAATTTGCTGCTCAATAATGGAATTCATGATCCGCTGTTATTTTGTCCTGAAATGCCCACCGCCGATGGTTAGCCGCACATAAAAGCCGTCCAGGTCATTGTCAGGCAGGCTGGTACCGGTAATTTCTCCTCCATAATGCCGCCATGAATTGTCCCGGGAAAGTGTCACATTGTACCCGGTTCGTATGCCCAATTTGAAGCCTTTTTTGCCAGGAAACCAATCAGTGCCAACTCCCAGGTCCAGGCTGGGCCGCACGATAAAGTAGTTCGCTTCCAAGAATCGATCAGAATTGAATTCGATGTCTTCCTCCACCCGACGACTAATGCCCAGTGCATCTGCTCCAATTCCCAGCAGGGGAAACACCAACAGTTCATTCGTGTGATAAACCACATATCCGGCATTGAAAAACCCACCTCCACCATGAATTTGGTACTGGAGGTTATCCTCCTGGACCTGATCCCCTCGGCTTATGTAGCCACTTCCTCCCAGTACCCATCTGTTGATGATGCCATAGCCTTCTCCACCAACCTGAAACATGTTGTCACTAATCACCGGACCCGATTCTGGCACGAAGAATTGGTGGGCAGCCGTATTGTACGTTTTAAATCCAATCATAAAGCCGCCTGATCCTCCCACCAGTCGGTCTTGTGCCTGCAAGCAGTTTAGGGATGAAACAGAGGCAAGGACAAACGCTATTAGGGTGGTGGGCTTGCGCGTTATCCTGAACCAATTGGGTTTCCAGAGCCACATGCCCGTGAGCGCTAGTGCAGGGATGATAACAATTTGCATCAGCAACGCGAACCACTCTACCTCGCTGTAAGGCGAATACACATAGGTACCAATTGCTGCAGCACCTATCAGGTGTACAATTCTGAGGATGTTTCTTTGCTTTTTCATAAGACGCTTTCGTTTTGGATTAAAAGTTAATGCCCACCTTCAGGTCACCCAATAAAAAGACTCCGCTGTCTTCAGTTGTGGGCCATTCCTTATCAAGTGGAACATAGCCGATACCAAATTGAGGCATGGCAAAAAAGTGGATGTTGGTAGTATTGAATAATCGGAATTTGTAGCCTACAAAATGCTGTACAAATAGCTGAAAGGCATCGTGCGCTTGGCCATCGACCACATTATTTTCTACCGAACCACGGCCGAAATTGAGGACAGATTCCGTATGAAGTCCTCGCCAATAGTACTGCCGATAAGCCAGCGACAACATATTAGCTGAGTAGAGGCCGTCTTTGTTAAATCCTTCGTTTGTAGAAGAGGTGGATTGGGGCTGTAGGAGTAAACCCATACCGACCTCGGCAGAGGTAGCCTTGTCGGGCCAGAGCAAGTAGGTGGCCTTGCCCTGAAATAGTTGAAACACTCCAGCACCAATCGGGCTGAATTCTACTCCCCATCGCCGAGGACTACTTTCGCTCTGAGCACGTAGGGTGTGACCAAGGGATGCGAATAGAACAATGAAAAATGTGAAATAAATCCTTTGCATCTAATTATCTTTTTTGATGATAATGCAAAGGTCAAAAGGCGACCGTCTCTTTTCATTCACCTAGGTGAAGAAGTAGGTTGGCTAATATATTTTGCCGAGGAGCTTTGCCCTCAATCGACTTAGGCTCTGAGGTTTCACCCCCAAGTAAGAAGCAATATGATATTGTGGAACTTGCTGGAAGAGTTCGGGAGCTCTTTCAAGCAGTTTTTGATAACGAGCCCCAAGCGGTGCAGCCTGAAACTGCTTTACTCGTTCTGTGGCACTCAGATACGCTTTTTCAGCCATCAGTCTGCCCACTCGTTCAAATTTAGGATATTCTTGATATAAAAAATTGATGTCTGCTTTATCAAACTCCAAGTATGCTGAATCTAATACTGCTTCAAAAAATAGCTGGCTTGTGGATTCACGTAAATAACTCTCGTAGTCAACGGCAAATTCCCCTGGGGTGAAGAAATAAAAAGAAATGTCCTCGCCGTCAATTATTCTGTAAGCCCTGAGAAGGCCCTTTTCAAGAAAAAAGAGCTTACTGAATGGAGCAGAATCTGCCGCAAAAACCATCTCATTTTTATGGGCTGATTTTTTGACCCCATATCCTTCAAACACATCTATGGTTTCGTCAGGAACGTCAATGAGTTGCTTGAGGAGTTGGCGAAATGTTTGTGACATCGAAAGTCCGTATTGGGTGGGATGTTATATTAACTAATGTAAACACAGACATTTCCGTGTATGATACATAAAATTAACAGAAAAGATTACCGCTATCCTTAGCCTACAAGAAAATCAGTTCGACAGCTTGACCATGTTATTGGGCCAGGGATCAGGAAATTCCCCGCCAGCTTGCCAATACTGTATTTCCTCCTCGGTGAGAAAGCAACTTCTGAGTGCTTCTGTAAATGAATCAACCTGGCCTTTGTCTCCAATAACGGTCAGGTGACAGTGCCGGTCCCCAAAGCGGCCCGACTCTTTGGCGAGCCTTTCTTTTAGGATTCGTATTTCCATTTCAAGGAGGCCGCTGTCTTCTTCCTCCACCACGCCCGAGCGCCAGTATCCGACCAATTCCAGGTTGATGCTTCCGGCAGCTTGGTTCCACAGCAGGGATATTTTGTCGCGGGTAGCCAGCCAAAAGAAGCCTTTACTTCGATAAATCCGCTGATCCAGGTACTGATGGCAGGTTTCCCATAACCGCTGGGGATGAAATGGACGTTCGTCCTTGATGACCCGGGTTGCCAGGTTGTAGGGCCGTTCATCATGAGATTCCAGTTCCAGAACGGGGATTAGTTCCTCGATTAATTGGCCTACCCGGAAATAGTTGTATTCGGGCATGGCCAGTACATCATCAATGGAGAGGTTTCCCCAGAGCACAGAAAAAACATTCACATAGGGATTGAGCGGCTGCATAGATTTTGCGATGCGTTGAAGTCCTTCATCTCCAACCCGGTCACCTTTCGTCAAAATCAGGTGGCTGGAAAACATGATTTGCTCCACCAGTAAATTAGTTGTGTCTCGCTTTTGATGCTGCACATTATACTTCATCTGAGGCACCAATTGTCGGCCGTACTCATAATCCTGGGCAATCATTACGCTGTCGGCAAGGGTGAGTACGCCAGTTAGCTTGAAGTTGGACTTTGCCTTAAAATACTGCACGAGTGGCATGGGATGACAACTCCCGGAAGTCTCAATGAGAACCAAATCTGGTTGCTGCTTGGCAAGCATACCCGTAAGTGCCTCATGGAGTTTTTCTATGCCTTTTTTGCTGCTCAGCACACAGGAATGAATAGACTCGAAGTTATGGTCGCCCTTTCCAACTATGTCTGTGTTCGCGATCAATTCCCCATCTACATCAAGCTCACTCATGTCATTCACAATGACGCATACAGACAATTTCTTCTTGCTGGATTGAACAAGCAGGCTCCTCAACATGGTCGTTTTGCCCGAACCCAGGAATCCGTTTAGGATAACGACTGGAATCTTGGTAGTTGGATCGGCTGACTTTTGGTTAGAATGGGTGCTCACCTTATCGTTGTTTACTTGAAAAAATGTTGTTGGCGTATGTGGTCAAATGAAATCTGATGATCTCTAGGATTTATCTTCGAGCATGCAATTGCTGAGCTTGATACTCTTCCTTCAGCTCCCTCATGCAATTTGCACACAGACAATCATCAAATTTTTCACGCAAATATTCCCGTTCTGCTTCATTTAGGGTGACGGTGGTACACTGACACAGCAAAATGGAACCAACTTTACACTCAAATAAGGTTCCACAGCGAGGGCAATGTTTTTCTTCGTGCTTAGGCATTAAAAGTGCGGGGTTAAAT
The DNA here is from genome assembly GCA_039024295.1 of Bacteroidota bacterium. Taxonomy (GTDB): domain Bacteria; phylum Bacteroidota; class Bacteroidia; order J057; family J057; genus JBCDIQ01. Next base: position 6,277 of record JBCDIQ010000077.1, on the reverse strand, counting down.
GTAGCATGTGCTCAAAAGGGTTTTTCCCTAAGGTAATACGTACCACGGTGCCATAGGTAAGCTGTATTCGAAAAGAATTTTCCAGGGGCAAAGCCAGCACGTAGCTGATAAAGCTCCTCATATTACCCGCATGGGTCACAACGACAACTTTTTGATGGCCTGATACCATCAGGTCTTTGACAAATGCACATGTTCTGTTGTGCAAATCTAGATAAGATTCTCCTTTTCCTGCTTGTACGTTTACAAAATCTTCCATCCAGGAGGACAACTCGGATGCCTCTATCTCACTCCACCGTTTATGTTCCCAATGACCAAAGTCGAGTTCCATGAGCCTTGGGTCCAACGATACCTCATCGGAAAGCTGCTGTGCAAGCTGTTCACAGCGAACCAACGGGCTGGAATACACTTGTTCAATATCTTGAGGAAGCTGATGACGAATTTTGCGAAGCTCTTGTTCAAATAAATCTTGATCGGGTTCAAGGTCCGTCTGGCCATAGCAAATGCCTTTGTCAATCTTGGGGGTGGTATGGCGCACTAGATAAACTTCCATAAGCCGAGGCAAAATAGGAGGGTGACCATTTCATTGATTTGCTGCGTGGCCCCGAGGCAGTCCCCTGTATAGCCGTCGATCCACTTCTGAAAGTACCGGGCCAGGTACATTTTCATGGCATAAATGGGGATAAATACGAGGAATATCCACCAAGATTGGAACCAGATCAAACAGGGAATCACCCAGATACTTCCTATCAACAGGTTGGAAGCCGTCAATTTCTTGGCGATGGGCTTTATTTTGCTGGTGCCATCTTCTCGGGAATAGTCATGGGTGTAGATGATGGTGGCGGCACTCCATCGGCTAAGCACATGGGCCAACACAAGTGCCTTTAGGCAGAACCAAAGGTCTAATTGGACCAGGGCAACCAGGGTAAAGATTTTCAGGGCAAATAACAGGACTAGACCTGCTACGGCATACGTCCCTACCCTGCTGTCTTTCATGATGCTCAATATCTGAGTTTTGCTCCATCCCCCGCCGAATCCGTCACATACGTCAGCAAATCCATCTTCATGAAAAGCTCCTGTGAGCAATACGCTGGCCACTAAAGACAGGACGACACAAATAGGAGCCGGAAACATGAAACTACAGGCGTAGATGGTCAATGCTGCCCCTCCGCCCACGATCCAGCCAATAAGTGGGAAATAGCGGGTGGCCTTATTGATGTATTCCTCCGAATGATCCACCCAGCTGGGGCAGGGAATTCGGGTATAAAACATGAGGGCGGTAAAAAATATCCGTATTTCTGTTCTCATGTCTGTTGGGATACACCGGCATGTTCAAAACTCGCCATCTCGTTTACAAATCGGACCGCACTTTCTATGATGGGATAAGCAACCGCACAGCCTGTTCCCTCACCTAGGCGCATGCCCAGGTTAAGGATCGGCGATGCATCCAGAAACTCCAGCATCAATTTATGCCCTTGTTCATCGCTCTGGTGACAAAACAGGGCATTTCCTTTTATTGCCGGGTTGATGGTGCAAGCACAAAGGTAGGCCGCAGTAGCGATAAACCCATCCACCAGGATGAGCATATTTTTTTTGAATGCAGCCAGCATACCGGCACAGACTTGAGCTATTTCAAATCCGCCAAACTGGACCAATGCCTGTCGGGCATTACCAGGTGTTGGATGGTTTTCTAGTGCCTGGTTCAGTACCGATAATTTATGTGCAAGCTGCTCATCATTCAGTCCGGTCCCACGTCCTACACATTGCTCAATGGGAATGTTACACAGTACGCTCATCAGTAAGCTGGCGGAGGAGGTATTTCCAATGCCCATTTCTCCAAACCCCACTACGTTACAGCCCTCAAGATGTACAGATTCGATGATGGTTTCGGCCTTGTCAAAGCAGGTTTCCAACGCAGCCTCTGACATGGCATTGCCTGCTAAAAAACTATTGGTGCCCTTCCCAACCTTGGCATCTATCAGGTTTTTGTGCTTTTCAACCTCCTGGTTGACCCCCGCATCTACTATTTTCAGGTCAATGCCATGTTGCTTGCACAGCACATTGATGGCGGCTCCGCCTTGCAAAAAATTAGCGACCATCTGAGCAGTTACTTCCGAGGGATATGCGCTTACCCCACTGCTCGCAATGCCGTGATCTGCTGCAAACACCAACATGGTGGGGTGTTCGAGGGTCGGGATCAGGGTTTGTTGCGCGAGGCACACCTGGGTGGCAATGTCTTCCAGCCTGCCCAATGCGCCGAGCGGCTTTGTTTTATTGTCTATTTTATATTTGACCTGTTCGATCATGGATAACCTGTGGCAATAAATCGCGAAACCAAAAGCCGGTCTTTACTTCACCGTGCTGGTATTCTTTGAGCACTGTTTCTCCCAGCGTAAACGGGATCGGCTGATGGAAATATGGGGCATCATAGCAAAACGTATGAAACTCTCCATTTTCCCCACAAGGATCGACATTATCCGGCAAATCACGAATAAAATCTTCATCTATTTCCCTACCCGCAAAAGATTCATCGAGTAAAGCTGCATTTCCGCACACCACAACCGCCTTAAATCCCAGGTCAATGAATTCTTGAATCAAATATCGGGTATCTTTTTTCCAAAGGGGAAACAGCGGTTTCACGTGAAGCGGTAACAATTGCGCTTCCCGGTACTGCTTCAGGTCTTCCAAAAATATATCCCCAAAGGCGGCATATTCAAATCCGTCTTTCCTTAGCTGCTGTATCTTCTCCCCCATTCGCTGCTCGTAGGTGTCGTTAGCAGGATTTGCTGGCAGGCCCACTACCCCACCTGGAGTGCCAATGGCCTGTAGTTGCTGCTGCAAAAACTCAGCCCTCAACCCATGCATGGTCACCCGATTGTAATGGGCATTTATGGTCGTAAGCAGGTATTCCACGCTATATTCGCTGTCTTCCAACAGGTAATGCAAGGCCAAAGCAGCATCTTTTCCTGTACTCCAATTGAAGAAGGTTTTGCGCTTAGGCATTTATGGGGGAAGTTACCTGGATAAATGAGTTGATGAACTTTTCCCGAAAAGCACCAAAAATTGCTGGATGAAACAACAAAGCCAGCAGTTCGATCCCATCTACCAATGTGGTACTTGGGCAGGTGAAGAGGTCGCTGTCCACGATATAGACTTCATCATTCTTTACCGCTTGCAGCCCTTGCCAGCCGAGCTTTTGCTGCAAAACGGATATTTCGCTCACTGCCCTTTCAGGTGGCATCCCGCAGGGGGCAATCACCAATACCTCCGGGTCATATTGGGTGATTTTTTCCCAGGGGATTCTGATGGAATAGCCAGCAGGGTTGGACAGCATATCCACCCCACCTGCTTGGGCAATCTGATCGGGAATCCAATGGCCGCAATTATAAATGGGGTCCATCCACTCGATTAGTGAGACCCTTCGCATCGATGCTTGATGGGATCGGAGCATATCTACCACCGCATGGGTCCTATCTCTTAAAGTGGCCAACAGGCGATGAGCTGCTGTCTCTTGGTTCATGGCCTGAGCAATGGTCAGGATATTCTCATACACATCCCCCAGCTTCTTCGGTAATAACGGAACGATGAGGGGCTTCTTTTCGAGCTTATGAACTGCCCGCTGCACATAGGCCGTATCTATCTGACAGACCTCACATACATCCTGGGTAAAGATGATGTCCGGGGAAATCTCTTGGAGCAGTTCCTCGTCAATGTAGTACAGGCTTTTTCCTTCTGCTTTGGAAGCCGCTACAATTTTGTCAATTTCCGCACTGCTGTAGGTGTTCCCTTCCAAAGGAGATCGCACCACTTTGGCTTTGTTTGATGGACATTCAAAGGTCACTCCTGCAAGGTACTGCTCCAGTCCTAGTTGGTAGATGATTTCTGTAGAAGCGGGAAGGAAGGAACAGACTTTCATGGGGGTAAGATCGTTTTATGACTTTGATAGTAGAAACTGTTGTTACCGTAAAACAGTTTATACCCGCTTTATTACTCCTCTATTCTGCTTTTCAAGTCCATTCGTTCGTGCAAAATCCTCGTTATTTCAATCGGTTTGTCCACTGATTTACGATAGAAGATAATGTGGCGATTTGCCTTGAATCCAAATAAAGTTGGGCTTATTCCTTCGTGTTTTTCCCTGAATCCGGATTAGCTGCTATCTCTTGACAGCATGCTAGCAAAAAGCTGTAGTATGTATCTGCTTGTTTTTCAGACCAATATTCATATGTGTAGCCCCAAATATGAGATAAGTCTTCAACGGCTTTATTGGTCAGTTTGTACTCAGCCATTCTTTCTTCGACTTGCTTTGAGACCTTGAAGGTGTTTGTCAGGGTCAAAATCATGGGCAATGCCACTATCAATCCCTTCTTGGATGGCATTTTTTAAAGCAATGGCTTTATTTTCTTCATTTTCTAGCAGCCGTAGCCCTGCACGAATTACTTCACTTACATTCTTATACCTTCCAGCAGATACCTGGGCTTGCACAAATTGATCAAAGTATTCACCGAGTGAGATTGAGGTATTTTTCATTGATGAAAGTTTACTTGAATATACCAAATATTGGTAATCACTCCAACTTTTTACTGACAGCACCAGATTATGCTTGCTGAGATCGCTATCTGTAGGCCGACAACACCCATAAATAGGCTCAAGGCAACCAAAGCAATGTCATCTATATCTACTTCACGAACCAATTCAGCAGCGGCCTTCCAATGTTCAAAAGGAATCAAAGCTTCTGAAAGGAAGCTAACTTGCTCCAAAAGGATATATTCAAGCTCTGTGTATGCTTGTTTGCTGTAACCACTAATTTCCAGGATTCTTGCCTTGTGGTTGGCAAGTTCGGTTTTGAGGTAATCACAAGAGATAAAATCAAAGGTAGATTGTGAATTCAGGAGTATATCTCCAATCAAGCTATTGGTATTGAGCATCGCGCTGAAGATGATGTTGCTATCTACAATTATTCTCATTCTTCTGGCAAAAAGCGATTCTTATTCTGCTCCCACCAACTTTGGTTGACTTCTTTGGCAAGTTGATCAGCATCTTCCTGACTTGCCTTACTATTAGTTGCTATTTCTTTGTATTTCAAATAATTTAATAATCACTTAATTTACTCCGACTGGATATCAGAGGAAAGTTTAATAATTATTTCGCCATCTACTTTGCTTACTGTCATGGTCTTATTTAAAAATATACGGCATTTATTTAATAAGGGTCATTTCTTAATTTTCATATAACGGTCTCATTCATGCGCCGTGCCGACCTTCGGGAGGTATGGCCGTATGCACTATGTTAGCTGCTGTTAATTCATTTTCATTTTCTATATTTTTCAATGTCAATATATTTAAGCTTGATAAATTCACCATCAAGATGGTCAAAATCCTGATCGGTGGTAACTAAAACCATATCAAATGCACTGGCGGTTGCTGCAATCCATAAATCGTTCTTACCCATATTTCTAGATGTGAAATTTCCTTTCTTATTTTTTAATTTACCCTGGCTGTACGAATCTATCTGACCATACAAATCCAGAATCTTACGAATGTTAATATCTATCTCAAGTACTTTTTCGAGCATTTTTTGGATACTTTCCCTCCTTCTTTTCCCATAATCGTATTGGGCGATCAATGAATTAATTTCGCCGATGGTGACTACAGAAACAGCGAGATCGTTTCTGCCGCCGAACAATTGATGGTCTCTTTCAATACGTTTAGCGATATCCACACTACGGCTATAAATGATCAGCACATTAGTATCCAATAAATAGTCCACTTCTTTTTATTTTATCGCTTCAAGTAGCTCATCTAATGTCACATCCCCCCAATCTATAGCATCTGCCTCTGTCCGGAATTCCTCGTATGTGCAAGGACTGTAAGTCTGTTCTTCTCTCAATTGCTCTAGGGTTACAGCCTCCCTTATTCCCTTAACTCCTTCCATGAAGGCCGGTGGAAGTTTTTCTTCTTCCTTTTTATATACCTTATTATAAATTACCTCAAGTTCTTGTCGGATCACCTTCAAGGTCTCGATGTCCTCAACTTGTATGAGAATCTCGAAAATATCTGACCTTATCTTTTTTATCGTATTCATTTTTACCGCTGTTTACTCTGACTTAAGATAATAATTGCCAAGTATATTTACGAAATCCGTTCACCCACAGTTCCATCTTGAATACAATAGATTGATTTTCAGCCTATTTTTTCTTTCTCATCTGTTATTTACCATGCAAAGGTCGGCTTTAAGAGCAGCCAACCTCCTGCTAAACAAACCTGTTCCAGCTTTGCTTGCT
>JBCDIQ010000076.1:0-17762 GCA_039024295.1 Bacteroidota bacterium | reverse complement strand
GTTTATGTACATGGTCGACTTGCCACAGGAGCTTCCAATTAGCATTGAGAACAACGTGCTAATCTTTGAAAAGGGGACCCTGATATTCGAAAGTCCCCTACCATGGATTTGTCCATCTAATTACGGATGTATTCTAAGAACAGATTGTGAAGGGTAGAGCTGCTACATTGTTTTTCCATGAGGAATGCCACCTATTCTTCTCAAGCACCATTTTTTATAACCCAAACCCAAAATATCTCTTTCCTAAAAAGTGATGGATTAATTGCAATCGAAAAAGTTTTTCGGTTTATTTGATGTTCAACCACGCAATGTCGACTAACATTTGGAAGTTTTATTCCTTATATTCCCCTAGTAGCCAAGAGTATAAGGATTATCTCTAACTGCCTGTTTATCATATTCTTGTCCGGAATATGAAAGGGCATCAGCATGAAAACAGTCCTTATTTTATCTGTTTTTCGAATAATCGTCCATATGCCTGCAACTGCTTCATTCCTCCTCTCTGACATTGCCCATTTTTCTCCTTCTTCCCTGCAAATTGAAGAAAACAACCTTCCTGATGGCAAGACCATTTTGTGCGGTACCATTATTATGGGAAACCATGAAACGGCCATTAATTAGTCAATTCTCCCAATTCCCCACCTCCCTCCATCGGTTTATATCCTTTTCTTTTTTCGACTGCTAATCACCCCTTGAGGGCCGTTTTGTCGGAGATTGGAAAATGCTGCAATCACCAGGATGGGGTGAAAAAACCCTGTAAATAACCTCTATGAAAAAGGCGTATATAAGCGGAACAGGTTCATATGCTCCAAAAAATGTCGTTAAGAACTGTTTCTTTGAAAAAGTTGGTTCTTCGGATCAATGGATATACGAAAATCTGGGCATAAAAGAGCGGAGGATTTCTCAAGGAGAAACCACCAGCGACTTGGCTTATAAAGCAGGTCAAGCTGCGCTGGATGACGCAGGTATGTCTCCAGATGACATTGACCTGATTATCCTTGCGACAGCTACTGCCGACAGGCTTGCGCCTTCTTGTGCCTGCTTTGTACAAGAGAAGTTGGGGGCTCACAAGGCGGTTGCTTTTGACATCTCGGCTGTATGCTCAGGTGCCCTATTCGCCACCGCCACTGCGGTTCAATACATTCAATCCGGCATGTATCAACATGTCCTCGTGATTGGGGCTGACACTTTTTCGAATATCACCGACTGGGAAAGAAGGGATTCGGTATTCTTTGGAGATGGCGCAGGCGCGCTTCTACTTTCGGCTACGACAGAGGACAAAGGGTTCCTCGATTTTATCCTCCATACGGATGGCAGGGGTAAAGAGCATTTTACCATTCCAGCCGGAGGGTCCGAAATCCCTGCCTCCAAGTCGAGCATTGATGGAAAGCAGCATTATTTTCAAATGAATGGACGGGAAGTGTACAACACCGCAGTAGAAGTTGTGCCGGCTTGTATTACCGAAATTTTGACCAAAAATAACCGAACCATTGACGAGGTAAAATACATGCTTCCCCACCAGCCCAGCATCAAAATCCTGCAGGAAGTCGCAAGGCGTGTGAACCTTCCCTTTGATCGGGTAAAGACCAATAAGGACCGGTACGCGAATACTTCTGGTGGAACCATACCGATTATTCTGGATGAAACCATGAAACAGGAAAAAATGGAAGCGGGCGACCTCCTGTTATTCGCTGCCGTTGGCGCAGGTTGGACGTGGGGCACTGCGCTCTATAAATATTAGCCTTTCTAATTTTGACTAAAGAAACCTATTAATATGCTTGCAAATACAACCTTTTTGATCACGGGTATTGCTGATAACCATTCCCTGGCCATGTATACAGCCAAAGAAATCATCCGACAAGGCGGCAAGGTGGTCTGTACGGGGCTGGGCGTTAGCCCGCATCACACACATCTTTCAGATAAATCAAAGGCATTTCTGGAAAAGAACTTCCAGGACTTCAAGCAAGCGGTTCATGAAGAGCTGGGAGATACCATGGTTGAAGTGCTGGATGTCACCCTTGACGAAGACATAGAGGCATTTGCGAAGAAACTCAATGATGAGGGGGTAAAGCTACATGGGTTGTTGCATGCCATTGCCATGGACAAAACCATTCGAAACAAAAAGGTGAAGCCTTTGCTGGAGGTATCCATGCAGGAGTATTGCGACACCATGGACGTATCGGCCTACTCCCTTGTCCGGCTCACCTATCATTTGCTGAAGCACGGTGTGTTACAACCCGGCTCTTCTATTTGCTCCCTGAGCTATATTGCGGCAGAAAAGGTTACCTTCCACCCTTACCGAAACATCAGCATTGCGAAAGCAGCACTTGAACGAATCTCTATCGAGTTAGCAGATGAACTGGGCCGTTCCCATGGAATCCGGGTGAATGTGATCCGATTCTCACCCTACATGGGCAGCAAAGCGGGAAATGCCACCCTCGAAGTTTCGGATGTAGAAACCTCAAATAAGATGAGTCCCTTAGGAAATGCCCAGCCCATGGACCTCGCCTATGAAGTGGTGCACCTGTTCCGTCCTGGCCTGCGGGTTACCGGAGAAATTCGGCATGTGGATGGTGGGTACCATATTACGGGATAATAGACTCCCTCAAGCCACGTATAGAGAATAGTACCTTGGAGGAAAATTAACCCGAGGTCTCATCTCGTCCTGCATAAAAGTTGGAACATGAAGGTCTTATCTATCCTGGTTTTGGGGCTTACACTTGGTTCTAGCCTCATTGGGCAATCCACGTTTGAGAAAAGGATTAATCGAGGAGGAACCCTAACCAAACAGGAAATGGACGATATTTTTAACGGTCCCCTCATGTTTGATGGGTTACATTATTACATTGAGCGGATTGAAATGAACCGCCCAGGTATTTGGGCCTTGGTGAAAGGGCAAAGCGGGGTTTGCGGCAGAGAGTGGATTTACAATTTTTCGTATGATGGCAGCATTTTGGCCAATATGGTAATTAGTGAGAGCTGTGATCATGATGGAATGTTCCGTTCTTCCAGCATGGTAAGAGGAAGGATTTTGTATCCAGAACCCATTATCGAAGTAGTGACCACCATTTGGGAAGTCGTAGACACGACCTATTTGATAACGGATACAAATGATATGAGATTTATGGAATTCAAGGAGGGATATTCATTCCATGATAGCGATGTAGAACACCAAACCATTCTCCAATATGAATACTACGGCATAACGGAAACCAATTCTTTTTATAACATCTGTGAGGATTCCACTGAAAAGGATTATAGAACGTATCCCTTCACTTACTTCAAGCTTTTGGATGAACCTGACTTGGCTGCTTATTCCTTAGACGAATTGCGGATCATGAGAAATGAAATTTTTGCGGACTACGGATACTCATTTAAATCCGCTTACCTGAGAAAATACTTTTCCAGTAAGGACTGGTATTTTCCTACTGGTCAGTCAAATGAGGAAGTAATAGCCAAGATGAACCTCATTGAGAAAAGGAACGTCCAACAAATTCGAAAGGTCGAGGAAAGCAAAAAACGATAAGGGTACCTAAAACTTACGAATGAGGATCACCCCGACAATCAGAAGGGCTACGCCTAGCAAACGCTGCCAATTGATGGAGCTTACTGGCATCCCCATCATCCCATAATGATCCAGGGCCAGGGAGACGGTCATCTGACCTGCAACGATGAGGGAAAAGGTGAGTGCAGCACCCAATTTAGGTGCCAGAATAATGACTGCCACAACATAAAATGCCCCAAGGATTCCCCCCAGCCACGCAGCGACCGGCACTTCTCTCACATTGGAAAGCGTAGATAGCTCGAACTTTTGGAAAAATAAATACACCAAAAGTGCCACGGCCCCGACTATGAAGGAAGCAAAGGCAGCAAAAATCGGATGATCAAATGCTTTTCCCAGTTGGACATTTAGTCCAGCCTGTACAGGCAATACCGCTCCGGCTGCAATGGCCACCAGCATCAGGATAATTTGTTGTTTCATTTATTATGGTATTTGAGGGAGCGTGAATTTACCTCCATCTGCACATTCAACAAAAGCTACCAAGATAAATAGGTAGGTTATCTTGAACTATTTTGGGGATATGGGTACAGCTATTCTCTGTATATTTGGGAAAAAGGTTGTTCGAAAAACAAGGGCTCATTGTTAACATAACACATCATCACATTATGGATATCGTTACTGTATCTAGTGGGGCATATTTTTATTTGGCACTATTGGTAATTGGGGTGGGATACCTTGTTTATCGACTGGTGAGGAAAAGGAAATAGCCCCGACCTAAAAAATGTTCTCAAAACCATGAAAAAAGAGTGGTACCATCATGAATTGAAAGGATACAGGTCTAATTATTCAGATCAGGGAACTTATCAGTTTTATCCTTATAAAAGCTTACCAACTCTTCCCAATACCGAGCTAACAGGAGATTTTAAATGGCTGAAACCAGAAAATGGAAACTTCGAACCCACTATCCCTGAGGAAACCCTACAATCAAGCTTCACCAAGCTCCAAAAAAGTTGTATACCTTTTGGAATAGACGTACCAAAAAGCTTGGAGACGCTTCTCCTTAATCCTGGGCTTAGAAATGCCATTGAGAATAGCTCCATAACCGCATGTTTTTTTGATGTAAGCGATGAAATCATTCCTTTTCCTGGAAGCGCCAATGAGTTTTTGGTTCATTTCTTTTCCGATCAGCAATATTGTTGTTTTTGGTACCTGCATTTTAAGAATGAAGATGAATTGGGAATCCTGATATCAGATTTTCTATTTTCATCCGAGGGAAAAGAGTTATTCACAGGCAATGAGGAAAAGATAGCCCCAAATTATTTTATGTGGATTTCTCCTGACTTGGAATCCTTCATTTTAAGGCTTGTGATAGAGAACTCTATATGGAGAAGAATTACCTATGGCACACCTACTTTCAATAATTGGGAAAGGGATTATCTGTCACATTATCAAACAGAATACGGAAGGTAAACCACCCCAGAATTTTTGTTAATTTCATTCGAGAACAACAGGTGGAAGGGTATTACTCACAGGAACAAAAGATAGATATGACCATGAGGTTATCAGATAAAATCAGGGGCAGTTTATTCGGCATGGCCATTGGGGATGGTTTTGGGTACCCAACCGAATTCCTTAAAGTGCCGGAAATTTTGGCAAAGTGGCCTCCCAATGGCCCTCAGGCGCCAGCCGGCACTCCTATCCTTGTCACGGATGACACCCAAATGGCCATTGCGGTTGGTAAGGCGGTCATGGCAAGCAGTTCTTCTGCCTATTCTCCAACCTCACTTCAAGAAAGCCTGATATCCCATTTCATCATCTGGTTGAACGATCCAGAGAACAATCGAGCACCAGGGATGACGTGCCTGGACGCCATTGAAAATTTAGAGGAGGGACAAGATTGGCAGGAAGCCACCATCAAAAATTCAAAAGGATGTGGTGCCAATATGCGGGTTATCCCAGTGGGATTGTTAACAGCAAAAGGAGTGCCCATAAGCCAGATTGGGGCCATTGCGCAGTTTCAATCCGCCATCACCCATGCCCACCCTACAGCATTAACGGCTTCAGAGATTACCGCAATTGCCATTGCACAATTGATAAATGGACTTCCTGCAGAAGAACTCTTGAGCTTCCTGTTGGAGTACACCTCCCAGCAAAAGGATGTTTACCATGCTACCTACCTCAAAGACATCTGGGATCGCCCACCCTTTTACACCAAAGTCGACTTCACCACTTACGGTTGGGGCGAAACAGAAGCGATTCTCCAAAAGGTCCAGAAAGCCCTAGAGGCTCCAGACGCAGACACCGATCCATGCATCCTGATAGGCGAAGGCTGGATTGCAGAAGAAACATTTGCAACCGCGCTGTACTGTTTTCTGCTGTTTCCCAATGATCCGGTCAAGGTTCTAAGGAGAGCAGTGGTAACAGCGGGTGACTCCGATTCAATTGCTTGCCTTGCCGGTGGGCTTGCGGGTGCCCATTGCGGCATTGATTCATTTCCCTCTGATTGGGTGAACAGGATTGAATACAAAAGCGAATTGGAGGAAATTGCTCAGTTTTATGCGGAAGAATAGATGAACCTGTAGGTTCACGACCCAAGTGACTTAGCCCGAGGAATTCTCAGTTCAATCAGTGCACCCCCTTCATTTTTTGCTTCAAAGGTAGCCTTCATTTTCCGGGAAAATGCCTGCACCAACCGGAAGCCCATGGAACTTCCGGGCTTCATCTCCATTCCTTCCGGCAGGCCGGGCCCATTGTCTTTGACAGACACCACCAACTCTTGTTCAACTTGATTGATGCCCACTGTCAGTTTTCCCTGCTGCCCTTCTTTAAAGGCGTATTTCAAGGAATTGGTCACCAATTCGTTTAGGATAAGCCCCAGAGGAATTAGGGTATCTACGTCCAATGCGATGGGAGATATGTTCAACTGAATCTCCACTTGCTGGGTATCCACTTTATAAGATTGTACCAGGGTTTGCACCAGTTTCTCCACATAAGCAGGTACGTCTACGCCCACCAGATTTCCTTCTTGATACAGGTTTTGGTGAATGAGGGCCATGGCCCGGACCCGGTTTTGGCCTTCTTGCAGGGCCTGCTGGGCTTCATCATTGTGCAACCCGCGCGATTGCAAGCTCAGGAGGGACGAAACTACCTGAAGGTTATTTTTGACCCGATGGTGGATTTCCTTCAGCAGCATTTCACGCTCTTCCAGGGCCGTACGAATGGTCCGGTTCTTTTTGGCCAATTCTTTATTGGATCGCTTGTTCTGGCGGTAGCTTCTCCAAAGCAATAGCAGGATGATGGCACCTGCGAGCAGTGCCCCGATTACAATGTTGCGCTGGGTCTGCTGTTGTTTTACCTCGTTTTGTAACTCTGTGGCCTGTTGCACATAGGTTAAGCTGTCTGCCAGCAATTGCTTTTCATACGCATATTTGGTTTCCTGATCCGCCAAGCGATCGGCGATGGATTGGCGCCTGATAGAATCCTGTATATACAACAGGCGTTTGCTATACTGAAACGCCTCTCGGTATTTTCCTTGTTTTTCATATGATTTGAACAGGCAGTCGCAAGCAACCAACTGGGTATGGAGGGAACCGATCTCCTGGGCCAATTCATCTGCTTTCAGGCAGTAGGATGTCGCCTGTTCCGAGTATCCCCACGCCAGGTACGTACTCCCTATCGACCAGTTGATCTTACTGATGCCTGCTTTTCTCCCCATTTTTATACTTCGTTCTTCCGATTCCTTGAACGCTTCAATGGCCCCTTCATAATCTCCCATGTCTCGTAAGGAGTGGCCAATATTTGCATACACTGCGGCATTCCCAACGTCCCTTCCCATATTCTTATTGATTGGGATTGCTTTATGGTAATAGTTCAATGCTGCTTCATGGTCTCCCTTAGCCTGGTAGACGTTGCCTATCCCCATATACGTCGAGCCCATCCCGGATATATCTCCTGTTGCCTCTCTCAAAGCAAGGGCTCGCTGGAGATAAACCAAAGCGGAATCATGTAGGTGCTGATTGAAATAGATAATCGCCATATTGTTATACAAATCTCCCCTTGCCTTCGTGTCTTCTTCCCGGGTGAGTTGTAATGCCTGAAAATAATTTTCCAGTGCAGGACCCAATAATTCTTACTGGAGGAAATTGGTTCCAATCAGGTTGAGGGTTTTAAAGAGGTCATTGGTTGCCCCTATCTCTTTGTAGATATCACGTGAATGTTCCAACAGCTTTAGGGCCTGGTCAAATTTTCGGTTGGTAAGGTGTACAATCCCTTTCATATCCAGAGATTTTGCGTGCCACCTCCTGTAAGCGGGGTTTCCGCCTGACATGGAATCCAGCACTTTCGTGAGTTTCAGGGTACTGTCAGGATTGAAATGAGTCATTTTCCAGGCATGCTCCACCAATGCATTCATGCGAGCAGTATCTTCCAATGAAGTGTTTTTCCATACACTCACCAAAGAATCATGTTCCTGCTGGTAGGCAGGGGACTGTGCCCATAGGCCCCCCGTAAGCAGAAGAACAATCAACCCTCCATTCAATAGTTTATATACCGCTTTTTTCACGTCTAAAATTGTTATGCTGGTGGCTAACACCCATCACCTCTGAGGATGATTTCAAGTGTCGAATATGATCAATTAAACCCTTTTCCTAAAACCTAATGCCTAACACCTCTTCACCGCCCTAAAACCTATCAGCTAACACCTCAAACCTCTTCTTCCCCCTACTCCAGCCCAGCCCTCAACTTTGCAATCGCTTCAGAACGAGTGTGCACCTCCAGCTTTTCATAAATCCGCTTCACATGGGTTTTGATGGTATTGGGGCTAACAAAATGCTTTTCCGCCAACTGGGCATTGGTTTTCCCCTCAAACATGTCCTGAAGAATCTCGGACTCCTTGGGGGTAAAATCCGTGTTAAGCTTTTTGTTAAGGAAGGTAGGCTGCCAGGAAACCGGTTGCCAACGCTGGCTATAATTGTACAGGGCAATTTCTATGGCAGCAAATAAATCTTCCACCTGAAAGGGCTTGACCACATATCCCATGGGCCGGGTCTTTTTGGCAGATTCCAGGGTGGATTTATTGGCGTAGGAGGTCAGGTAAATAAATGGCAGGTGATAGGATTCCTGGATCAGGTGGCCCAGGCTTATCCCATTTGCACCTTCTCCCAAATTTATGTCCAATAATGCCAAATCTAGCTTTTCTTTGTCCAGCAATTCGATGGCATCGGTTGCATTGTAGGCAGGCCCCACCACGATATACTCCATCTGTTCCAGGGTTTCGCAGATATCCTCCGCAATGAAGATGTCGTCTTCTACAACTAGTATTCGTAACTGATTCATGCCTTCAGGGATTTGGGATGAGGAATTGTTAATTCAATTAGGGCACCCCCTTCATTTTTTACTTCAACGGTAGCCTTCATTTTCCGGGAAAACGCCTGCACCAGTCGGAACCCCATGGAGCTTCCCTGTTTCATGTCAAACCCTTCTGGTAATCCAGGCCCGTTGTCCTTAACCGACAAAATCAACGCCTCTGATGTTTGCCCAATCCCTACAACGAGTTTTCCTTGCTGACCTTCTTTAAATGCATATTTCAAGGCATTGGTCACCAATTCATTGATGATTAGGCCCAGCGGAATTAAGGTATCCACATCCAGGGTAATGGGAGAAATGTCCAGGTCTATTTCTACCTGCTGGGTATCTATTTTGTAGGATTGTACCAGGGTTTGGACGAGCTTTCCCACATAAGCAGGCACATCCACTCCCACCAAATTGCCTTCCTGATACAGATTTTGATGAATAAGTGCCATGGCCCGGACGCGGTTTTGCCCTTCTTGCAGAGCCTGCTGGGCTTCATCATTTTGTAGTCCCCGTGATTGCAGGCTTAAAAGAGATGAAACCACTTGCAGGTTATTCTTGACCCGGTGGTGGATTTCCTTTAGCAGGGTTTCCCGCTCTTCCAACGCCAACCGAATGGTCTGATTTTTCTTCTCCAACTCTTCGTTGGCTCGCTTGTTTTGGCGGTAGCTTCTCCACACTAACAATAAGATAATAGCACCTGCCAACAATGCCCCTATGACAATGTTGCGCTGAGTTTGTTGTTCCCTCACTTCGTTTTGCAGGGCTGCTGCCTGCTGAACATATGCCAGGCTGTCCGCCAGCAATTCTTTCTCGTAGGCATACTTTGTTTCCTGATTGGCAAGGCGATTGGCGATCGACTGGAGCCTAATGGAATCCTGTAGCAGGACAAATCTTTCTCCGTACTTCATCGCTTCTGCCAATTGCCCTAGGTCTTTGTACACTCCATACAAGCAATCACATGCTAGCAACTGATTTTCTTTGGACTTGATCTGCAAAGCCAATTTATCGGCCTTTAAACAAAAAGGCTCTGCCTTATCCGGTTTTTTCCACAGGTAGTAAGTATTGCCAATAGCCCAGTTTAACCTGCTGAGGCTAGCTTTATTGCCGATCTCTACAAACCTTTTTTCGGCTTCTCTGTATGCTTTAATCGCTTCCTCATAATCCCCTGAATCCCGGAATGTATTCCCCATGTTGCCATAGACATTGGCTGCCCACAGGTCGTTCTCGGTTTTACTGTAAATGTCCAGGGTTTTTTGAAAGTATGTTAGGGCTTGTTCATGGTTGCCCAGGTCTTGGTACACATTGCCAATATTCATGTAGGACATCCCCTTTCCCACTTCGTAGCCAGAGGCTTCTCGCACGGCAAGTGCCCTATTTGCATACACCAAGGCGGAATCGTGCAGCTTTTGGTTAAAATAGATCATCCCAATGTTGTGATACAGGTCCCCTACGGTTTTGGTACTTTTCGCCTCCGATAGACTTAACGCTTTGAAGTACACTTCAAGGGCAGCTCCATAAAGCTCCTGCTCCAAATATCCAGAACCAATCAGGTTTAAGGTATTGGTAAGGTTGTTTTGATCATTGAGCGATTCATATATCGCGTAAGCTTCCTCGTAGAGCTTTAGGGATCGGTCAAAATTCCGCTTACGTCTGTAACTGGTTCCTTTTAATTCTCAAGCTTTGGCCTGCCAATACCGATAGCCGGGGTTTTCGCCAGCCTTATTGGCTAGCTTCTCAGCTAGTTTTAACGTACTGTCCGGGTAGCGACCGCTTATATTCCAGGCATAATACATCAGGGCATTCATCCTTGAGGTATCATCCATGCTGGTATTTTTCCAGACCTTTGTCAGAGAATCTTGTTTCTGCTGAAACGGAGAAGGTTGGGCAGCTAGAAATCCAAATAACAATAGCCCCATCAGCACGCCTTTCAGAATATTTATTACAGCTTTTTTCACACTTCCAATAAACAAGTAGGCCAGCCTTAATGCATCACCCCACTGGGTGATTTATGCCTCACACAATTCGTCAATTTCAGCCATGGCACGTTTCAGACGAGAATTAGGCACTCGAATATCCCTTAGCAAGGCTTCATTGTTGGCCAGGCTGCAACTCAGCACGATGCCACGGTCAAGGATGCGCTTCTTTTCAGCTTTGGTCAGGACGGTCAGACTTGTAACCGGATACAAGCTATGGCGATCAATGAGATCTTTCAGGCTGTTGTTTTCAGGGTACTCCCAACTGAGCATCCTGAGTCCAGCACATTTTCCATAATTCTTGGCGTCCTCCGTAAAAGCAGTATTGGTCACAATCCAACCTTGATGGGCTTTCCCAACGCGTTCTTCATCTTGCAGCCAAACGTATTTTAGGTCCTCGAATCGGGAATTGATGTAAAGGGGCACCCGTACATCGATTTTTTTATCTGCCCGATTGCCAAATTTACATTCCACCGCAATTCGGAGGCCTGTATCTGGATTTTCGGCATACACATCTACTTCATGGGTAATGCATTGGCCGGGCAATACCACGCCCACCTCTACGACATATCCCATGCACTTCATGAGTTCACCGATGTACCGCTCAAAAGGATAGCCGGAAGGCCCAAGTTCCATGATGGCCCGTTTGAGCTTATAGCGTGCTGCTGAGGCACGGGAGCGTCGCTTTAGCAGGTTGAAGGCAGTACGGTAGATGTTTTTGGTGGGAATGCCCTCGAAGAGGTGGTCCTCAACTTCCCGGATGATTTGTTCGATGGTTGTTTCGTCAGCCCCGGCACGTGCAAGAGATTCACGGAGTTTTTCCTCTATGAATGCCTCTTGTTCACCGGTGGCTTTCCGGATCGAAAAAGGAGGGTTGCTCATAGGCGGTTGTGCAGCGTTTAGATTATTCGGCTTAGCCAAATAAATCAGGTTTATTCAACATACGACTATTTTTGTTAATCTCCATGCTGTCCATAATCTTACATCTAACTTATCAACAGTAAATAGGATATATGTGGAAAAGTAAGTGGATAAGTAGGTGATTTCATAAATGGAATATATTTTTTCGCAATTTTTTTAATTTTAATGCGACCATTAATGCCTACTTTTTTACCTTTCAGTCCGTTCTATTGACAAACCATACATTTAAGATTGAATTAACGTACACTTATGAAAAAACCTATTACCATTCTGACGTTGTTATGGACGTTCTGCTGGATGGGTGCTCATGCACAACTAATTAGCACATTTCCTTACAACGAAGATTTCGAAAGTTTCTCGACTTGCGGTACAGGAGCAGGTACTCCTTGTAACCTTAGCAGTGGTTCCACCGACTGGGTCAATGCAACTGACGACGACATAGACTGGACCGTAGACGTTGGGGGTACTGGCTCTGGCAGTACTGGACCTTCAACTGATCATAACCCAGGAACAAGTACTGGAAATTACCTGTATACAGAGGCTTCAACCAATGGAACAGGGTTTCCCAACAAGGTTGCCCACCTGATATCACCCTTGCTAGACTTTGGTAATGTAGCAGCTCCTCAGATGATATTTTGGTATCACATGTGGGGAGGTGATATGGGAACCATGCATATAGATGTAAGTACTGATACTGGTACTACTTGGATATTGGACGTTATACCTTCCTTCACAGACG
The DNA here is from genome assembly GCA_039024295.1 of Bacteroidota bacterium. Taxonomy (GTDB): domain Bacteria; phylum Bacteroidota; class Bacteroidia; order J057; family J057; genus JBCDIQ01. The sequence continues at coordinate 5,278 of JBCDIQ010000076.1, read as the reverse complement.
ACCTCAATCAGTGGCAACAACAGGTGGTAAACCTTTTGCCCTATGCAGGAGATACGATCCAGGTTCGTTTCCGAGGAATTACAGGTCCTGACTTCGAGAGTGATATGGCCATTGATAATGTAACGTTCCGGGCCATTCCACCTAACAATGCGGGAGTAACAGCTATTACCAGTCCTACCAATCCACTCGTAACAGGTATGCAAGCTGTTGAAGTCAGCCTTGAAAATTTTAGTGCGAACGACCTTGATAGCGTCCTCGTGGGCTGGTCTGTGAATGGGGCAGTTCAACAGGCCCTCAACTACCAAACCCTGATCCCTAGTTTTAGCTCTGTACAAAATGTAAACCTGGGAATGTTTAATTTCCAGGCCAACCTCAATTTCGTCCGTGCATGGACCTCCATGCCTAATGGAGTGATGGACCCAGTAACTTCAAATGACACCTCAACATTAATTTACTGCCAACCATTAAACGGAACTTACACCGTCGGAGGTGCTGCCGGTGACTTTCGTGATTTACAACTGGTTGAAGAAGCCTTGAGTGTGTGTGGCATTTCTGGGCCCGTCTTGTTTGAGTTTGCCCCTGGTACATATGCCGGTGGAGTAGTTATCGGCGAGGTTTCAGGGGTCTCGGCTACTAATACTATTACATTTGATGGACTTGATCCTGACTCGGTTACGATTACCCACAATGGGATGGCTCCGAATGCTGTTTTTGCTCTATTAGGGGCAGATTATACCACCATTACCAATTTCACCATTGAAAATACGGGTACAGTTGACGCCTGGGGGGTTCGGTTAGCAGATACTGCCAACTTCAATACCATTTCTAATAATGTGTTTAACATGAGCCCCACAGCTACTGTTGATGTGGCCGCTGTTGCAGCAACAGCCTCCCCTGTAATTGTTTCTACAGAAGGGGAAAATGCTAGCTTCACCCAAGTAATTGGCAACATCATTAATGGTGGAGACCGTGGGATTAGTTTTGAACAGAGAAGTGCACAGCGAGCCTCCAACAACTGGATTATCGATAATATTATCTCAAATACAGATGACTTGGGAATATTTGTTGATGACCAGGACTCACTGAGGGTCATCGGCAATGTTGTTAGAGATTTACGATCTACTGCAGGTGATGGGATTACGCTTAATGATCTTCAAAATTTCACCATCATGCGCAATGATGTGGTAGTACCAGACTTTGGTATCACGGTTAATGACGGTAATTTTGATGATACCCCAGTTGACCGGGGCCGCATCATCAACAACATGGCAAGAAGCTTTACTGACCGTGCTTTTAGCCTTGACGATGTCGAGTTTACAGATATTTTCCACAACACAGGTTATGGGGAACCCGGTTTTTATCTCAATGATTTTGACAGCTTAGATATTCGAAACAATGTTTTTGCCACTAATAATGACTTTGCTTACGAGTCTGCAGAAGCCTCTGAGGACGAAAACATTGACTTCAACGTATATGTAAGCCTGGGTAATAGTGCCAACCTGATTGATGATGGCCCAACCTTGTATGCCGACCTTGCTGCCTGGCAGGTGGGTGAGCCTGGATTAAATGTTAACTCTGCTGAAGGGGATCCCATTTTTGTTGCACCAGATGATTTGCATCTCTTGGGAGCAGTTGCCAATAACGTTGGTGACAATACGGTTGGGGTTACCATGGATATTGACGGAGATACCCGTCCGCTTCCTCCCGCTACAACTGTAGATATTGGTGCGGATGAATATACGCCAAATGACAACGACGCCCTTATTACTGAATTTTTGACAGATGCTGGAGGCTGCGGAGACTCTAATACTGCCATTATATTGGTGGTTCAAAACTTGGGAGTCGTAACCATTCAATCATTGCCTGTAACAGTAGATATAACAGGTGGTGTTACCACGACGCTGTCTTTTACCTCCACGGATCCCATTGTATTTGGGGAGGTTGACACTTTAAATCTGGGAACCATCAATACTATTGCTGGTGGTACCTATAACATTACCGCCTATACCTCCCTTGTTGGCGACCAAGACGCTTCTAATGACACCCTTAGGGCTACGTTTGAAAGGGCCAGGGCCCTACCTCCTCTTGTATCAGTGGCACCAACCACCGTTTGTGAAAATGACTCTGTCACGTTTACCCCATCGGGTGGCGACAGGTATAACTTTTACGATGCAATGATGGGTGGTAACCTGATTTCAACTGGCAGCACCTATACCATACAAAATGTAACTGGCCCAGATACAGTATATGTGGGATATTCTGAAACTGTTGACAGCCTCTCAACTATTTTCACTGGTGGAAATGGATGTGGAGGAGGAAATATGTTTGATATCACTGCCAATGTAGCAATTCAAATAGATAGCCTGACCATTACTCCCAGACAGTCGACAGGTAACACGGTTTCTTTGTGGGCTATTCCTAATGGTACATTTGCAGGAAATGAAACAAACGCTTCCTTATGGACCTTAATTGGCACCACGACCTTTACAAATGCTGGTGCAGAAGTACCTGTACGTGTTTCTCCAGGAACGCTTTTTATTCCAGGAGGTTCTACCTATGCCATATATGTTGAGTATGATGCAAGCTATACCAATGGGAGCCTCACCTTTTCAAACAATGATTTGAGCATCGTTACAGGAACAGGGTTATGCAGTTCTTTCGGGGGTACTAATGCCGGGCGTATGTTCAACGGTACGGTTCACTACAGCACCAGTGCTTGTACCTCCGATCGCACCATGGCTACTTATTCCATCACCCCTGCTACCACAGCAGCATTCACAGGTACCTCTAACGAGTTTGATGCAACCTTTGTCAATGCCTCCACCAATGCAGACTCCGTTCTGTTTGACTTTGGGGATGGTACTATCAGCACGGATACCTTCCATACTTATGCTGCAACAGGCATGTACACCGTTACCCTGATTGCCTTTGGCGAATGTGGAAATGACACCACTACTCAGATGCTGAACGTAACCTGTACGCCTCCTACGGCCGGGTTCACCTCTACTTCAGATGACTTGGTGGCAACCTTTTCCGATACCACCTCTTCTATCTATGCCACCACCATTACCTATGATTATGGCGATGGAAACAGTGGAACGGACACGACTCACACTTATTCAGCAGAAGGTACTTACACTGTTTGTCAGTTTGTAAGCACTGTGTGTGAAAACGACACCTTCTGTGAGGATATCACCATAGCTTGTGTGCCACCTGTTGCGGCATTCACTTTCACCACAGACACAACTACGGTAGTTTTCAGCAACCAGTCATCAGGAGAAGATTCCGTCTTCTACCTTTACGGTGACGGAAACACGGGTGCTGACTCTGTGTATACTTATGCAGCAAGTGGGACTTACACGGCTTGCTTGGTAGCAGTGACTGATTGCCGATCAGACACGCTATGTCAGGATGTTGTGGTGATTGCTACTAGCACAGCAGACCTGATCAATGCAGGCAGCTTGAATATCTTCCCTAACCCTACCAAAGGAGATTTCCAGGTAGCCCTTTCCCTAAGAAAGGCTGCAAGCCTTGACATTGAAGTAGTTTCGATACAGGGTCAGCAAGTCTTCCGCAAGGATATGGGCATTGTGTCCGGAGAAGTAAATGAACGCATCAACCTGAACCAGGTAAGCAGCGGCTTATACTTCGTTCACCTCACCGTGGATGGCAAAACCGTGACCAAGAAACTTCGCGTAGAGTAAGTTTCTGATACCTTATTCAGGTAGAATTAAGCGCAGCAGATAAAAATCTGCTGCGCTTTTGTTTTGGGGGCTTACGCGAGAAAAAGCTTGTTGGGTTTCGAATCCTATTGCTACGCAGAAGGGAGGAGAACTTATACCAATTATTTGAAAGGTTTCGCCCCGCTGGGGCTCATCTTCCGAATGAAATCTATCTACCGAGATTACGCTCCTTCGGAGCTAAGTGCCTGATGGCATCCATTTTCAGGCTATATATCCAGCCATCCCCCCTCGCAGGGGAGTGTTTGTAGAGATCAGTTCACTCAGAAGACCAGAATTGGAGAAGCGACACCCAGATTTACTGTAGATGTCAGTTCATTTGTGGCACATGAACTTCAAGTCGGTATTAGGTTCTTGATGGGTAGTAATGGGGTTATCCCCCCTCGCCAAGGATACAGGAAGTCCTTTATTTCTCACGCCGGTAAATCCGTGGATTCTGCGCCACCAATATCCCAATGATTACCAATAGCCCGCCTATGATCTGAGCCATGGTCAAGGGCTTACCCAATACAATTGAATAACAGGCCGCAAGTACCGGAATCAGGTTCAAGAACAGAGCTGATTTATCCGGCCCGATCTGGACAATCCCTCGGTTCCAAAAAATATAGGCGAATGTAGTTCCTAAGGCACCTATACACAGCATAGGAATCCAAAAAGATTCTGGAAAAGTGGAGGGCTCCTTGGCCACCAGGGAACTCCCCGACACCAATACAAAGAATACCCAACCTATGAGAGAGGTGGTCAGGGTGATGATCAAAGGAGAGAGGGAAGAAAGGTATTTTTTGACCAGTACGTGGTTCATCGCAAAGCACACGTTTGCGCCCAGAATCCAGAAATCACCAGGATTAAGGTTGAAATGAATAAGATTCTCCCATTTTCCCTGAACAATTACGACTGATACTCCCACCAAACTGATGATTGATCCGATGATTTGTCGGACGGTAGGCCTCACCTGAAGCATCCAAATACTCAGGATCAGGGTAGTGACGGGGTTCAGCCCTACGATGAGGGAGGCATTCATGGGAGAAGTATCCTGCATGCCGCGGAAGTAGGTGTAGTTGAATAGTATGATGCCACTTAGGGCTACCCCTAAAATGCCTTTCCAATTGGCCTTGATTCTATCCCAGGGAATCCGTTGGCTAAACAACACAAGCAGCAACAATAGTCCACCTGCAATTCCATATCGAAGGTTAGCTGCCTCCAAAGGTGCTACATGCTGTAAGACGGGTACGGTCCAAAAAAAATTGCCTGCCCAAAAAGAAACTGCCAGACATACCAACAGGTAACTCAACCAATTATTTTTCATCTACGTTGATTAATCGACAACTTCCTTCATAAGGCACAAACGGATTGATGCAAACATCCTCCCTTTTATGTTACCACACAATTATTTATTCATTTGCGGCTTGACAAAATATTCCCTAGCTTTTTGAGGTCAACGGGAAGCACACATAGAAAAAGTTCAAAAAACTGCTCTTAACATCATGATTACCAGTGCATACAAACCCAAAGCAGGTAGATTCCTAGTTTCTGAACCC
>JBCDIQ010000075.1:0-17899 GCA_039024295.1 Bacteroidota bacterium | reverse complement strand
GGATTAAGGTTCAGGAAAACGCCGAAAGAAGACAAAGCCGATTTTTTCGTATAGCAGCTCCAATTTGGGGTACTTTTCAAGTTTGTAGGCTTTATTCACTTTGGTCGCCACGTGTACCGGACGGTCGATTTCTCCCCCAAACAAACGCTCTTGACTGATGGAGGTGCTGTACTTTACTGGGCTTTTGAAGTCTTCTAATCCCCCGAGAAGTTCTGAAAGCGTAGGCGGCTTATCTGGCTTTCGGTTTGGATTGAGAATAGGTTGCTTTCGGGCATAAAAGAGGTGCGCATAGCTTTTGTAGCCCTTGGTGGTCACATAAGTCTCTTGACCCTGAAGACTCTCAAAAAACTCAATCGCGGCTCGTTGGGAATAGGTCTCAATCTTTCCGATGAATAGCACGAGCGTAAGCAAGATGAATACGCCCATTCCCCCAAATAGCGTTCCGCTGGCCAGTCGGATATTTTTTTGATTAAAAAAGCGGATGGCTAAGATAATTACGCCCAAAAGAAACAGGCCTGCTAGCCCCTCAAGCCCGGTCCAGTTGACCTCTGCCTGCATATTTGCCTGGGCAAAAGGGTCTTTGACATAAGGAATAATACGACCTAGGTTCATGCCTGCAAACGGGGCTATCCCCACCACCAGGGCGATCAACCCACCAATCCCTAGCAGCCCATACCTCATTGCTGGACGCAGGTCGTCTTCTCCTGTCCAAATCCTGTGCAAGGCCAATGTTGCCAAAAAGGTAAGGGGCAAATAGCACATGGAGGAGTAGTGGACAATCTTTGACTGCACGATTGAAAACAGGATCAGGACTACCCAAAAAAGGATGAGCATCCACAGCTTAAAATCGTGCTGGTATTCAAACTGCTGTTGCTGACGAAACATGCTGCGAATGGCAAAAATGGAGGCGGGAAAGCACCCAAGGAGCAAGACCACAAAATGGTAGCCAAAGAACCCTTTGTGCCCGGCATCTGGCGTAGCAAAGAGTCGGTATTGGTACTTGGTAAATTCAATAATGAACCAGGGACCATGGGTGGCAGTCTCCACGCCATACCATACCAGGGTCACCAGAGAAGCCGCCAGGGTGAAGCCGATAAACTGCAGGGGGGTGACGAAAAACCGGAGCCGTTGGATGATCCAATATACGCCCAGGCACAGACACACAATGAGGTAGGCCACCTGCCCCTTGGTCAAAATTCCCATTCCCACCCAGAACCCTGCCATGAACAGGTAGTAGGCAGCAGTCCGGGAAAGCTTGATGTTGGCGTAATCATCCTTTTTCCAGATAAAGAAAATGAGGTGGTACAGCCCCAGGAAGATGAACAGGTTGAAAAATGGATCTATAATACCCGATTTGAAATACAAATGAGGCAAAATAGAACCAAAGAAGGCACCCGCCCATAGCAGTCCAAACCTGGTATCGTATAGCTTTCGTCCCAGGTTGAACAGCAAGACCAGCGTTATAACCCCACAAACGGCATTGGGAAATCGGGCAGCGTATTCTCCAACGCCAAACAGGTGCATAGCTATTGCCTGCAACCAGAAAAAGAAAGGAGGCTTTTCCCAAAAGGGCTCGAAGTCCACATAAATACGGAGGTAGTCGCCCATGAGCATCATCTCACGGGTGCACTCGGCAAAATTGATTTCGTCCCAATCGAATAAGTGGACGCCTCCCAGAAACGGCATAAAAAACGCCGCGCCCAGGCCGGCCAGCAGGATCGAAATGGTGCGGGGAGAGTGCAATCAGGATTTATTGAATCGTTTGAGGATATTGCTCACAAAGTCATCATTGATGCCGAGCTTGCCTTTCAACCAGTTGTACACCACAATAGCTTGTTTGTCAGCCCAGATCAGAATCGACTTTAGGCCATCTTCCGGGCGCGCTTTATAGTTGGTGGCACGCTTACGAGGGGTTTCAGCCTCTTCTGTGAAGTAATACAGGGCGATGGACTTACGGCTAATATCTTCAGGACAAGCTAATGGGATGGGTTGTCCGTGATAGGAATCCTCATCTGTGTTGAAGACGACGCAACGGTTAAAAATGGGGCTGATTTTGGTCACACAACTTTTCATGTCACGGGTCCAAAGCTCCAATTTACCGCCATATTCCTCTTCCCAGGGTTCATTTAAGTACACCAGGACATTTACCCGGCGTCGCCAATTTCGTTTGTGGGGGTGGACCGTAAAATCAGCATGGATATTAAGAAAACCACCTCGCTGGGTTTGGTGTAACCCGCCTCCTTCCAGCATGGGGTCTGGTAGCAGCTTGGGTATGCCGGTCAGCTTTTCGAGGTATCCCACAAATTCCGCTGAATTCAGGGTTTGGATGACTTCTTGGATGAAGGAAGGGAGCATGTCCATTTTATTGAGGCCATGTTTTCGCTCATTGACATGGATATAATGTATCCAGCCTTCATCCTTTACGTTGGGAAAGCTTTCCATGGCCTTCCGTGCTGCCCAGCCTTCCAGAAAATTCTCCAGAACAATGTGGGGATAGGGTTCTTCTCGTTGGTAAACCTGCTGATCTTGGGTCAATCTGCTTTCCCAACGGTCAAAATTGAAAATCGCTTCACTAGCGGTAACAGTAGAATTCATGTTTCAAGGGTGTGGCACAAAAATAGAAAAAGCTGTGGAATAATCGGAATTGGGATTTCAACCTTCAATGCGTACCTTGAACCATAAACAACATAATAATTATCAGTGTCGATTACTCCTTTCCGCCAAGTGATGCTGCTGTTGCTGGCAACTTGGACTCTGCCCAACGCTTCCTTTGCACAATTTTCCAAAAATTATACCCCCATTAAGCTAAGTGGTGACGTTCCCATTGAATTTCGCCAGAGTGCGCGTGACCTAAGCCTTAAAGAACTGGAGGAAAGAGATAAAAAGCAGTTGAAGCTCAGTCGGAAAGAAAGTAAGGAATACTTTACCCTTTCTAATTACGCCCAAAACCGCCTGTTTAGAAGCGGAATTGTGTACCACAACGATGAATTGACAGAGTATGTAAACTCAGTGGCCCAGATTCTGCTCGTAAATGACCCAAAACTCAAGCAGGAACTGAAAATATTCGTTACTCGGTCAACCTTTCCCAATGCTTCCTCCTGGCGAAATGGCTGTATTTTCTTCAACATTGGCTTGATCAAATACCTCGATTCTGAAGCCCAGCTTGCATTCATCCTGGCTCACGAAATCACCCATTATGTCAGGAGGCACAGCCTCTTGAAGTTTCGAAATGAAAAATCCATTGAACGGCAGGGCGTTTTTCGACACGATGAAGTGGAGCAGATGTTGGCTAGCATGAAATACTCCAGAGAGCGGGAACTGGAAGCAGATTTAGATGGCATGGAGATGTTGTTAACATCTCCCTATGACCCTGTGGAAGCCATCAGTGCACTAGAGTTATTGCGGACCGTAGGAAAGGACACCAACACCGTCAATTTAGACCTGACCTCTATATTTCGCATTGATTCACTCGATTTTGACTCCCTGGATATTTGCCAAACAGAGCCTGAAGAGGAAGAGGAAGTTGCATTTGGTGAAGAAGCCAAGACCACCTCCAAAGCCTACTACCTCACAGGGTTAGATAACGATGAATCCCCACAAGACTCTACCGTTTCAGGTTCTGCTAAGCTAGAAAAGAAAAACGTTGGGTTTATTGAAGAGGGAGAAGGCGAGGAAGAAGGAGATCAAGAGGAAGAAGAGGAAATGCCTGCTGAAGAAGAAGAAGAGGAGGAGGAAGAAGAAACAGAAGAAGGAACAGGGGAAGAACCTGAAGCAGACCAAGAAGAAATAGCTGAGGAGGAAGAAGACTTGACCTACTTACTTAGTACCCATCCAGCTATCAAAGAACGTGTGGCGGTAATTCAAGAGATACTGGACTCCCGCAAGCCCAGGCCCGGCCAAAAATTTCTACTTGATGCTGCTAAATTTGAACGCATCAAACTGCTGACTCGCTTTGAATCCGTTCAGTATTACTATCGGGTGTTCAGTTATCGTCGGGCTGCATATGAAGCGTTGGTGCTCATGCGGGAGTTTCCCAATAACCAATACCTCCACCTCATGGCTGCAAAAAGCCTGTATTGGTACGCTTATTACCGCGATGATTGGGGAGGCTCTGGTAACCTTGAGGAAGGAGAGTACGCTGGGCCCGCCATTGACCATTGGTATTGTTTCCTTGATTACCTCGATCAGGACCAAACCCAGGAAATGGTGCTCAACTTGCTGGAAGACTATGGGAAGCAATTTCCTGATGAGGATGAGCTTCTCATATTGAAAGGGCGCCTACTTCGACAAATGGACCAAAAAAAGGCTTCCAAAGAGGCTTTCAGAGCGTATGTGGACCGGTTCCCAAAGGGTGCTCATGTGGAATTTGCTAAAAGACAATTAAAATGAACCTCCGCTTTATTTCATGGTTGTTGCTGCCATTCCTTTTTTGCTTGACAGCTTGCAACAGTTCAATGAACATTCAAAAAAGTGAAGCCTACAATTCTAAAGCCCCTAAGGTGGAAAAAATCGTGAGCATCGAGCCTTCCGTAGGGCTCTCAGATGTTCGTAAACGGGCAGAAAATCGCTACCTGATCAGTGATAAAAGTGAAAAGGTATTCAACAAAGTGCTGGCACAAAGTGCAAAGCGAGCAGGCATAGAAATGGTTTTGTTGGATGCAGAGTCACTGACGTCAGATGACGTCCTGTATTTCAATGAATTGCTTCCCCTCCGGACGCAAATCCTAGGGTCTAATTTTCTGAAAGAAGTAGAAATCAAACGCCCAAGCAGTAGCAGCCTGGAAGCATTGGTTCCCACTCATCGGGTGTTCGAAGAAGCTCCCAACATCAGTTCACAGTGGAGCCATTTGGCAAATGTGTATGGTACACCCTATTTCGCCGTTCATGGGGTATACAGTGAAATACGGCCTACGGAAGCTTATGTATGGCTTTTCCTCTGCGTTTTTCCACCTGCGACGCTCATTTATTTATTCGACGTAAATGCTGAGTCCGTCTTTTACACTGCAGTAGTGGATGTCACTTCAGGAGAAGTGGTGTATCGGGAGATTCGATCTTTCAGCGACAAGCCTACTCGTCACAACCTTCCTTCTATCACCTATGACAGTTTTGCTGTCTTGAAAAAAATCCGAAAGAAATGAAAATCCTCCATGTGCTTTTCCTTGTCCTACTGATGGGGTGCCAATTGGTTCATGGGCAGGTTACTGGCTTTCAGGGCAGAAGGCTTGTTGTGAAAACTGATTTGAGTATTCCGCTATTTAAAGATGGATACACCCTCGAAGCGGAATATGCGCTGCTCCGGAACCTCAGCCTGTCCGTTTCATTTAATGATGTGAGTTACAGGCCATTTAATTTCCCTTCAGAAGACCTGTTCATGAACACCCGAACGGTGGGATATACCCTTCGAATTTATGGTCAGAAGGTGTATTCGGCTCCAAAAGGAGTATATACATTTCTGACGTATAGAAATGGGAAGGCTTCCGGCAGTGGCCGTTTCTTTAGTGGTGATTTCGACGATTTGGATCAATACGCGGGTGAATTTGAAATAGAAGACCTGACCACCCACCAGTTTGAGGTAGGAACTGGTATCCAGCTGATTTACTGGAGTTTCCTCGTACTGGATTTTAACACCGGATTGTCGTTTGGACTCATTCCTACTGATTCTGAAAGAGAAGAGGCATATGTGCGGGACTTAAGATGGGCCAATGGGCACATCTTGACCAATGGTTCGGCCTTGCGTAGCGAGTCTGATCCAGGTTCAGATGTAACCTGGGGCATCAATATGCGACTGGGTATCGGGGTGTTGCTTTTCTAAAATTGAGCACCTAAGACCGTTCTTCCCACACCTTGCATAGCTCAATGATGGTGCGAGCTGAAGCTTCCATGTCCTGGCGGGATACCCATTCCAATTTAGAATGAAAAGCATGCTCTCCTGCGAAAATGTTCGGACAGGGAAGTCCCATATATGAGAGGCGTGAGCCGTCCGTCCCTCCGCGAATGCTCCGCTTCACCACCTGAATACCTGCCCTTCTGATCGCTTCCTCAGCATTTGCCACTACTTCAGGGTGTTGGTCCAGGACCTTTTTCATGTTGCGATACTGTTCGATTATTTCTAGTCGCCCGGTCGAACGTGGATAAGCTTTCAGCACCTCATTCATGATTTGACGCAATTCAGCCGTATGTGCGGCCAGGTTTTCATCGGTAAAATCCCTGATGATAAAATCAATCTGTGCTTGCTCGGCCGTTCCGTTCATGCTCACCGGGTGAACAAAGCCTTCCTTTTCTTCTGTGCTTTCGGGAGAAAGGCGATCCTTGGGCAGGTTTGCCACAATCTCCGCTGCGATTTTCAGCGCATTCTCCATTTGCCCTTTGGCAAATCCCGGGTGGGCACTACGTCCTTCAATGATCATACGACCTCCGTCGGCGGAGAAGGTTTCATCCTCTAATGAGCCCCGCGTTTCCCCGTCGATGGTGTAGCCAAAATCAGCTCCTAATTTTTCGATGTCTACCTTATCCGCTCCCCGGCCAATTTCCTCATCCGGGGTAAACAGCAACCGTACCTTTCCATGCTTCACCTCAGGATACGTCATCAGAAAATGCGCAGCATCCATGATGGCCGCCAGGCCCGCTTTGTTATCCGCTCCCAGCAAGGTTGTACCACTCGCCGTGATGATGTCACTGCCAATTTGCTTGCCCAAATCCGGGTGCTCACTGGGTTTCAGCACCTGACTCGGATCGTCCGGCAGGACAATGTCCCCTCCAGTATAATTTTCATGCACAATGGGCTTTACCCCCGTTCCACTCGCATCCGGCGAGGTGTCCATATGCGAGCAAAAACAGATCACCGGCACTTCCTTGTCTGTATTGGCCGGAACAGTGGCATACACATAACCATATTCGTCCATCTCCGCGTCAGAAATCCCCATTTCATGGAGTTCTTCCACCAACACCTTGGCGAGGTCTTTTTGCTTTATCGTAGAAGGAATCGTCTTCGAAGCAATATCTGACTGTGTATCTATTTGGGCGTAGCGCAAAAACCGCTTCAACGCCGTGTGAACGTATGTCGTGGTCATGGAATAAAGGTAGGGAGGGCGGGGGAGAAGTCAAAGGCCCGTGATCTCACACCAACAATTTCCTTCTTATCCTGCTCAGTGTCTCTGGCTTAATCCCCAGAATGGAAGCAATGTACTGCAGCGGGACATTGCGCAGCAACTCCGGTTGTTCCAGGCTGAGGACTTGATAACGCTCTTCAGCATTGAGAGAAAGTAGGGAGAGCATACGTTCTTCGAGTTCTACGTGGCTTTGCTCCACAACGAGGCGACCGAGGCGGTTCCAGTTGGGGAAGCGGTCGTAGAGTTCGAGGAGTTTAGGGTAGGGGATGACCAGCAGGCGGCAAGGAGCAATGGCCTGGATGTATTCTCGGCTGGGCTGCCCGGAGGTGCAACTTGCCAGGGCCGTTACGAAACGGTGGCGCAGCAGCACAAATCGGGTGACTTCCTTTCCGTTGATTTCGTAATAGGAGCGGACCATGCCTTCGGCAATGAAGGCAATTTCCCGGCAGACTTGACCTGCTTTGACGAGATATTCGCCTTTTTCCAATTCCCGCGACTCAAAATACGGCATGGCCTGTTCGAGTTCATCTGCCGCGATGGGCATAAACCGATTCAGGTGGTCGTATAAAGATTGTTGGTCCTGGAACTGTTCCATATGTATTTGTAACGAAAAGAAGGGAGGAAATGGAAGTTTTTGTAGGATTTTTTGTGAATTAGGGAGAGTCTTATAGCAATATCTTTACCCAAATACCTCCTTCATGTCTACTTGTAACCCTGGAAATAAATCTGTCACGAAGACATCTTCGTCCGTCAAAGGACGCATGCCGATGAAGGTTGCCTCTGAATTGCTTACGTATCGCGTCAGGCTTCGATGGGTGGGGTCGACCAACCAATATTCCTGAACACCGGCTTCTTCATACAGGTCAAATTTATCTTTCATCTCCTTACGAGAATTGCTCGGGCACAAGACTTCAACCACCAAATCCGGTGCGCCTATACAGCCTTGTTCGTCCAGCTTGGATTCATCACAGATCACGCTAATATCTGGCTGAACGACGGTGTAAATGACTTCTTCAGAACCCTTTGAAACCCTTGGCAAACGTACATCAAAGGGGGCAGAAAAAACTTGACAGGACTGATTCCTCAAGAAGCTCCACAAAATCCCGTGCAAATTCCCAGATATCTTTTGGTGATACATACCTGGTGCCGGAGACATTAGCGTAATTCTGCCTCGCAATAGTTCAATCCGTTCTTTGAAATGCCACGTAAGGTAATCCGCATAGGTATAGGTACCGTTTAAATCCAGTTGACTCAATTCCGTGATCTTCATGGCGCACTTGATTTAAACGAAGATAAGCATTTTGATAGGTAAATGTGTAACATTGAATTCCTATCCTAATACTCGAAACGAAAGATTTACAAAGCCAGATTCAATTATTAACGGCCACTATCGAAAGTCTTCAATCGAAAGTTTCTGAGCAGCAGACCCGCATAGATGCGCTCACCCACAAGGCGGACGATGCTTCCCTGCAGGTAAAGGAAATTGCATTCAAAGCTATTGAACAATCTACTGCTAAACCTCAACCGATCATTTTGGATAGGGGCAAAGAATCTAGAGGGAAAGGCTAACCGCTTCGCTTGGCATATAAAAAAGGTCCATCACCCTTGCCGGTCTCTCCCAAACCAGTTTTCGGCAATGGACACTAGATCAATGTATGCGCTTTGATGGCTGTTGCACAAATTATCTTTTGGGTAAGACATTGCTGCGTTTCAAACATCCACAGAATAACAGTAGGATACAATCCCTAAAAATAGGGATTTGAGAGTCGGGAGATCAATAAATCCCTGTATTTGAAACCACAGGGCGTTATTGGTAGGTTAAATCTCCCTATCGTAACATTTCTCCGAAAAACAGGGCATTGGTAAACAATCGCTGGCTTCCCAACCAAAATGCCCGAAAGCAGGGATTATCTGTCATGAGTACCAACCGACCTCTTCCAAGGGTACGGACACTCACAGGAATGCTCCCCGGCAATGCCGCTAGGTTCCTGTCAGAGACATACCCTGCCCGAAGGGGAGATTGTACATACACTGCGGGATGGTTGTAGGGATTTTGGGTTACGGGTAAGATCAGCCTCGTATTTCTGAAGGTAAACAGCTGGGGAGACTCGTATCCATATGCCAGGGGATGGGTAAGGTCGAGCATACTTTCAAAAATGGCTCCACCAATCACATTGGCGCCCCGATCTTCACTTGCTTTTCCATAGGGGCGAAGGCCGATGCTGTCAGGCCTAGGGGGAGTTTGGACTTCAATGTCGCCAAAGCCTTGGTTGGCCAACCACTGCACAGCCGAACGCATTGCAATCAGGGTGCCTCCCCTGGAAACCCATTCTTGGATTTTGTCTACCTGGGCAGAACTAAGCCGACGGTAGCTGCCACTTACCATGATCAGGTGGGTGTAGGATTGGAGAGAAACTCTTGCGAACCGGTCCGCATCTACCATGGTGAGGGGAACTTCCACTTGCTGATCCAGCAAGTACCATATTTCCCCCGCATCATACGCCCGGACCCCTGAACCTACCAGCATGAGGGGAACTGGTGCCGTGAGCTTTTTGAAACTATTGCTTCCTAAGGATGGCCCTGATGATGCATATCCGCTTTCAACCGAATAGAAATCTGCCCCACAGGCCTCACTGAGTGTTTTGAGTCGAGTGAAAAGTTCCGAAGGAGGAAAGGGTTGAGCAGTCAGGGGTACCAGGATTGAGCCTGGCTGAAATGTCTTATTCTTCAAAGAAAAGGGTTTGGTAGCCACCTTGCAGATAACTCCTTCCTTTTGTAGGGCATACAGCATTTTGGGGGCAAGGGTGCTGTGCCAGGAGAAGACATATGCATATTCGCTTTTGCCGCCTACATTCCTCCCAGAAATAACCGGTGGGGCAGTGAGTTCTATTCCTTTCAAGGTAGGGTCAAATCCTTTTCCAGAAATGGCCTCAATTGGAACCCCAAAAGCCAATGGCAGGGTCCAGGCAGAAACGTCATAAAAAATGCTGTCAGTAAAAGTCGTTCGCTCTTCCAGCATAGCTTGGATCAGCCGAAATTGAGGCTGGTCCGCAGGTACGATAAAGCTATCGTTCGGCCTGAATACTTTTCCCCCCTGCTTGACCTCACGGGTAGGCAGATACAGCTTGATATCATGATGTAACATCAGCTTTGCCAATTCAAACGTCCTTACCTTATCCTGTAACCCGCCTATGATCCATGCCTTGGTTCCACTCGATTGGGCATTTTGCATGGCCTCTTTAAAAAACGTTCGCTGGTACTCCAACAGGTCGTCGTGGAGTTCATACACCCCTTCCAAGGAGGAAAGGGCCGTTGTCACCTGGTTTCGAATGGTGAATGGGAAGGATAGAGGGCCATGGTCCGAATCCTGAATATGCCCCCTGGAGGAAGCCTGTTCGAATAAAATCCCTATCCCTCCATTGATGTCGGGGTAGGTAGATCCCTTTCCGTAGTAAAAATCGTCAAACTGCTCTTCGGTGTAATACAGTGAGCCAATCTTGTCCAATGCTTTGGCGTGAAATGCTGCAAGGTCTTTTGTCAACTCAAATACGCGCTTAGGCGTCAGGGGATTGTTTCGCGAAGGAACTCCCGGTTGAAAGAAGAACGTGCTGTTTCGGCCCATTTCGTGGTGGTCAGTAAGCAGGTTGGGTTTCCATCGGTGAAACTCCCGCAGCCGAGCCTGACTTTCAGGATGACGTGCCGGCAACCAGTCTCTGTTCAGGTCAAACCAGTAATGGTTGGTGCGCCCGCCGGGCCATACTTCATTGAATTCCCGGCTAACGGGGTCAATTACAGGTGTTCGGTTTCGGTGCATATTTACCCAACTGGTAAATCGGTTGAGTCCGTCTGGATTGAAACAGGGATCCAGGATAATGACGGTTTCTGCCAATAAATTTTCGATGGCTTCTCCCGTAGCGGCCGCCAGGTGATACGCCACCACAAGGGCTGCATTGCTGCCTGAAGCCTCATTTCCATGAATGCTAAATCCGAGCCATGCGACAGCTGGCATCTGCCCAATGTTCTGGTATGCTGAAACATCAGGATCGCTCAGTTTGAGGTGTTCTTCCCGGATTTCTTCCAATCGGTTGATGTGATCCGGTTTGCTGATGTACAAGTGAACCAGGGGACGGTTTTCGTGGGTCCGGCCTATTTCTTTGAGGGTAATCCTTTCGGATTGCTCAGCAAGAACCTTCAGGTAGGAGATCAACTGGTCGTGGGTCACATGCCATTCCCCTGGTTCGTACCCCATGACCTCTTTTGGGGTAGGAACCCTTTGGTCATAGCTGACATCTTCCGGGAGGTAATAAGTGAGATCAGCCTGGGCATGCAGAACTGGAATGGTAAGCAGTACCCATCCCCAAACGCAAAAGAGGCTTGTCACTACGCGGCCTGCAAGCCGGAAATAAATCATACAACAGATTGGTTATTCTGTATCAATGGGGATTTCAAACGCCAACTTTGCCCCTTCGTAATCCTCAAGGGAATAGGGCGAAAAAACATCCCCATCCCAAACCTGGGCGTACAAGGTATCGCGGCTATATCCTCCCTCGTAGTATTCATCCTCTGGCGTGTAAGATTCCATCGCCCGGTACATCACATCGGTAACACCGTCATCGTTTAAATCCGTAAGCCAGGCCTCGCGTTTGCTTTCAAATGCTCCTTCGCCGATGAAATAATTAAGGGAAAGCGTATGGGTAAATGCATTTCGCGTACTATCGTATAAAAAGAGGTGGCTGCTGTAAAAGCTTTCACTTTCATATGCGCCTAATAGATAGCCCGTTTGACGTGCTGTGAAGGGAAATGTACCCAGTGGATAATAATCGTAAGTCTCTTTATAAGTGGCTTGTTTTAGCAGTACTTCCCCGAATAGCTGTTGCATGAAGGAGTGGTCCAGGGGAGTTCCGTTGGGGTATTCCATAGAAGAGCATGCGTAGCTTTCGGATCTTTCCGTGTCAACAGAAGTAAATGCCTGTGAGAACTCAGGGAATACATCAACTGGCTTTTCTGAGGTTTCCTCGGAGTTTTCATCAGACTTTGTGTCGGAATCACATCCTGCCAATCCCGCCAATAATAAAGCCCCAACAATCAGGGTAAAAATGCTTTTCATAGGGTAAGGGTTTATGCTCAATAGGTGGTGGGCTTAACCGATTTACAAGCACCTTAATTATCAGAAAAATTACTTATTCCCAAATTTTTCTTGATCCTTATGGACATAAATTCCATTTCTCCCTACCATATCGCCAAGCACCCTCGCTAATTCGCTGCCCGGAACCAGCCATCGTCTTGCTCTGGGGGAATGCCCGGTTGCTTGACCGTTTCCTTGAAAAGGTATTTTACCAATTCAACCGTCACCTGCCCTCCTTTTCCGGGTTCATAGATGGCACGGCACACAAAATTTCGCGTGCCGAGTGGGAAATTAAACTGATTCCCCAAACCGTATTGCTGGAACTTTTCGGCAAACACCTTTTCCCATTCATCCTGAAAAAGGCCGTATTGAGCATCCTCAAAATAGATGGCGTACATCATCCTCAGGGTCTCCTTGATCCAAAAGTCAGTTCCGGGGCGAATGGCACGGTCTCTTAAAATAAGGGTAAACGTGATGTGATGGCGAATGCACCCTCGCTGCCGGATCACCACGATGCGGTCTTCATCCAGACGAGCTCGCTCCAATTTATCTCGTGAATTCCAATGGTGGTCTGTAAAAAAGGGATTAAAAGCAGCAATTACAGGTTGGATGTCTTCAGGTTTAAGCCGGCAGTCTGACTGTGCCATGAGCAAACTTCCACCAAAACATAAGAGTAGCAAGGTTAAAACGTTCTTCATAAGACCACGCCTGGAAAATTAATAGGCTTCAAGGTACACAATCCTTGCCGGATTCCCCTGTTCGGCCCCAGAAATTCTGTATTTTGGAACATGAATTCATCTTCCTACGCCCCAATTTCCCACTACCTGGATTATACCCAACTCAAGCCCGGTGCGACCTTGTCCGAGGTACAGGAGCTATGTGAGGAGGGGATCAGGCATGAGGTGGCAGCTATTTGTGTGTCTCCTATGTATGTTGCTGCCGTGGCCCATATGCTGGCCGACACTTCGACGGCCTGCTGCACGGTGGTAGGATTTCCCCATGGCCTTCATCTGACTGAAACCAAGATGGCAGAAGCCCAGGCGCTTATTCAGGCTGGAGCCCAGGAGTTGGACATGGTCAATAATTTAAGCCTGTTGCGAGAGGGGAATTGGGCCGAATTGGAACAAGAAATAAGCCTATTCGCCAACATTTGCCGTTCTGAAGGCGGTATTTCTAAACTCATCATTGAAAGTGGACTGCTGACATTTGAGGAAATAGGGGCAATTTGCGATATTTGCATCACTGCCAACGTAGACTTTGTCAAAACTTCTACAGGATTTGCAGCTGTGGGAGCAGAGGTGGAGAAGGTTACCTGGATGCGAGATTACCTACCAGATCATGTGCGGATAAAAGCCTCCGGTGGTATCAGAACTTATGAAGATGCCAAAGCCTTTGTCGCAGCCGGAGCCAGCAGAATTGGTGCTTCCACCCTCATTGTTGAACCCAAAAACACATAAACACATATGAAACAGGTATTGAGTTGGATAACAGGGGTTTGGTTGGTGGCAGGGGCCTTATTTGCCCAAGGGCCTCAATCTACCTATTATAAGTACGAACGAGAAGATGTCTCTGCTTACCGCCAAAAAGTTACTTTTCAACTACCTGAGATTCCTGCCAATGTTGTGGTAGCAGAAGTGCCCCCTTATGCTTCGGTTGAGCGATATTTTACCCCCGGCCAAAAGTATTACATTCAGGCAAATTCCCGTCTGGAGCAGTTTGTAAAAAAACACATTGAGCTGGGGGGTAAAAGAACCACTACTGAAGGGTACAGGATTCAGATCTTCGCAGGTTCTTCCAGAGAAAATGCGCAGAAAATCAAAGGAGAATTCCTGGCCCTGTTTCCAGGCTATAGCAATTATTTGCTCTACATTTCGCCTACTTACCGGGTCAGGGTGGGAGATTTCCTATCTAAGGGAGACGCGCAGATGTTCAACAGTCGGTTGAAACAATATTTTCCTGGAGCATTTGTGGTGAAAGACGAAGTAAAGATTCCTCGTTTCAAAAATCAGCAATATATAGAAGAGAGGGAGCGCAATTAGGCCAGGCTTAGGTTGCCCAAAAACAGGATATAAATCAGGACCAATAACAGCCCTACCCAACGGTTGATGTCTTTATCTTGAACGATGAATACTGCGAGCAAGGTGACACCGATGAGGACAGGTAAACTGCCAGTGATGATAGAATCTGGAATATGAATTTCTCCAAATAATCGGGGAATCCCCATTACCGCGAAGGTATTAAATACGTTAGACCCTAGTACATTGCCGATTGCCATGTCGGTGGCACCATTCCTGACGGCAGAAATGCTTACGATTAGTTCTGGCAGAGAAGTTCCAATGGATACTGCAGTGAGGGCAATAAATTCTGTTCCGATTTGTAGGATATCGGCAATTTTTACAATTGAGGTGACGTTGTAATCAGCAGAAAAGTAGATACCTACAATGGTTACCAGCAAGATCACAGGGTCTTGCCATCGTAACTTGGCTTTTGCTTCTTCTGGCACTTCCAGTTCCTTCTCTTTGTCGCGACTATCTCCTAAGGAGATAAAGTATACCAGATAAATCACCAAGCCTGTAAGGCAAATAATGCCTTCGAAGAGGGAAAATTCACCGTCCATGAACCCAATGCCAAGGATAAAGGTAGCCCCCACCATCATGGGCAGATCAACTTTCATGAGCTCAAATTCAAAGGAAACATCCTTTGCCATAATTCCGATCAGGCCCATGATGAGACAAATATTTGAAATGTTGGAGCCCACCACGTTGCCCGGGACGATCTCTGCGCTGCCCTCCATCACAGCGATCACAGAAGTTATCAATTCGGGAAGTGACGTGCCCAAGGCAACCAGCGTCACACCTATAATGAAAGAGGGAATTCCCATCACCAAACCAATTCGTTCGGCTGAACGAATAAAGTACTCAGCAGACAGGATCAATGTCGCCAAAGAAGCGATAAATATGAGGCCCCAGGTAAGTATTGGCGACATAGAAGCCGAAGTTAAGAAACATTTTCACACAAAGCTTACATTTCAATCGGGGGGATTATTGGGTACCCGGTTGTATCCTGCTCAAACTTTGTTAGCTTTGTTTTACCGGCAGGAAAAATCCTATCAAACATGAGAATTAGATTGATTTGCCTGTTGATGGCGTTCTTACCGCTCATCAGCAAGGCACAGAAGAAATTTTATGTTGGGGTAAACACCGTCCCATTGCTGGTGGGGACCCTGGATATCAGGGCTGAAAAACAACTCACCCGGACCTTCTCCATTCAAGGAGCTACCGGATTCCGTTATCAAAATCGTGACAGCACCGAGAGTGCATTTGTGGCCGCACTCAACCGCTATGTCGGTCTGCGCAACCGTGGCGCATTCCTATCTGTTGGTGGAAGATTCTTTGACCCTTCTACGACCGAATACCCATATATTGCGTTTGACGTCGTAACGGCCTGGTATGACGAGACGGTGTTTGTATTTGATAGCAGCGGAGAAGCTTCCATTCAGGATATAAGCGGCCTCCAAGTCGGCGGCAGCCTCACCATTGGGTTTGTCAGCCAGATTATGAAGCGCGTCCACCTGGACATCGGGTTGCAATTGGGATATTCTCCGCCAAGGGATGACGTCCTCAACTATTACCTCCCCGGGATGGGCTTTACCACTTACGGGTTTAATGTTTATGGTGTACCCGGAGGGCATGCCCAACTTCAGGTATCCCTGAAGTACAACCTGGTAAAGGATCTTCGCCAGTTGATTCGGGAAAAAGACTAACTTTACAGCAGTATACAGTGCGCTGTTTACGGTTTTCAGTATAATAAGTCTGCCTTTAAGTTGTTGGGAGGTAAACGTCCTGAAACCCTCACGTATCTTTTTCCACCTACTTCTTTTATGATCCCTCGCCTACATTGCGTCATTTTTGCCTGTTTTATGGCGCTAAATTTCACTTCGCTTCACGCCCAATCTATTCCTGAAACCACGTTTGAAAAAAGCAAAGGAGAAGCTTCTTCACCATATAAGGAAACGGTTGCTTTTTTTGAATCCCTCGCCAGGAATTACCCCGAATTTACCTCTCTTCAAACATATGGCATAACTGATATTGGTAAGCCCTTACACCTGTTTGTGATGGGGGCCCAGGACGAGGATATCCTCAAACGGCCCCCATCACAATGTAGGAGGAACCCTGAATAGAAGCTGCTGCACCCGAGCCAATCAGCAAGGGCCTCTTGAGCAAGGATTCAGGGGAAATGCCCAAAACCGGGACCTCAACCGGGATTTTATAAAAACTGACACTAGGAACACTGAAGCATTTGCGGAAATTTTCCATACCTTCAAGCCAGTTCTGTTCATTGATACCCACACCACCAATGGAGCTGATTATCCCGCTTCGATGACCCTGATTGCCACGTTGCCCCAGAACCTGCCCAATGAAATGGCCCAATACCAGGAAGAGCAACTGGTTCCAGATCTTTATCGCAAAATGGAGGCACGTAAAACGCTAATGTGTCCTTATGTATACAATTGGAAAAGCACCCCAGAACAAGGGCTAATGCGTTTTGCCGATTATCCCCGGTACTCGACCGGATATGCAGCACATTTCAGGACCTTTGCTCTTGTGACAGAGGCCCATATGCTGAAGCCTTTTGCAGATCGTGTAGCAGCTACAGAAGCATTTTTGTGGGCCTCCGTAAATTACCTGGCCGAAAAGGGACCAGAAATGCAGTCGGTGATCGAGCAGGCCACTACTTCTTTCGCACGACAGGACAGCATGGTCATCCAGTGGCAGCTGGATACGACCCAAAAAGATCAGGTGTGGTTTGAGGGATATGCTGCCTCAAATAAGCCCGGCGCAGCAACCGGGTTTCCTGTGGTTGCCTACGATCAAGCCAAGCCGTATCGAAAGCAGATTCCCTACCTGCAGGCCTATCGTCCGGTAACCAAGGTTCGCAAACCCAAGGCTTATGTACTTCCTCAGACTTATCACCGCGTAGCAGAACTTCTTCGCATGAACAAGGTGGTACTAAAGCCCATAAAAAAAGATACCATCCTGGAAGTTCGTGCTACTTACTTGGAACAGGTGAAACACTACCCTGCGCCCTATGAAGGCCACTTTTACCACAACCAGCTCAACGAGCGATACGAGGTGCAGGAAATCCAATTTTATAAAGGGGACTATTTGATCCCCTTGAACCGGCAACCTGCGCGGGTCCTTGCCTATCTGATTCATGTGCTGGAACCCAGGGCCGATGATTCCTTTTTCCGTTGGAACTATTTTGATGGTATCCTGATGCAGAAGGAGTACTTTTCTGCCTATTTATTCGAGGAACTGGCCGCTGGTATCCTTAAGAAAGATCCAGAACTGAAACGTGATTTTGAGCAAAAAAAGGAGGAAGATGAAGATTTTGCGGGCAATCAATACCAACAGCTGAATTTCATTTATAAGAGGTCTCCTTATTATGAAAAAAGCCATCTGCGGTACCCGGTATTTCGTATTGAGTAGGGCAAGTCAAAAAATGGTCTAACCGTATGCTCATTTATTTGCTACCCACTTGTGAAAATCTCCCAAACATTCATCCATGAAGCCATCACCGGCTACAAATCTGGTTCCCTGCCTATCGGACGGCCTTCTTTGTTCTCCCATGTGTACTTCGTTGATGGGCTATTGATTGACACAGG
>JBCDIQ010000074.1:0-17929 GCA_039024295.1 Bacteroidota bacterium | reverse complement strand
CCTCGTGGCTCATTCTCACGGTACAGTCAGCCGCTTCATCTTTGTTGTGAACCGTATTGCTATTACCGGTTCCATCCAAAAATACGACAGCTTCTCCCAGATCAAATTTGACGCTAGACCCAATGGGTTCATCGGCCTTGCCGGCCAGGTATTGTACTTTTTCGGTAGTGGTGGCTAAATCCATGTACCGAAGCTAGCAATTTTTTTGAGCTTGCAACAGATGCGTTGGGGGATTTCCATTTTTAAGGAGCAAATATCAATTCTTCCCCACAAAAATCTGGGTAATGAAATACTCTCCCTCTTTGCTACGGGCTATTCCCATCCCTGTAAACAGGAAGTTTCCCTTGATATTCTTTGCATGTCCTGGGCTGTTAAGCCAGTCCCGTAAAGCTGTTGTTGCCAATTGGTATCGGGCGGTGTTCCCATACAGGTTTTCGGCCACCCGATAAGGAATTTTTGCATATTTCCGCACCTTATTTACCCTCCCTTGAAAGCCGTTATGAGAAAACGGGACGCGCCCCTTTGCCATGTCATTGGAATGCTCCAAGGCTATCGCATTCAACTCCTTTTTCATTGAAAGAGCATTCAAGCCGATGGATTTTCGGTAGGTGTTCACCGCTCGATACACTTCCAGGGTGAGGTCAGGATAGGTTGCAGGAGTTGTCTGGCTAAATAAACAGATGGCCCATATCCACAGGGAGAGGAGTACAACGGATCGTTTCATGTCTGTGTAAAATGTCTTTTTAGATGTTGAGGATGAGTCAAAAAAATTGGGCTGTTTTTGACGGTATCCATACTCAAAAAACCGTTTTAAGCGATAAATTATTGTCGATCCTTTCTGGGGTAACTTGCAATAAAATACCTCCTGAGGTTGCAATTAAAAAGGGAAAACAACTACTTATCTCACCTGAAGACATTTACACCTCCCTAGCTGTCCTCCATGCTTACGCAATTTTTTGATTTAATCAGTAGCCGCAACCGAGATGATAAGTTCCGCCCGGAAATTGAACTGGGCATTATCGTGTTGATTTGCCTGAACGTGTTCTTAATCGTTCTTGAATCCTTTCCCTCAATTCGGGAGGCCAATAAAGATGCATTTTTCGCCTTTGAGGTATTCTCGGTAGTGGTGTTCACTGCTGAATATGTTATCCGGCTGGCCATGGTGGTATACTATCATCCCAACAGTCGCTGGCGGACAGGTCGCCAACACGTTTTTTCGTTCATGAGCCTGATAGACCTGTTGTCCATCCTGCCCTTCTATTTGCCGTTTGTACTGGATTTACGCTTTATGCGGATGCTGCGTCTGCTCAGAATCGTCCGAATTCTAAAGCTAAAGCGACACATTACCTCTTTTACCCTAATCGTGGAGGTGATTCGGGAAAAGCGGGAAGAACTCTCCATGACCATTTTTGCCACCAGCCTGTTATTATTATTTGCTGCAGCCCTGATGTATTCACTGGAAGGGGAAGCCCAACCAGACAATTTTCCTGATATCCTGTCTACCCTTTGGTGGGCGGTGGCAACCCTTACAACTGTGGGATATGGTGACGTTTATCCCATAACTGCACTGGGGAGGCTGCTGAGTGGGGTTATCGCCTTGCTGGGCATAGGATTGGTAGCCTTACCAACCGGAATTATCAGTGCTGCTTTTCTAGAAAAAGTCGAAGAGCGGAAGGAGTTCCGTAAGCAGCAAAAAAAGACGGGAAAAGCAGTTGCCCTTCCTGTCTTAACTGTCTGTCCACATTGTGGAAAATCGCTACATGACCCCCCCGAAAAAATCTCAATGAACGAGCAAGTTCTTCATTACAAAAAAGTTATCGAGCAATTGTACCACGAAGGCACTCATACCTTACCCGAAATTGCTACTTTCCTGGACTTGGACGAACAGGCTGTCAGAGATGCTTTGCAACAATGGGAGGCTTCAGCGAAAAATTAGCCATCAAACGGATTATCGCTGACGGGTAAAAAACAGACGGGTGATGAAAATTCCTTGTCCATCATCTCCACCAGCTTCACTTTCAACGCCGGTTGCAATGAACGACAAGGTCCAACCTGCCATTGCCATCTCATTTATCTTCGAAGTAATAAGGGCGTCATTAGAAGCGATGTTTTGGAAGTTAAGGCCTGTCAAACTGTAAAAGTTCAGCAATTTTGTTTCACTGAATTTATCTACTTTGGCATCCCTTCTACGAACTTCATTTTGCTGGCTTTTCTTGCCATCGGTTCGTTCTGTGGTGAAGTCCTCAGCCTCCACATCTGTTTTATTTTCGATCATGCGGGAGCGGCCAAGCCCGCCAGGAACAATGGATTCCACAATCGTGATGACTTTGTACTCCACGTTGGGAGCGTCTGTTTGTGCTATTCCCATGTTGAGGGAAGCCAATACAGCGAAAAAAACAACGTAATTTTTCATGGTTGGTAATATTTACATATGGGTGTTACAATCAACAAGTACGAAGCCCAAGAAGCGGGGTTGAAGCAGAAAAGATAAAACCGGGTAGAACGGGAGTGAAAGGAAAACTAACAGGAATAAACACTGCCATCAGGTTAATTAATACAAAATTAGCCTGATGTGATTGTTAGCTGTAGATACCCGCTATGTTGAACTTTTTTATCATACATGTCTGGGGGGAAGCACCCCAATGTTTCCATACAGTAGCAAATGATGGCCTATCCTGAGACTGGGCACACTATGCAGCCCTGATTTATTCAATCCTGACATTTATTGCCATGATCGTATGCCATCTCCACTATGGGGAAGCTCCTTGCATTTAGCTAAAAGTGAGGAATATTTTCCAAACACCCTACCCAAAAATTCGTTTGCAAGGATATACTTATTCATTCCATGAAACGCTTTCTCACTGCTTTTATAGCCTTGGTCGTTACCTTGGTGGTGTACAACTCTTGTAGCAACTCTTATTCGCCTCCTTCGCCAGAGGATATTCCTGTACCTGAGGTTAGCACTTCAGAACCGCCTACCTGGAAGAAATTCTTTGATCCTCAGTGGGCAAGTAACTCCATTTGGGATGATGGGCAGGCCGAAGTGAATACCTATGCAGCCAGAAGGTCGATTTACGGCAAATCAAGGGCTTTTGACTATACCTTCGTCACGGTCAAAGAAACCTTCAACGAACAAAATCAAGTTAAAACGAATGACTACTCGCGGGATGACTTATTCGAGGTGATCAAATTGAACATGTTTGCCCGGATACCCACTGATAACTATCCCTATCATTTCCTTACCTCTGTTTTCACCCTAAGGCAAGCCCCTACAGAGACATACAAAATGACCCATTCTTCTCAGGAATGGTGCGGGAATACCTTTAAAACTTTCCTCAGAAAAGGGGATTCCTTGAGGTATACTTACAACTCCTATTTTGATGGAGAAGGAATGGGTCAAAAGATGCTTCCGGCAAATACCTTTTTGATGGAAGACCAACTCCCTTACACCTTTAGGAGCCTAATATTTAAAGATGGGCTTTCTTTTTCAGCTCCAATTTTACTCTCTGAGATCAGCAGCCATGCCCGAAAACCAAGAATTGCAGAGGTAGAAATAGAAGTACGGGCAGCAGAACTCACAAGGGAAGAGCAAAACCTTCCTATCTGGGAGGTTAAATTGCTGATGAACCCTACCTTGATGGGAGATGCCCAAGCCAACATTTACCAATTTGACCAAGCTTACCCCAATACGTTACTCGGCATGAGTAGCTTTGATGGACGAATTCTACAATTAAAGGAAACCAAACGCACAACTTATTGGTAGAATAGCAGTACTGAAGATGTAAGACTTTACGCATTAACCTGTTACTTAAAAGTAGTCGGATTAAATAAATTGCGAAAGTGAACCAATTTCCGTATATAAAAGTCTTAATATTACAGTTGCATTAAATCATTATATCATGATAGCAAATATTTTAACCCCAACCTTTCTGATCTCCCTTCCTGGAGGCGGTGAGTGGATTTTTATCATCCTGGCGATTGTTCTGCTGTTTGGTGCCAAGAAAATCCCTGAACTCGCGCGAGGGCTGGGCCGTGGCATCCGTGAATTCAAGGATGCTTCCAAAGAGATAAAAGACGAAATTGATCGCGAAGGCAACGAGTTGAAGCGTTTGGATAATTAATGGAGCCAGTTGTCTCACATGACCACTTGGCATCCATTCAAGCAAATCTAAAAGCTGGAAAATATTCGTGCTACGATTTGGTCCTTTCCTATTTGGCTAGGATTGATGATAGCCCAGTTTCAGGAGCTTTTCTTGAGGTATACCGCGATGAGGCACTTGCTGCAGCAACGACAATAGACCAATCACTCACATCAGGAACTGAAGGAAAACTTGCTGGCCTAGTTGTAGGCCTAAAAGATGTAATATGCTACAAGGGACATGAGGTCAGTGCTTCCTCTTTGATGTTGAAGGGCTTTACCTCTCACATTACTGCCTCTGCAGTTGATCGTTTATTAGCCGAAGGGGCAATTATTTTGGGCAGGCTTAGCTGCGATGAATTTGCCATGGGCTCTTCAAATGAAACCTCTTACGATGGTCCTGTTCCGCATCCTACACATCCTCAATACGTTCCAGGAGGTTCCTCTGGAGGTTCGGCGGCGGCTGTAGCCGCAAATTTGGTTCATGCTTCGCTAGGTTCTGATACGGGAGGTTCTGTTCGCCAGCCTGCGGCCTTCTGTGGAGTGGTAGGCTTGAAGCCCACCTACGGCCGGGTCCCAAGGTATGGGCTTATTGCATATGCTTCTTCCTTTGATCAAATTGGTCCTGTTACTCGTTCTGTTGAAGATGCCGGACGGATTTTGGAGGTGATTGCAGGTTATGATGAGCGGGATACCACCTCTTCCAAAGAGCCCATTCCTAACTTTACTGCCACAGCCCCTGGTTCAAGTTTTACCGTTGGATATTTCCAGGAAGACCTTGAACACCCCTCTCTTGACCCAGAAATCAAGTCTAGGTGTATGGCCGCAATGGAACGTCTGTCGGAACAAGGCGTTGTCCTCAAACCTTTGACATTCTCCCTTTCTGATTACCTGGTTCCCTGCTACTATATCCTAACCACAGCTGAGGCATCTTCTAATCTTGCCAGGTATGATGGAGTGAGGTATGGGCATCGTTCCCAAAAGGGTTCCGATTTGGGAGACATGTATCGCAAAAGCCGAAGTGAAGGATTTGGGACAGAAGTAAAACGCCGGATCATGCTTGGGACTTTTGTTTTGTCCTCAGGCTATTATGAAGCGTACTACACGCAGGCAATGAAAGTCAGACGGCTAATTCGGCAGCAAACACTTGAATTGTTACAGACATGTGATGCTATTTTAGGACCTGTAACGCCAGGACCCGCATTTAAAATCGGGGAGAAGTCACAAGACCCCATCGAAATGTACCTCAGTGATGTGTTTACAGTGCATGCAAACCTGGCAGGAATTCCGGCGATTTCTGTCCCTGTGGAGCCTGCAGCGTCGGGCTTACCACTTGGGGTTCAATTTATGGGACAACCTTTCAGTGAGCAAAAATTATTACAATTGGCAGAAATGATCTAACTAAATTGTCTTTCAGCGTGTTATGTCTATGTCAACACACATCTTATCGTTCTCAGGGCATAAAATCATTGATAGTTACACAGAATTGCCATAGTTTATGCCTTCCATTTGAATATTCTACTACCTTCGATTCATGACTCGTTACATTTGTCTTTCGCTTTTGTTGTTGACATGGGGGAGCTTATTGATGGCACAATCCGGCTACCAGGATACACCGACCCATAGAGGAAACGACACAGATCCTGTGTACGAAAAGCTGGACTCCTTGCAAGCCAACTACCGCTTCTCCTTTCCCAAAACTTCTTTGTATGATTCGCTCATCTTAAATACCTATCGGTTTGCGCCGGACGAGGTACCCGTATACTCTGAAGCCATCCTTCAACAACGACTGGCAGAAATTCCAGCAGTCATCCCGATGGATTTTAACCATCATGTAAGCCGATTCATCAGTTTGTACACCCTGGAACGCCGGGATCAGGTGTCCAGAATGCTGGGACTTTCCCGAGTTTATTTCCCCATTTTTGAAGAAGCCTTGGATCGGGAGGGGATGCCGGTTGAACTCAAATACCTGCCTGTGGTAGAAAGTGCCCTGAACCCTCATGCTCGCTCACGGGTCGGTGCTACAGGATTATGGCAATTTATGTTGTCAACAGGTCGACTGTATGGCCTGAAGGTCAACTCCTATGTAGACGAACGGAAAAATCCGTTTAAAGCTACAGAGGCTGCGCTGCGCTACCTCAAGAATGCCCATCGGGAGTTTGGGGATTGGCTGTTAGCAATTGCCTCCTACAATTGTGGAGTAGGCAATGTGAGGAAAGCCATTATTCGGTCAGGAGGCAAACGAAATTTCTGGCAGATCATGCCATATCTGCCACGAGAAACACGGGGGTATGTGCCGGCTTTTATTGCTGCGACCTATACCTTTAACTATGCCGCTGAGCATAATTTGTATCCGATATATGTCAATTTCGACTTCAACGAGGACACAGTTCACATAAAAAGAATGGACATTTCACTTGATGAGATTGGCCGTTTAACGGGCATCCCCAGTGAAGTGCTTAAAAACATGAATCCAGAGCTAAAGCTTAACAGGGTTCCTTATTCTTCTAAAACATATGTGTTGAGGGTGCCTTTTTCGGTAGCAGAATACTTCCAGCGAAACCACTATTATTTGGCAGATAAGTACGCAAAGAAAGTTCCTGTTCATACCGCCACAGCCTCTTACAAACCTGCGCCAAAATCAAGTAAGCGCCCTTCAGGAAGTAAGTTAGTGTATCATACCGTTCGCTCGGGTGAAGTGGTGGGAACCATCGCGGAACGCTATCACGTATCTCCCCGGAGTATCGCCAGGTGGAATAACTTGCGTAATTACAGAATCCGCGCTGGCCAAAAACTGAAAATTTACACCTACAAGAAGGTCAGCAATCTGTCTACCAAACCTTCTGGTACATCCTCCTCATTGGTAGCCTCTGCAGGTTCAAGTAAAAAATTGTACCATACCGTTCAGAAAGGAGATACGATTTGGACCATTGCAAAACAATACCATGGGACCAGCATGAAGTCAATTTTGGCACTCAACAACGGCCTTAATACGCGAAATATGAAAGTAGGTCAAACCATTCGGGTAAAGTAGCGTTTGGATCAAGTACCAATTTAATTTACAAGATGTCGACCCCTCGTCCCCTCATGTTTAGCACCCGCCGTGCGGCCCTTTTTGGCATGGCCATGTTGTTCGTTTGCATGCTGTTAAGCTTTTATGCCGGATACCGGGAAGGGCACAACCGCCTTCAACAAGAGATTGCCACAGGCAATATTGCCTGTGAACAAGTGCAAAAAAATTGTTGCCAGGATCAGGCTTATCCGTAAGCCAGCATTTCCTGTACCAGCTCAACCAGCCGATCATTGTCAAACGGCTTAGTCAGGTACACATCCCCTCCTGATCCATATCCTTGAGCCTTGTCACGATCAGTTCCCCTTGCTGTGAGAAAGATAATGAGTACATCTTGGTAGCGTTCGTCCTGCCGAACTGCATTGGCTACATCAAACCCATCCAGGTTGGGCATCATGACATCAAGGATCATGACTTTGGGAAGGAAATCCGCTAATTTTTTCAAGGCATCTTGTCCATCGTGCGCAGTTTGTGTTTGATATCCTTGCTGCTGCATGAGGTACTCAATTGCCATAACAATGTGTGGCTCATCATCCACAATCATTACCTTAGGTTGAGTATTTGTGGCAGGTTTACTCATGACACGTGGTTATTTGGTGGCCTGATTTTCAGAAGATAAACAAGGTAGAAACTAATGGGGAATTTCCCAAGATCAGTGGGCAGTGACTGCCTGTTCCCTTTCTGGTAATTCTTTCAGGTTGGGAATAGGCAAGGAGACAATAAACGTTGCGCCTCTTCCTTTTTCGCTCTCCACCCGGATGGTGCCACCATGGTGCACCACAATTCTCCAGGAAATGCTTAGCCCGAGTCCGCTGCCTTGCGGCCGACCGCTTTTGTAGTCATTGAACTGGGTGAATTTGTTGAAGATGTACGTCTGCTCTTCCGGAGAAATTCCGACTCCATTATCTTTTACCTTTAGCACGATGTATTCGCCTGATTTACGAAGGCTGACCATGATTACCCCATTCTCTGAAGGGCAAAACTTGATGGCATTGGAGAGCAGGTTCACCACCACCTGCATCAATCGATCTTTGTCCCCCATTAATGTGGGCAGTTGAGGTTCCACCAATTTCACCACTTGAATCCCTCGCTCGTTGCACAGCTGCTTCAAGCCTTTGATGGAATGTTCTACCACATGAGCCAAATCCAGGGAAGCCATTTTCCACTCTGCGTGCCCGGACTCCATTTTCTCCAGGTCCAATACCTGATTGATCAGCCGGGTGATTCGTTCACATTCCTGGGTAATGATCTGCAAAAACTCCCTTCGCTTGGCCACGTCCATTTCTTCATTTTCATACAGAATACTGGAAAGTGCCTTAATCGAAGTCATCGGGGTCCGTAGTTCATGGGTCACCGTGGTGATAAAATCGTCTTTCAATCGGTCCATCTCCTTGAGACGAAGGTTAGCGGACTGCAACTCTCGTGAGGTTCGCTCCAGCTCCTGAGACTTCTTTTCAATGGCTCGGCTGTACCGGACCAATTGCTGAGTTTCATCCAACACCGTCATCACCTCCTTAATGCTCAGCGGTTCTTCTTTTACAACCGAGGCAATCAACAAACGGGAAGAAGCTGCGCCGATGGCTCCAGCCAGCAGGCGCTCTGCATAATTGACCAAGGCCGCATCCGCTTCGATGAGTTTTTCAAGGTCAATTTTATGTCGCCGTGCGTAGGAACGAAGGAGTTTATCCGCACGTGATTTTCCTAAAAATCGATTGAGCAGAAGCTGTATATCGTGTAAATAGGCTTTCCCACGCCAGACGCGAGATTCACTCTGGTCTTCTACATACCGGCTGATATTGACAAATAAACTGCTTTGAGCATGCTCTAATGCAGACTGCTTTGTCAGCAGGGACACCACGAGGTAGGCGGTAAGATTGAGCAGCAAGCTCCAGAAAGCAGCGTGAGAAATTCTGTCCAGGCTGGTCACCCCCATGAATTGGTACGGCTTCAGGGCTTCAATTCCGAAAAGGCCATGTTCGATAAAGTCATCGTTCAAAATCCCCACCTCAGCCAAGGAAGGAAGGGGAAGCGTGTACCCCCACATTAAAAAGCCCGTAAGCAAGGCCGTAATGGCCCCAGCTTTTGTTCCCCCCCGCCAGAATACGCCTAAGATAGCCGCAGGTGCAAATTGTGCTACTGCCACAAAGGAGATCAGGCCAATGGATACCAAAGAGTAATTCTGGCCAATGGACCGGAAGTAGGAATAGGCAAGGAGCAATACAATGGTGATGCTGAGCCTCCGGATTCCGATGAGTCGACTGGAAATGTCCTGCACAAAGTTCTCCCGAACAATGGAAGTCCGGAGCAGGAAAGGCACCACCAAGTTGTTACTGATCATGATACTCAAGGCAATCGTCGCAACAATTACCATACTCGTTGCAGCTGAAAGCCCACCCAAAAAGACCAGCATGGCCAGCCATCCCTGGTTGGCGTCCAAGGGCAACGCCAATACATAGGTATCAGCCTCTATCCCCATGCCCTCAAATTCAAGTCCGCCTCCCACAGCGATGGGCAGTACAAATAGGTTGATAATAAACATGTACAGTGGGAACAGCCAAATTGCCTTGTTAAGGTGGCGGATATCTACATTTTCCACTACAGAAATATGAAATTGTCTGGGAAGAAAAATCACCGCCGACATCGAAATCATCGTCAGAAAAAACCAATTGGTACTGCCACCTCCCAAGCTATCAATGGTAAACAACCTGCTGAGCTCTGGACGACTGGCTGCTTTGAGGAATAAATCGCTTGGTCCATTGTACAGGAAAAAGGTGACAAAGATGCCTACTGCCAGAAAGGCCACTAGCTTAACCAGAGACTCGAACGCCACGGCGGCCACCAACCCTTCATGTTGTTCGGTTGCCTCTAAGTGACGGGCACCAAACAGGATAGTGAACCATGCAAGAATAATGGTGATGTAAAATGCAGTGTCTTGGTAAAAATCTACGCCAGAAGAAAACGAAGTCTCAAGCTCAGTCATCTGCTCCATCATGATGTTGAAGCTCAATGAAATCGCTTTTAGCTGTAAGGCAATGTATGGGATGACACCAAAGACAGAGATAATGGTCACCAAGGCTCCGAGAAAGACGCTTTTCCCATAGCGTGAGGAGATGAAATCTGCAATGGAGGTAATTCGCTGGGACTTACTGATGGCAATGAACTTCCGTAGGATGATGTACCACAGAGGGGCCATTAAGGTGGGGCCGATATAAATGGGTAAAAAGCCGATTCCATCCGTTGAGGCGCGGCCCACACTTCCATAAAATGTCCAGGCTGTACAATAAACAGCCAGTGAGAAAGCATACATATAAGGGTTCTGGGCCATCAGTCGCTGGCCCCGCCCTGTCTTTTCTGCTGCATAGGCAATCCCAAACAGCAAGCCGAGGTAGGTAAACGAAAAGATGATAATCAGAGAAGCACTCATGAACGGGGAACTTAACGGGATTTTCGTTTGGACCCTGATTCAAGAACAAGGAAGATGCAGACGATCATTACCAACCACAAGCTGAACAACACAAAATACAAAGAAGGTATCCCCAAAATGGTGGTGCCTTGGCCAAAAGCTCCGAAAAAGGGAAAACCAAGTAAGAGGAAGAATAAGATAAACAGCGCAACTAATCGCTGTCCCTTAAATGAGTTGAACATGTGAGGATCAGTAAAAACAGCTAAATGTAGGATACAGACTGAATTAACCGGTCTTGATCTTATTTACAATATGCAAAAAATGGATATAACTACCTATATCTATAATAGCATACACCCCACTACAAAGGAACGGAAACACCAAAGCCCCCCACATACATATGCAGTTATTCAGCTCCGCAACAGTGAATTAAAATCCAGAATATATCAATACCTATCATTTTAATCATCTGAAAATCAATTGCCTAAAAAAGTATATGCATTTTTCCATTTCAAGGGAACACTGATAGTGTGATTGTGCACCTGCAATCGGCTCTTCACCTTTGTATCATCAAAAAGACACCCTACCTCAATTCATCTTTTAATACATGTCTTAGAGATAGTTATGCGCAGATTGATTGGAATACTATGTTGGTTAGGACTGAGCCTTGCAGGCTTGTCGGCTCAGGGCTTGTCTTTTTCACAGGAAATCACCGTAGGTCAGCAACCCATCTATGTTGGGGGTCAGGTCCAAGGCTTTATTTCTACCACTATTTTAAGGTTTCCCCAAAATGGTAAGATCACCATTACGGTTGACAGTGTTTTTACAGGCCAACTGGACAGCGTTTACAGCTATGTGGCAAATCAGGGATTCTATGGACCTGACACCCTAGTGGTGGTCCATGAAATCCACGGATTCACAGATACGTTTGGGGTAGAAATCTTGGTACTGGACCCCAATGGCATCTTCCTGAATGACGACAGAGAAGGCGCATTTCCGGGGCTGCCTGTTACGTTTAATGTTCTCAGAAACGATCGAGGAAAGCAATTGAAGGTAAGTAGCATTTCTGCTCCTCAAAATGGGACAGCCACCCTGCTTCCGAATAACCTTATCGAGTATATCGCAGATTCTTCTTTCATCGGCGTAGACACCTTTTCCTATGTGGCATGTGACTCGGCAGGAAATTGTGACAGCGCATGGATCATTGTAGATGTTGCACCTTTCAATGGACACTACATTACCCTTCACATTTTTGAGAATGTTCCTACTACTTTTGCACTGCCAATTACCGATACTGCTTACTCGATTGATGTTCAAATCCAGACAAAAAATGGAACTGTCAGCTTTAAAGATTCTGTCCTCAGCCCCCAACCTCATCAGACAGATAGCCTGTTTCTGTTGATGACTTACACGCCAGATTCAGGATTTACCGGACAAGACACGCTCCTGTTCCTCCTTTCCTCCATGAATGATCCTAATACCTTCATGGTTCCTGTCATTTTTGAGGTAAAAAGTAATACTCCCTCTTTTTCCATCAATACAGACAACTTTCAGACAAGTCCAGGGAACTCTGTATTGTGTGATGTGCTTGCAAACGACCAGGGAGCCGGTCTAACCGTAACCAGCGTTGATACAACCTCAGGAATAGAGGGAAGCATTACCTTGAATTCGGATTTTACCATCACCTACAATCCTCCCGCTAACCAAACCGGGAATGATGTATTTTTCTATACCGCTTGTGATTCTTTAGGGAACTGTAGCAGGGCGGCGGTTTACATATCGATTACGAGCGCAACGCCAGGAGGGCCCTTGCTCAGTGTGGTAAACCTTCAAACCAATAAAAATACGCCCCTTTATTTGTACATGACGGACTCCTTGGGGCTACAGTTAAGCTTGAATACAAACGGAACCATTGGACAAGTTCAAGCAGTGCGGCTGGATACGACTATTTTTGATCCTGCAACCGGGCAGAGCATTCGTATCCGGGATGCGATTGAATACTTCCCGGCTACCAATTACTTGGGTACAGATACCTTCACAGTGGATATTTTATTCCCGGGAGGTCCTTCAGTTGGGCAGGTTATGGTAGTTGTAGAGGTCATAGATGACCCAAGTTTGAATACCCGAATGGTTGGCATGAGCATGAGTGGGGTAACTACTTCGACCGAGCTAGGCTCCTTTTCTAGTAGTTCAGGATTTACCCTCTATCCTAACCCCACAAATGATGTTGCCACGATTAGCTGGAAGGGAACGGGAACAGGACTTATATCTCTGTTTGCCTCTGATGGAAGGCTGGTATTACAACGCTCAATAGATGCAGGAGAATCAGTACTGCAACTGTCAGCCTATTCCCCTGGACTGTACCAAGTGGTGCTCCGAACAAATACAGGCATCCAGCAAAAGTCCCTTTTGATTCGACGCTAACCCAGATTTTGATTTGATAATAGATAGGTGTTTCCCTCACTTCCCATTGGGAGGTGGGGGCTTTTAGTTTGTACCATCATATCGATAATCATCATTGGCATCCGCATCTGCGTTGGAAGGAGGTGCAACAACCAGTGCCAGTGTCTGCCACATGATTTTCAGGTCCAGCAAATGGCTGCGGTTCTCCACATACCATAAATCCAATTGAAAGCGTTGCTTAAAGCTAATGGTGCTCCTGCCATGCACCTGGGCCCAACCGGTAATTCCCGGACGAACGTCATGTCGACGCTTTTCTTCGGGGGAGTATAGCTCGAGGTATTCCATCAACAGGGGACGTGGTCCTACCAGGCTCATGTCACCTTTAAGCACATTAATGAGCTGAGGCAATTCATCCAGGGAGGTCCGTTCCATCCAACGCCCCATCTTTGTATAAGCGAGCTTTCCATCCTCTGTGCGCATCAGCTTTCGGAACTTCAGGATATAAAATTCTTTTCCCTTAAGGCCGGGACGAAGCTGCTTAAAAAACGGTCCTCCCTGGGTAACCCATAACGCCAAGGTCAGCCCCAGCATCACGGGGAGAATAAATATTAACGCTATACCGGCCACGATCACATCCCGTATCCGAAAACTCATGCAAGGAAGGGTTTGGAAAAAATCTGGGCAAAGCTACCGATTCCTACTGTTACGGGAAAACCTATAAAAGAGGTTTTAAGGGACAAAAGACCAATTCACCCCAACGGATACGTGTTGATTTCCCCCAAACTCGTATTTGGCACAAAGTGTCAAAGCATTGGCTCATGGAGTCAAGAAATTGGGAGAGAGAAAACTGAATTTTACTCATGCTAATCAAACACAAGCACCATGAAACGAAACATAGTGGCCCTTATCCTGATTGGAATTTGTGCTTTAAGGCTGAACGCAATCCCAATTGTAGCATCAGCTGGCAACCTTTCTTTTGAAGCCAGGATGATTGTCCCAAAGTACCCAAGCCCCACCTATTTAACACAGCGGGCATTCACCATTCTGGATGCCAAATGCAATGTCTGCCACCGTAAGCAGAATCCTTTCAGGGTGTTCTCCTTGAAAAATATGGAGAAAAATGCCAAACGCATTCATGAACAGGTATTTCTGAAACAGCGCATGCCAAAAGGGGATGAGATCAAACTCACCCAGGCAGAATACCGCACCCTTGAAGCGTGGCTCGAAACACAGGGTATCTAGAGGTAAAGAACCTTCTCCCTTTGTTCACACAACCCCAAAACGACTTGACCTAATGAACGCCTATCAAAAACGCAGGATACGAATTCTGACTTACTACCTGATGGGCTGGACGCTTGCGTTCCTGTTCCTGAGCATTATCCGGGGGGTTGGCACCCAAGAGCAGGGCAACCTACAGTTTGATTTCCGGTCCAGCATGTTGATCTCCTTTTCTCTGGGTCCCATGTTTGGCCTGTTGTCAGGGGTAGCGCAAATCCTTATCGAAGAGCGAATGTTTCGGCGCATTTCCATCCGAAATTTACTTTTTCTCAGAATGGGGTATGCATTATGTGTCGTAGGCGCGTTGATATTGCTTTCATTTGGCGCGTACCGATTCTTGTTTGGTACCCAATCCAACCTGATCTCCTTTGCATTTGAACGAGGCAGCATTTCCATTTATCTGTACATCCTCGTGGTTGATTTAATCCTGAACATTTTCCGCCAGGTCAATATGATGCTGGGAGATGGGAACCTGTGGAAACACCTCTACGGTAAGTTCTACACGCCCCGAGAAGAAGCCCGCATATTCATGTTTCTGGATTTGCAATCTTCTACTCAGCTTGCAGAGACTTTAGGGCACCTTACCTACAGTTCCCTGATCCAGGATTGCTTCAATGACCTGGGGGTGGTAGCGGAACATGAGGCTGAAATTTACCAGTATGTAGGGGATGAGGCAGTACTTACCTGGGAACTAAAAAATGGCCTTTCTAATCAAAACTGCCTGCTTGCCTTTTTCAAGTTCAAAAAACGGTTGGCCTTAAGGGCGTCTTATTACCGGCAACAATACAACTGTACCCCGTTTTTTAAGGCAGGCCTTCATTGTGGCATCGTGACCGTAACGGAAATTGGTAAATTCAAGCGAGAAATTGCCTACCACGGTGATCCGGTCAATACCGCTGCCCGGATTCAAGCGCAATGCAATACATATGGAAAGGAACTGCTCATTTCAGAAACCTTGAAGGATATTTTACCTACGGATAAATTTGGATTTGAGCAGGTGGGGGACTTGTCGTTGAAAGGGAAGCAAAAAAATGTGGTGGTGTACGCTGCCAAAGAATTGAACGGGTAGTTAAGAAGCTGAATCGTCAGTTTTCCATTCCTAATGTAGACCTCCCCACCATGTCAAGGTTACCATCCTGTGTTTTATTCTGTCCCCCAACAAAAACCCCTTTCACCTAACGTTAACACTTTCCACCTACCAATTCCCCTCATTCTGTGCTATCTTGCAGTCTTTTCTGAAACAAAATGTTTACGCCTCGTTTCTTTTAAGGAAAGTAGCCACGATTCATGTATGCACGACTGTTATTGGGGATGATATTATGCTGTTGGACTGGCCAGGCAATGGGCAGTTCCCCTCATTCCTTACAAGCTGTTCGGGCTGAAGAAGGCCCTGCCATTGATGGCAAACTGGATGAAACGTGTTGGAGAAAAGAGGTGGAACCCGTGGTATTCACTCAAATACGCCCTGCTAATGGGAAAAAATCTGATTTCCAATCAGACGTACAAATTGTATACACAGACTTTGCCATTTACGTAGGGGCTCGGCTGTACGACGATACTCCTGACAGCATTCAGACAGAGCTTGGCTTAAGAGATGAGCGTGGTCGTAATGTTGATGAGTTTGCGGTCGCCTTTGACACTTACCTGAAACGCCAGAATGCCTTCGTCTTCCTCGTGACTGCCGCAGGTGTCCAGGTCGATTACTACCTCAGCCCCAACAATGAAGATTACAACTGGAATGCCATTTGGCGAAGTGCGGTCAATATCACCGAGACTGGCTGGACCGTAGAACTCGAAATCCCCTACGGCGCACTGCGCTTCCCCAAACAGGAGGTACAATCCTGGGGGATGAACTTCATGCGCATGGTACGCCGAAACCAGGAAGAATCTTATTGGCACCCAGTTGATGCCAATGTCAATGGACTGGTGAACCAATTTGGAACCCTCGAAGGCCTCTACAATATCAAACCGCCGGTTCGCCTGCAACTTATTCCCTACGTTTCCTCTTACCTCCTTCAGGAGCCAGGGGCAAATGGAAATGTGTGGAGCAAAAACTTTGCTGGTGGACTGGACCTCAAATACGGCCTGAACGAGAGCTTTACCCTGGACATGAGCTTGATCCCAGATTTTGGGCAAGTGCTTTCTGATAACATTGTACTCAATTTGAGTCCGTTCGAAGTACGCTTTGATGAAAACCGTCCTTTTTTCACCGAAGGGATTGAGTTGTTCAATCGAGGCGATTTATTCTATTCTCGCCGAGTGGGAGGGACCAGAGGCTTGACAGGTGAACTGAGAGACGGGGAGGAGGTCATTGATCGGCCGAATGAAGCACCATTAATTAATGCCATAAAACTATCTGGTAGAACCAATAATGGACTTGGGCTTGGTTTTTTTAATGCCGTCACCAATGAGACCTATGCAATAGCCGAAGATACCAGTGGGAGCCGAAGGGAAGTTTTGCAAAATCCGCTGACCAATTTCAACATGGTGGTGCTGGACCAAAACCTCCGGAACAACTCCAATATTGCGTTTATCAATACCAATGTAACGCGTGCAGATGGCGGACGAGACGCCAACGTTACCGGGGGATATGTGGATTTATTTGACAAAACCAATACCTATGCATTGAGCAGTTTTGTGAATGTCAGTCAAATCTGGACCACGAATGAAGAAGGGGAACGTGTACCGGATGTGGGCTACTCCTACCGCCTGCGGCTTGCCAAGGTTAGTGGCAGGGTGCAGTATAGTGCTTCACGGCTGGTAGAATCGGATAATTTTGACCCAAATGACCTGGGGTTTTTGCAGGCCGCCAATGAAGTGACCCATCGAGGCACCATTAGCTACCAGATCAACGAGCCGTTTTGGAAACTCAACAATATGTCCATTGCCCTTAACACAGTTCATACACAATTGTATGAGCCTCGGGTATATGACAGATTTCGCGTAAGTGTGGTAAACAATGCGGAGTTTCGAAACTTTTGGCGGATCAGGCTAGAGGTAGGGGGAAGCCCGGTACAGGTTGATGACCATTTTGAGGCACGGACCGGCACGCAGGTATTTCTACGGCCTCCAAGTGGCAGTTCCTCTTTTCGGGTTACCACTGATGCTCGAAAAAAATTGCAGCTAAGACTTAACGGAGGTGCCTGGACCAGACCAGAATGGAACCAAGTGGACAATTGGGTAGGGTTTCGGCCCAGGTTCCGGTTCAGCAATAAGTTCAGCCTGGCGCATGACATGCAACTTAGCTGGCGGAGGCGTGAAATTGGCTACGCTACCCGCTTGTTTGATGACGCGGGAGACTTACAGCAAATCATCATGGGCAGAAGGAACGTGTTGACTTCAACTCAAGTCCTCACTTCCCAGTACAGCTTCAACGACCTCATGGGAATTAACCTTCGCATTCGCCATTATTGGCGCACAGTTGCCTACGACCGGTTTTATTCTTTACAGGAGTCAGGCATCCTCTCTGACACAGACTATACCTTGACCAATGACGAGGGCATCCCTCGGCATGATGCAAGTTTCAACGCATTTAATATTGACTTGGTGTACACCTGGCAATTTGCGCCGGGAAGTACGTTAAGTGCTGTGTGGAAAAACGCCATTTTTACAAATGATCCGGAGACTGCCGTTGGCT
>JBCDIQ010000073.1:0-18002 GCA_039024295.1 Bacteroidota bacterium | reverse complement strand
CTATAGGCATTTAAATTCTATCATATCCACAATTCTATATATATTTGTATGTCATCTATTCCTCCCACCTCCATTTAGGTATGCAAAGATATAATTGTATGCACGAAAATCGTGTATTCGATTGAATAAATATGTTTTGGGTAGACACCTATTTAGAAATATTCTAAATAACCCGTCATATAGGAAATTCTGCTTATGTTCTTTGTTCTACCTGTGAGCAATATTAATTTGCGCGGCAAAAGCAAGACGCATCACATTTATCGCATATGTTCGATAATACATTTCAAAATATAGGCCCTCATTTTAAACTCATGACCATGAGGAATCACAATTTTGCACGAAAGCTATTTTCGGTATTTCTCTGCCTTTTCCTGGCAAGTGCTTCCTGGCTCCAGGCGGAGCCCAGTGTGGAAGAAGGGAAAAAACTTTTCCGAGGTAACTGTGCCTCCTGCCACAAGGTGGTAGGCCAGTTAGTAGGCCCGCAACTTAAGGGCGTGAGTGAAAAGTATGCCAATGATAAAGAATGGCTGTACGAGTGGGTTCGTAACTCACAGAAGCTTATTAAAGCTGGGGATGAAAAAGCTGTTGCCTTGTACGAGCAATACAATAAGCAGGCGATGACCGCCTTCCCTAACCTAACCGATGAAAATATCGAATCCATTCTGGCTTGGGTAGATGCAGAAGTTGCTGCCGCCGCAGCTCCCCCTACACCTCCTCCAGGAACTCTTACTTCTACAGGTGGGGCTCAAGATCCCCTTGCAGATCCAACCATCTTCTATGCCCTATTGGGCTTGGTCGGTGTACTGGTATTAATCGCCCTTTTATTGGTGGTGATTACTGCATCTTTGGTCACCGCTGTTCGTGCCAAGGAAAACGAGGAGCCTTTCCGCGTTTCCGATGTGATTCAGAAAACCCAACAGCTGCTTGGAAATAAATTTGTGGTTACGGCCATCGTATTGATTGCCATTGTGGCCAGTATGGTGAAAGGGATCGACATTGCCCGTGGTTCCAGCTTGCAGCAAGGATATCAGCCTGAGCAGCCCATCAAGTTCAGCCACAAGCTGCACGCGGGTCAGTACAAAATTGACTGTCAGTACTGTCACACAGGTGTGACCAAGAGTAAAAACGCTTGGGTGCCTTCAGTGAACATTTGTATGAACTGCCACAAGGCTATTCAGGAAGG
The DNA here is from genome assembly GCA_039024295.1 of Bacteroidota bacterium. Classification (GTDB taxonomy): domain Bacteria; phylum Bacteroidota; class Bacteroidia; order J057; family J057; genus JBCDIQ01. The sequence goes on along the minus strand of JBCDIQ010000073.1, from coordinate 16,819 downwards.
GCCAAAATATGGAACCGAAGAGATCAACAAAATCCTGACCGCTTGGGAAAATAAAGAAGAGATTGAGTGGGTGCGTATCCACAACTTGCCTGACCACGCATATTTCAACCACGCCCAGCACGTAGTTGTGGGAGGATTGGAATGTCAGAATTGTCATGGGGCAATTGAGGAGATGGAAGTGGTCTACCAATATTCTAACCTCGGTATGGGATGGTGTGTAAACTGTCACCGTGAGTCCAAAGTCAAAGTGCTCGGTAAAGAAACCGACATGACAGTGGAAGACATGGGTGGTCTTAACTGTGCACGCTGTCACTATTAATATACCCTACACACAGCCCTTTTTAATTATCAGATTCATTTCATAGCTAAACATAAAATGAAAAAGCCGAAGTATTGGAGAGGTATAGAAGAGTTGAATCAAACTCCCGAATTCCTTGAAAGTGCCAAGCACGAATTCCCTACCGATGTTCCCTTTGAAGATACCCTCAGTAACACCACTGATGAGAAATTAGGCTTCAAAGCAAACCGTCGGGACTTCCTCAAAATAATGGGGTTTGGAATGACGGCGGCAACCTTGAGTGCCTGTGCAGAGGCACCTCTGAAAAAGGTTATTCCTTATGTTAACAAGCCAGATGATATCATACCAGGTGTAGCTAACTGGTATGCATCTACTACCCCTGAGGGAACACCTGTGTTGGTGAAAACCCGTGAAGGACGTCCCATCAAGTTTGAAGGCAATCCTGATTCTCCTTTAACCGAAGGAGTAATGGATGCCGTTGGGCACTCACAGGTACTCGGTGTATATGATATCGACCGTTTACAATACCCCCTCAAAGGTGCTAATCCCGTTTCTTGGACCAAGCTTGATAACACAGTCAAAACCAAACTGCAAGAAATCAAAGCCAACGGTGGAAAGGTAAGGGTAGTGACAGGAAGCGTTCTCAGTCCAACCACAAAAGCGGCTGTAGGCGTATTTGCAGAAGGATTCGAGGATTTCAAGCACATTTCTTTCGATGCGGTTTCCTCTTATGCCACTGCTAAGTCGCATGAAATGAATTTCGGCAGAGCGGCTATCCCCTCCTACTATTTTGAAAAGGCAGATGTAATTGTAGGCTTTTCCTGCGATTTCTTGGGAAGCTGGATTGGTGGAGCTGAATATTCTGCGAAGTATATCAAAAACCGTGACCCCAAAAAGGGGCATATGTCTCGTCACTTTCAGTTTGAATCGAATTTGACTGTGACAGGTGGAATGGCAGATCTTCGCTTTCCCATCAAGCCCTCCGAAGAAGGCATTGCCCTGTTAAACCTGTACAATAAGGTAGCCAAGAAGATGGGCGGTCAGGTAATTCCTGGCGTCAAAGAGTTCAACGTAGCCATGAATGGCCTGGACAAGGTCGCTGCGGAATTGGTCGCTGCACAAGGAAAATCCCTGGTAGTTTGCGGGTCCAATGACGTAAACACCCAGCAGGTAGTAAACGCGATCAACTACATGCTAGGAAACTATGGCGAGACCATTGACCTTAACAATCCTTCCTATTTCCGTCAGGGGAATGACGAAGAGATGGCTGCATTGGTAGCTGAGCTTGACACAGTTGATGCAGTTTTCTTCTATGACTGCAACCCTGCGTACAGCAGCCCATTTGCTGAAGAGATTAGCAAGAAGCTGGCAAAAGTTCCATTGTCTGTCGCGATGACCTACAAAACGAACGAAACGTCAGAACTTTGTCAATATACTGCGGCTTCCAGCCATTTCCTGGAGTCCTGGAGTGATGCCCAACAGACAGCGACGCATTATTCCATTGTTCAGCCAACCATCAACCCTATTTTTGACACCCGTCAACCTCAAGACAGTTTCTTGAAATGGGCTGGCAGTGATCAAGCCTATTATGACATGATGCGGGCTTGGTGGAAAGAGACGTTATTTGACGGGAACGGAAGCTTCGATGCTTTCTGGGACGAAACTGTTCGCTCTGGTGTTAAAACTGTACCTGGAGTTCCCTCAGCTCTTTCCAGTGATGTCGCTCCATCATTCAATCTGGTCAGTGCGGGTCGTGCGTTAATGGCTGAATCCGACAAGGCTGGAGAAGGAACGGAAGTGGTACTTTACACCAAGCTTTCTATCGGTGATGGAACCAACGCCAATAATCCTTGGCTTCAGGAAATGCCTGATCCTATTACCCGTACGGTGTGGGACAATTACATCACTGTCCCTTACTCTGATGCAGAGGAAATGGGAATTTCCAATGAGGACGTGCTAGAGGTAAGTGTAGATGGCAAGTCAATCAAATTACCTGCCGTTGTACAGCCCGGTCAGGCAAGAGGCACAATAGGAATTGCACTTGGATACGGCCGCACGAGTGGGGGCCGGGTAATCAAGAATACAGGTGGAAAAAATGCCTATCCATTGGTGTCTCTTTCTAATGGAACCATGGATTACACCCTTACAGGTGCTAGCATTACCAAAACAGGTGATACCTACCCACTGGCTCTTACCCAGACATTTAACACCCTGTACGATCCCGTACGCGGTGCTAGCTCAGGAAACGATTATGACCGTACTGAGCATATCATCAAAGAGACAACTCTTGGTGCTTACATTAAAGACCCATATGCGGGGAATGAGCACAGAGAGGCAATGAAGCAGCATTTGGTAACCCTTTGGGATTCTCACTTTGAGGACAAAGAAACCAATAAGTACATCCGATGGGCCATGGCTGTAGACATGAATAAATGTACAGGTTGTGGTGCTTGTGTGGTAAGTTGTAGCGTAGAAAACAACGTTCCTGTTGTAGGAAAAGAAGAAGTACGCACCCGTAGAGAAATGCACTGGATGCGAATTGACCGCTACTACAGTGGAGAGATGGACAACCCAGATGTTGCTTTCCAGCCCATGATGTGCCAGCACTGTGATAACGCACCTTGTGAAACAGTTTGTCCAGTATTGGCAACTATTCACAGCTATGAAGGTCTGAACCAGATGACCTACAACCGCTGTGTGGGAACGCGTTACTGTGCGAATAACTGTCCCTACAAAGTACGTCGTTTCAACTGGTTCAATTACTACAACGGTGAGCAGTTTACTGACATCAACCCAGGTCATGTTACCAATCCACTTGGACATTTTGTCCTAAACCCAGATGTGACTGTACGTTTCCGTGGAGTAATGGAAAAATGTTCGTGGTGTGTCCAGCGCCTTCAAGAAGCAAAACTGCGTGTTAAGATCAGAGAAAACAGCAGTTTGGCTAAGCCTACAGACGATGACTTGAAAACAGCTTGTTCTCAGTCATGTCCAGCTGATGCCATCGTATTTGGTGACTTGAACGATCCTAACAGTAAGATTTCCAAGTACTACCGCGATGAGCGTGGCTACCATGTCCTTGAAGAATTGAAAGTACTTCCTTCTGTGATGTACCTCACACGTGTGAAGAACCGCACAGAAGAAGAAGTTAAATTCAAGGAAGAAGCTGACATGCGCCAGCGCACCTATGCTTAAATGAATAATTGGAAAGCCTCATGTGAGGCTTTCTGGAAAATATTTGCACAATAAGATTTCAACTATAACTCTGCGATTATGAGTCATGTAGAATCCCCGATCAGGCAAAAATGGGTCACAAATACCGACACCTACACCAAGGTGACGGAAGACATTTGCCGCCCGATCGAGGCAAAACCAAACTTGGCCTGGCTGGCAGCCACGGCATTTTCAGCCCTAGTATTAGCTTTTGGAGCTGCTATGGTAGGCTGGACGATATGGGAAGGCATTGGTACCTGGGGGTTGAATAAAACCGTCGGCTGGGCCTTCGATATCACCAACTTCGTGTTCTGGGTGGGGATCGGTCACGCCGGAACGCTTATCTCAGCGGTGTTGTTGCTGTTTCGTCAGCCTTGGCGTAATTCCATCAACCGTGCCTCTGAGGCCATGACCATTTTCGCAGTAGTTTGTGCAGGTATGTTCCCGATCATTCACATGGGACGCCCTTGGTTGGGGTTGTGGTTCCTCCCGTTTCCCAATACCCGGGGATCTTTGTGGGTGAATTTTAATTCCCCCCTTCTTTGGGATGTATTTGCCATTTCAACGTATTTCAGTGTGTCTGCGGCATTCTGGTTCCTGGGGATGGTGCCTGACTTTGCCACCATTCGCGACCGCCTGAAGATGAAAGGGCGTAACATCGCCAGCTGGATTTATGGCCTGATTGCTTTCGGCTGGAACGGCTCTGCCCGTGCATGGTCACGCTATGAAATTATCTCTTTGATCCTGGCAGGTCTGTGTACCCCGCTGGTACTTTCTGTACACACCATCGTATCGATGGACTTTGCAACCTCGGTTATACCGGGCTGGCACACCACCATTTTCCCCCCCTACTTCGTTGCAGGGGCGATTTTCTCAGGCTTCGGGATGGTACAAACCCTTATGATTGTGACTCGTAAGGTGTACCGTATTGAAGATTATATCACCCTTGACCACATGGAATCCATCGCCAAGATTGTGACAGCGACTGGATCAATAGTAGGTCTGGCTTATATGACAGAGTTTTTCATTGCATGGTATTCTGCTTCTCTCTGGGAGCGTTACATCTTTGCCAACCGTATGTTTGGACCTTTTGGATGGAGCTACTGGATCATGTTTAGCTGTAACGTAATCTGTCCTCAGCTATTCTGGTTCCGCAAGATTCGCCGAAACATGGTCGCAACCTTTATCATTTCGATTTTTGTAAACATCGGTATGTGGTTCGAGCGGTTTGTAATCATCATCACCTCATTGCACCGTGACTTCTTGCCATCTAGCTGGACTTCTTACATTCCAACCTTTGTGGAGATAGGCATCCTGATAGGCTCTTTTGGGCTGTTCTTTACCCTGTTCTTCTTATTCGCCAAGTACCTACCGGTGGTGAACATGTTTGAGGTAAAGACCCTTGTACGCCATCCACAACAACCTGAGCACTTAAAAGAATCTGCTGAAGAGCCGGTTATTGCATCTTGATCTTGAAAGTGAAACTCACTAACGAGCAATAAAAAATGAAAAAGACATTTCTGTTAGGCAAGTTCTGGAATCCAGATGATGTGATGACAGCTTTAGGTAAGCTGCGTGATCAGGGCGTGCAGGCATACGATGTATACTCACCTTTCCCTATTCACAACATTGAACCCTTATTGGACATTAAGCGGACCCGACTCTCCGTAGCCTGCTTTATATATGGCTGCATCGGAGCCTTGACTGGGTTTACCCTGATGTCTCTGCTATATGGCGCGGTTTGGCCCATGAATATTGGGGGTAAGCCTGCCATCCCTGTTCCTTCTTTTGCACCGGTTACCTTTGAGATGACCATTTTATTTGCTGCCCACGGGGTAATCATCACCTTCTTTATCGTGCAGCAGTATTTTCCTGGCAAAAAAGCCGAATTGATGGATATACGTCAGACAGACGACGTATTTGTCATCGCTATCGACCAGGACCGCATTTCAGGAGTAGACCAGACGCAGTCTATCTCAAACGTATTCACTGCGAACGGCGCATTTGAAGTAACCGAAAAGACATTTGAATAACCTCATAGGTCATGAAAAGAAATTTTGTTTATCATATCGGTACATTAATGGTCGCAGCACTCTTCCTGACTGCTTGTGATTATGGTACGGGTCAGCGAAATGTCGAATATGCTCCCAAGATGTACCACTCTATTCCACTTGAGCCTTATTCTCAGGTGGTAAGCGAAGATGTGCAAGGAGCACGACCTCAAACCATCTTTAAAGATGGTATCAATGCTCAGGCCGCACCTGACGGAACTGTTCCTCGCCAGGAATCATGGTACCGTACGGAGAAGTATATGCCTTACCATATCTCTAACACCTCTGAAGGTTACGAATTGGCAGGTGATAGTTTGACTTCCCCCTTTGAGTCCGATGGCTTTTCTTACAAGGATATTTCCATTAACTGTTCAGAAGAAACGTTTAATAATGGACAGATTTTATATGGAAAGTTTTGTGTGATGTGCCACGGAGCAAAAGGAAATGGACTAGGAATCTTAGTGACAGGTACCAATGGTTCAGAAGCTGATCCTCAAGGTCCCTACCCTCAAGTTCCTGCTTACAATGGACAGCTAAAGGAACTCCCCGCAGGAAAAATGTTTCATACCCTTACTTATGGTAAAGGACTGATGGGTTCCTATGCATCTCAACTCACGCCTAAACAACGCTGGGAAGTGATATGCTACATTCAGCATTATCAGCAACTGTAGCTGACTTCTTATCCAACAACGACCTAAAACAAAAGAAAAGTGGCACATAATCACCATTTTACACAAGAAGAGCTTACAGAGCGATTTGTCTTTACCAGTAAGCTGAAAAATTATGTCTTTGGCCTGATGGGAATTGGGCTGGTTATGGTCCTTGTGGGAGCATTTCTGGCCAGTAGTGGGGATCATGGAGATGGTCATCATGAGGATGGACATCACGGTTCAGTAATTGAACAAACCACCGAAGGCAATATTACCCTGGTTGGAGATCCCGAAGGAGGTCATGGAGATGCAGGACATGGCGATGGTCATGCTGAAGCTGGTCACGGAGAAGGGGACCATGGTGGCGGACATGCTCACCACCATGTAACTTGGTACACCCCTATCATCGCCAGCTTTTTGCACAGTAACATCTACTTCCTGACTTTGGCAATGGGAGCCATGTTCTTCATCATGGTACACCGCTTGACCAATGCAGGCTGGCAAACAGCCATACGGCGTGTACCGGAAGCTATGTGGCAGTACCTGCCTGTAGCAGTTGTAGGCTTCGGCCTTATCCTTTTCTTAGGAAGCGAACTCTATGATTGGCTTGCCCTGGAAGAAGGAGCCGACCGATTGATTGACGAGAAGCGTGCTTATCTGAATTGGCCGTTTTGGGCACTTCGGACTGCTATCTTCTTTGGTGTTTGGTTCTTTTTAGGATATCGCTTTCGTCAACTCTCCATTAAGCAAGATACTGAAGGTGGGCTTGACCATTTCGATAAGCACCTTTCCCTCTCAGCCTTCTTTGTAATATTCTTCGCCATTACTTACTGCTTATTTGCAGTCGATTGGATCAAATCTCTTGAGCCACACTGGTTCAGCACCATTTTTGGCGTATATGTATTTGCCGGTTCAATGGCTTCTGCCATGACAGTGATTGGTTTGTTGCTCTATTTCCTTCAACGACAGGGATACATGAGCTATATCAATGACTCTCATTTTCACGATGTATACAAGTATGTATTTGGCTTTAGCATTTTCTGGGGTTATATCTGGCTCTCTCAATTCTTGTTGATCTGGTACGCCAACATCCCTGAAGAAGGTTTTTATTATGTCAAACGAATGAGAATCGGAGATCCTACTTATGAAGGCTATGCCGTATGGTTTTACTTGAATATATTCTTTTGCTGGGCAGTTCCATTTTTTGGGCTGATGACCCGTAATGCAAAAAGAAACCCTAAAATCTTTTTGTGGGTATCTGCCGGCGTATTGATCGGACACTTCATTGATTTGTATCAAATGATTATGCCCGGTGCCGTCAGAACTAACTGGCAAATAGGATTTGTCGAGGTAGGATTTTTCATCCTCTTCGCAGGTATATTCCTCTACTTTGTGCTAAATGCACTCACGAAAGCAAATTTGGTTCCCCTAAAGGATCCATATACTGAAGAAAGCCTCCATCACAGCACTGGTGCTGTGTAAGGCAGAATTTATGTCCATAAATATCCCTGAAATTCAAAATGGCATAGAAATTTCGGATATTTGCAAGCCCACAAAGGCGAGGACAAGGCAAAGATTTTGACTCTGGAGCATTAATTAGGAGTCTTTAAAACATGGAAACAGAGGAGTTCTTATAGGCTCCTCTGTTACATAGTTAGAAATACAGTGAATAAAGTTCTTTTTTTCTATATGTATTTTTAACAATAAGTTGCTCCTTGAGTTTGTATAGTAAACTTTAATTGCAGACCGTTTTTATGGAATCGCAGACGCTGGTTAATCTTATTATCTTCTTATTGGGGTTCGTGTTCATCCTTGTATTGGTGAATATGGTCCTCGTATTTCGGTTAAAAGACATTGACCCCTTTCGCAAGTGGAATCCAACGACCATCAACGCAACCTTATTCATGTTGTTTTTGATTTTTGGATTGATTGCTGCCTATGTCTCAACCGGTAACTATGAACATTTATTCAGTCTGGTAAATGATCCAGCTTCTTTACATGGAGTTGAGATTGATAAAATGTTCTGGAACACCATGTATGTGACCATTTTGGTTGTGGTGTTGACCAATTCCCTGCTTTTTTACTACGCTTTTCGCTATCGTCAGCGAGAAGGTCAAAAAGCACTTTATTACCCTCACAACAACAAACTCGAACTTATTTGGACAATTGTTCCTGCAGTTGTGATGACTATTTTGATTGCCTCTGGTGTGCAGACTTGGCATGATGTGATGCAAGAAGCCCCTGAAGACGCAATTGAAATTGAGTTTTATGCTCGTCAGTTTGACTGGACCATCCGTTACCAAGGGGAGGATAAAACCTTTGGACAAACCCACGTGAAATACATTGATCCTGATATGGGCAACCAACTTGGGTTCAATTTTGAAGATCAGGCTGGGCATGATGATGTGGTAGTTACTGAAATTCATGTACCGGTAAATACCCCGATAAAAATGAACATTCGCTCTCAAGATGTACTGCACTCAGCTACCCTAGCCCATTTTCGTGTAAAAATGGACGCAGTACCGGGGATGCCTACTTCCTTTTGGTTTGTGCCGACTGTTACAACCAAACAAATGCGGGAAAAGAAAAATAACCCTGACTTTGATTACGAAATGTCCTGCCAGCAAATCTGCGGGGGTGGTCACTGGAACATGCGCCGTGTCCTCATAGTTGAAACCCAGGAAGAATATGAAGAGTGGCTGAACAAGCAGACTCCCTTTTACGCGAGTTACAAGGAAATGAACGGGATTGAAGACGGTTCTACCAATACCGCTTCAGAAGAAGTTCCTGAAACAACTGCAAATGAAGATGAATTAGCAGCTGTAGTTAACTAATTCGTCCCTTTCGCATTTGAAAAGACACACAACGCATAGTTTTCGAAGACCTATTCTATTAAAAGTTGCTTAAAATGGCTGAAATCACAGAAAAGTTGCACAGTGGAAGTACAGCATTTCATGATGAAGTAGGAGATCATGGTCATCATGATGACCATCATCACGATGATAACTTCATCACGAAATATATTTTCTCAACCGATCATAAAATGATCGCCAAGCAGTTTCTGATTACAGGTATTCTTAGTGGGATTGTGGGAATTGCTCTTTCAGGGCTTTTTCGCCTCCAGCTTGCTTACCCAGACACTGCATTCCCATTTCTGGAGTCAATTCTAGGAAAGTGGGCACCAGGTGGTAACCTAGACCCCAGTTTCTACCTCTCTTTGGTTACCATGCATGGTACCATTATGGTATTCTTTGTCTTGACAGCCGGGTTGAGTGGAACCTTCTCAAATTTTCTCATTCCGCTTCAAGTAGGAGCTCGAGATATGGCATCTGGGTTTATGAACATGCTGTCCTATTGGTTTTTCTTTGCCTCTACGGTAGTTATGTTTAGTTCCTTTTTTGTGGAAACTGGCCCTGCCGGAGGGGGTTGGACCATTTATCCTCCTTTGAGTGCCTTGCCTCAAGCCATGCCAGGCTCAGGAATGGGGATGACCCTCTGGATTGTTGCCATGGTTTTCTTCATCGTTTCTGGTCTCTTGGGTGGTATTAACTACGTTACAACTGTGTTAAACCTCAGAACCCAGGGGATGTCTATGGATCGTTTGCCGTTATCTATTTGGGCATTCTTCCTTACGGCAATCATTGTGGTGCTTTCCTTCCCCGTACTGTTTGCGGCTTGTCTCTTGTTGACATTTGACCGTCTCATGGGAACATCCTTCTACCTATCAGATATATACATTGCAGGAGAACTGTTACACCATGCGGGTGGTAGTCCTGTACTGTTCCAGCACCTCTTTTGGTTCTTAGGACACCCTGAAGTATACATCGTATTGCTTCCAGCATTAGGAATTTCCTCTGAGGTAATCTCTATCAATTCTCGTAAGCCCATTTTTGGGTACAAAGCTATGATTGGCTCTATGGTGGGGATTGCAGTACTTTCTTTCATTGTATGGGCACACCATATGTTCGTAACTGGAATGAATCCTTTCTTAGGAACGGTATTCATGCTGTTTACCCTGATCATTGCGGTACCTTCTGCGATCAAAGCGTTTAATTATATCACCACCCTTTGGCGAGGGAACATTCGATTTACCACAGCAATGCTATTTGCCATAGGTTTGGTGTCTTTCTTTATCACGGGAGGGATTACCGGTATTTTCCTCGGAAATGCTGCGCTGGATATCCCGCTTCATGATACCTACTTTGTAATTGCCCACTTTCACTTAGTAATGGGTAGTGCAGCAGCCTTTGGTCTCTTTGCAGGTGTATATCACTGGTTTCCTAAGATGTATGGTAAAATGATGAACCCCCGTCTTGGGTATATCCACTTTTGGATGACATTCATTTCACTCTACTGTGTATTCTTCCCGATGCACTTTATGGGAATGGGTGGAGTTGCCAGACACTATTATGCCTTTACCGCCTTTGACTTTATGTCAGGATTCGTTGACCTGCAAAAGTTCATTACTTTCTCTGCATACTTTGGTATGGTAGGTCAGTTAATTTTCTTGTATAACTTCTTTGGAAGTATTTTCTGGGGAAAGAAAGCTCCTCTAAACCCTTGGAAGGCCAATACCCTAGAGTGGACTACCCCCATAAATCCAGGTCACGGTAACTGGGTAGGAGCTATTCCTGCGGTATATCGCTGGCCATATGATTACAGCAAGCCCGGACTAAAAGAGGATTATGCCCCTCAGCATATTCCAGATGAAGAGCTTGAGTACGAAGAAGGATTCCAGCCTCCTCGTCCTGTACCCATAGAGCGTCCTGCGCCCAAAAAGAAGCCTGAGGTAGAACCTTCTTCTGAAGCAGAAACAAAGGAAGAAGCTTAAGTTCAGCAAGGCATTCTTTGAATTAATTGATTAAGAAACTTTGAATAGAATTCCCACAGCATCAATCGTGAAAAGGTACCGAAACATGGTAGGCCTCACGGTTGGTGCTGTTATATTTTTAATTCTCGTAGGTGGGATTGTTCGGAGTACAGGCTCAGGAATGGGCTGTCCTGATTGGCCAAAGTGCTTTGGCCAGTGGGTGCCTCCTACAGATGTATCCCAACTACCTGCCAATTACAAAGAAGTCTTTCAGGTCGCAGGAAAGGAGATCGCAGATTTCAGTGCTTTCAAGACCTGGGTGGAATACGTCAATCGGTTGTTGGGCGTATTGATAGGGTTCTTTGCACTGCTTACAGTTGCTTTTTCTATCCCTATGCGAAAGATAGATGCCCGCATCACCCAGCTAAGCATTGGTGCTTTATTATTGGTGATCATCCAAGGGGGAATCGGTGCAATTGTCGTCCGAACCCATTTGGAAGTAAGCACAATTACCATCCATATGATGATTGCCTTGGTAATTATGATGGTGTATATCTATGCCTGGATTCGTTCTCGGGGAACCCTGAGTGTTTCCAATGACAGGGTATCTAGGTCTGTTTTGCAAAGAAATCTGGCAATTGGCGGTGCAGTATTACTGCTTACCCTCCTGCAAATAGGGATGGGTACTCAGGTTCGTGAACAGGTAGATCTGGTTGCTTTAGAAATGGGGGAGAGCCAACGAGAAAGCTGGATTGCAGCATTGAGTGGTGTGTATGATATCCATAAGCTTTTTCATTATGTTCTCACCTTTGGAATTGTGGTGTGGATCGCCCAGCTTAAAAAGGTGGGGCCTTTTTCCTCCATACAGAAAGGGTCTTGGATCATGGTCGCCATAGTGGCTTTTGAGATAGGACTTGGATTGTGGATGCATCATGGAGGAATCCCAGCAATTGCACAGCCTCTACACTTATTGGGAGCAAGCGGGTTAATCGCTGCTGAATTTGCGCTAATGAGTTTACTGTTTAATGCCTATTTGGCATCAACAAGTACTCCGGCAAAAAAATTAGACCCTCAGTTTAGCTATAAATAGAGGACGGTTTAACCAAATTAAACGTGAGTCAGAAAACCATACATACAGTTGACGGATTACGAGGATTTATCGATATCAGCAAGGTTAAGCTTCGAGCACTTATTGATATGCTCAAGTTACGCTTATCTCTGCTTGTAGCATTATCCTCGGTGTTCGGTTATGCAATGGCAGTAGAAGGCCCGCATTCATGGTTCATGCTCTCCATGATTGGAATAGGGGGATTGATGGTGACGGGTGCCTCTAATGTTCTCAACCAAATGATCGAACGGGAGTATGATGCACAAATGATTCGTACACATCAGCGTCCCTTACCTTCAGGTAGATTGAACATGATGGAAGCCTTCTTGTATGCTGCCTTTTTAGCAGTAGGAGGCATTACCATTATTGGAACATTCTTCAACTTACCTGCGGCATTGTTAAGCATCATTGGGCTGCTCATGTATGCCTTTGTATACACCCCAATGAAGCGAGTTTCTCCTGCATCTGTGTTTGTGGGAGCAATTCCTGGGGCATTACCACCGCTCATTGGTTGGGTAGCCTTTACTGGCCAACTAGACACAGGCGGGTTGATTTTGTTTGCATTCCAATTCTTCTGGCAGTTTCCTCATTTCTGGGCAATTGCTTGGATGTTGGATGAAGATTATCAGAAGGCAGGATTTAAAATGTTGCCTTCCGTAAAAGGGAAAACACGGTTCAGTGCTGCAATCATCCTGGCATACACCCTCTGTTTGATTCCACTGGCATGGTTTCCTTTTCAAATAGAGTTGATTAACCTTTGGGGTACTGCTGCCCTGTTGGTTTTCGGAGTCCTATTCGTTCTCCCAGCATTACTTCTTTATCATACCCTTGATAAAAAACACGCCAAACGACTTATGTTTGGTTCATTCTTATATCTGCCCTTTATCCAACTTGCGTTTTTATTGGGCTAAGTGATTAAATAATTAATTTTGCAGACAGATATGGCAACTGTGAGGTTCGAAATGGAAAAGCAGAATTACATTGTTCATCCCCATAAGTTTAACATGTGGCTGTTTATTCTCAGCCTGATCATGATCTTTGGTGGGCTGACCAGTGCATACATTGTCGCCCGCTCGATGGTCCCGAATGACCAGGTCATCATTTTTGACTTGCCGGGTATTCTGTGGGCTAATACGGCGGTGATCCTCTTTAGCAGCTTAACCATGCATTTTTCTCTCTGGGCAGTTAAAAGGAGAGAACACCAACGTGCACTGTTAGGACTTGCGATGACCTTTGTTCTTGGTGTAGTGTTTCTCATTGGCCAATGGGAAGCTATGAAGGAAATGACTGCTACCCAAGACCTCCCTTTTGTTGACCCAAGAAGAGCTGATAATTCAGTATCCTTCTTTTACATTTTCAGTGTGCTACATGGATTACACATTGTTGGTGGACTTGCTGTTTTGGTGGTTGCCTTAATCCAGACTTCACTGAATAATTTCAACCCTGGACGAAAGGTGTTGACCTATGAGATAACTTCTACCTTTTGGCATTTCCTGGATTTGCTATGGGTGTACCTGTTCATTTTCCTGCTCGTGACCCAAAGTCGAGAGTGGATGATGGGCGGCTCTATATAGCAACCAATTTGTCAAAAATAGACACACAATAACCTACCTATAGTTTTAACAAGATTTCTGATGGCAAATGTAGCAGTAGATAAGAAGGCGTTGATAGAAGGTGAACGACCGATATTTAACGCCAGTTATGGGAAGCTGATGATGTGGTTTTTCCTCATGTCAGATGCATTTACGTTTTCCGCGCTTTTGATTGCATATGGTGCCCTTCGCGTACGTTCTGGTGAACAAGGCGTGCTATGGGCAGACCCTGAAGCGGTGTTTACGCATACCCCTCTTCTTTATGAGTTATTTCATATTGAAGCACCACTTGTTTTTGTGGGTATCATGACCTTTATATTGATTTTGAGTAGCGTTACGATGGTACTTGCGGTTGAAGCAGGTCATCGCCGCTCTCAGAAAGAAGTCGAGAAATGGATGTTTTGGACCATCATTGGTGGACTCACCTTTGTACTGTGTCAGGCATACGAATGGTACCACTTTATCATCGGACACTCAGACGGGGCCTTTGCTTTGGTCAAAGAAGGCTATGATGGGGTCACGGCCTTGTTGGTTTCTGAACCAGGGGTGGTTGCTTTGAAGGATTTTGACGGTGTCGTGCTGGCAAAAGGCTCTTCTGAATTTATTAATGCGATAAATGCTCAGGGAGGTGCCCACGAGTTGGGGGTCAGCCAAATTGTTGACATCGCTAAAGCAAATGGTGCCCCTGAAATTGGATTGGTACTTGAAGGAGCTACCAAAACCTCTGGTGGAGCTAATATGATCGTTAATGAATACGGACCGCCAGCCTTTGCTAACCTGTTTTTCTTTGTAACGGGTTTTCATGGGAGCCATGTACTTAGTGGAGTAATCCTGAACTACATCATTTACAGAAATGTAAAAAAGGGTACCTACGAAAAGAGAGGTCATTACGAAATGATCGAAAAAGTCGGTCTGTACTGGCACTTTGTCGACCTCGTTTGGGTATTCGTATTTACCTTCTTTTATTTGGTCTAATCAACACACAACAAAATACAGCGTTATGGCGCAAGCAATAGATACCTCCGGAAACAACGCCAGGAAATCGATATACAGAACGGCTATTATCCTTTCCTTGCTTACTGCATTCGAATTCTTGATTGCATTTACCTGGGAATTGCTCCCGGGGCCATTAGGCCTTGAAGTAGAGACAGTCCGTACATTTAAAAACCTGCTCTACATCATTTTGACCATATTCAAAGCTTTCTACATCATCGCAGAATTCATGCACCTGAAGCATGAAGTTAAAACATTGATGTACTCTGTAATGATCCCTTTTCTGTTCATTGTTTGGCTGATCATCGGGATGATCATTGAGGGAGCATACTATGGACGGATCACCCTAGAAGCCTATGGCTAAGAACCGAAGTCAGGCAGTAATATTGGTGTTGGTCATCGCCATTCCGTTAATCATTTATTTTACCTTTCGCTACACGACCTCACCCGTATTCAACAATATTCCCTATCAGTATTCCCTGTCAGAAGCAGGGGATACGCTTTTTCACACCCTCCCTGAAGCTTCCTTCACTACCACAGAAGGGGTCACGTATTCGCGTGATGATATGCTTGGGAAGGTATGGGTGTTTAGCTTTTTTCATTCAGCCGATACAGGTAGGGTAGGAGACTCAGCATTTGCAAGGATTCTCAATGCCCACTTATACAAAGTCTATGACAATGTATCAGATATTGAGATGATCAAAATGGTTTCGATAACCACCGATCCAGTTGGAGATTCATTGCCAGTCTTAAAAACATACGCAAACTCCCTCGGGGTTGACCCGACTAAATGGCATTTTGCTACAGCTTCAAAAGCAGATGTGATAGAGTTGGGGTTGAATTCCTTCCGAATGCCTGACTTTAAACGCAAATTTCGTTCTGGAGAACCGTTTACCGCCAGGTCCATCGCATTGGTCGATGCAGAAGGAAAGGTGAGGAAATACTATGACGGAACCAATCTATTTCAAATAGAAAAAAAATTATCTGAAGATTTGCGTGCGCTGCTAACACTTGAGTACCGAGATCGGTTAAAGAAGGACAAATCGTAAAAGCTAAAAAACTAAAGTGAGATGAACGAACGTACCTTAAAGCCCGTGGTGTGGAGTGTTTCAGTGGCGATACCCATAGTAATCGCTATCCTACTCTCTCCTAGTATGCCTACCTTGAAACTAGGATTTGATAGTTACTTGCTTCCTAAAATTAATGCAGTTATCAACTCTTCTGTTTCGTTGCTGCTCATTTTGGGGTTTGTATTTATCAAGCAGAAAAAGATTGCCTATCACCGGGCCTCGATGCTTTCGGCATTTGTCTTATCGGCTTTCTTTCTGGTTTTCTACGTCCTGTACCACTTGTCTACAGACGGTCACACTACACATTGTGCAGATTCTCCTGTTTCAAAAGGACTGTACCTGTTTATATTGATCTCGCATATCGTGCTGTCGGTGTTCATTATCCCGCTAGCTTCCTTCTCAATCTTTCACGCCTTATCCGAAAAATTTGACAAACACCGTCGGCTTGCACGTATCACTTTCCCCCTTTGGTTGTACGTATCTGTTACTGGCGTTTTAGTCTACTTATTTATTAGTCCTTGTTATGTGGGATAAATTCGATATAACTTCTTTTCTGGGATACCTCCAGCGTATCGCATTCTTTGCTTTCTTCCTCCTCTGGGTCGGCACCAATACGGCCATGGGCCAATGTGCCATGTGTAAGGCTGTGCCTCAGACCAACACCCAAGATGGCAATGTCAACACCGGAAAGGGCCTTAACCTGGGCATTTTGTACCTGCTGGCCATGCCATTCCTACTAGCTGCCGGTATCGGCGTATGGTGGTACCTGCGCAGCAAGAAATTCGCCAAAGAGGAACAACTTCGCTCTATGGCTAGCCTTTCTTCCAAGGTAAACGCCGAGCGGCTGTACGGGGAGAATCCGCCTTCGCTGAATTAGCAAAGACTACTACCCATTTGGCATGACAATGCCGGGGAGAACGCTGACGCTCAGCTTAGGCGATAGGCACCGTTTTGGGTTTAATGGCATGGAATCCGATGACGAAATAGCAGGTACTAAAAACATCTATACAGCAGAGTTTTGGCAATATGATAGT
>JBCDIQ010000072.1:0-18011 GCA_039024295.1 Bacteroidota bacterium | reverse complement strand
CAGACGGACCTTCATACAAGTTAGGTGCAACTATCACAAGCAGCGGCAGCCTAGAAGGATAGCTCAAACCACGTTGCGCACCGCATGAACAGCCACGTTGTTCAGCAGACCCTAATTAGGTTTGAATTTGAATAAGTGCTCATCAGCCAGTTCCTGAGATATTATGCTCATTTCTTTTAGAACAGCCTCTTCCTCTAGATCTGGATTTTTCGAAGATTTAATTCTCCAAACACTATTTTCAATGCTCCGCGCACGATCCAGGTTTTTTCGATTATTAACCATTGAGTATGGTACTAGATCGTTTGTGAGTTTCTCCAAATTTTTAAGCTTCTGCTGGTTATGAAACTCTAGAAATTTGATGGTCATTTCCAGGTCATTCGAATCCTTCTTTCCTTCTTCTGGAGGATTGCATCCAAGCAGTAGTAAAGCCAAGCCTAAAAAAATAAGGCATCTCATTTTATGGTAGTTTTTGTGATTAGTTCTTTACGTTTAGTCATCAATACCCCAACAACTCCTCCAACACCCCGTTCAACCGCTCCTTTGGAAGATACTGTCGCTCTAGTTCAACATGAAAAGGAACGGGCGTATCCATGGCACCCAGCCTGCGAACAGGCGCATCCAAGGAAGTAAAGCAGACCTCTCCAATAGTGGCAGCGATCTCTGCACCAAAGGCACTTGTATGAGACGCCTCGTATAGCACGAGGCATTTGCCGGTTTTTCGGACAGATTCGAAGACCGTTTCCTGGTCCCAGGGGATCAAGGACCGCAGGTCGATGACCTCAATGACTCCTGCATCAAATGAAGCTGTAGCTTCCAAGGCCCAATGAACCCCCATGCCGTAGGTAATGACAGTCAGGTCATCGCCCATCAGCACCCGATTGGCCTTGCCGATGGGCAGGTGATAGTGATTGGTAGGGACTTCTCCTTTGATGGAACGGTACATGGCTTTATGCTCAAAAAACAGTACAGGATTCGGGTCCTGAATGGCCGTGCTGAGCAGTCCCTTGGCATCCTCCGGGAATGCCGGATACACAATTTTCAGTCCCGGTACCTGGGTAAACCATCCCTCATTGGTTTGGGAGTGGAAAGGGCCAGCTCCTACACCGCCGCCGCAGGGCATGCGCACCACCACGTCGGGTGCATGCCCCCAGCGGTAGTGGTTCTTGGCGAGGTTGTTCACAATTTGGTTAAAGCCGCACGACACAAAGTCGGCAAACTGCATTTCTACCACTGCCTTCATCCCAGAGAGGGAAAGCCCCAGTCCTGCACCAATCACGGCCGATTCACATATCGGGGTATTGCGAATGCGGCCCTTGCCGAAGGTATCTGCAAAGCCTTCACTGATTTTAAAAACGCCGCCGTATCCCGCCACATCCTGGCCCATGAACACCAGGTTTTCGTGTTCGTGAAGGGAGGCTTCCAACGATTCTGCAATGGCATCCACCATTCTGATTTCCTTGGTGGTATCGGCTGGGGGGGTAAGTGCTGCAGAAGAGGGGGCAAATACCTGCTGGGTTTCATGAGTAACGTCTGGGGAAATATCAGCAGATTCCTGAGCGGCTTGCAATTCGGCCTCGATGTAAGCAGTATGTTTTGCTCGAATGTCCGCTTCAAACTCATCTGTTAGGACTCCTTCAGTATGGAGAAATTGAGTGTAGGTAGCAATCGGGTCTTTTTCTGCCCAGGTATCAAATAATTCCTGGGGCACGTATTTGGTGCCGGAGGCCTCTTCATGCCCCCGCATCCGGAAGGTGTTGCATTCCAGTAAGACCGGCTGGTGATCTTCCCGCATTTGCGTGGCAACGTCTTTCACAAAGTGATACACCTCCAGGACATTATTGCCATCAATGGTGTATCCTTCCATGCCATATCCCTTTGCACGGTCCGCCAATTGTTTACACCGATACTGTTCTTCCGTAGGGGTGGAAAGCCCATATCCATTGTTTTCCACCACAAATAAAACAGGTAGGTCCCATACGGAAGCCAGGTTCAGGGCTTCGTGAAAGTCTCCTTCTGAAGTACCCCCATCGCCTGAAAATACAGTCGCAATCCAGGATTCCCCTTTAAGTTTTGAGGCCAGGGCCAGCCCGTCCGCGACAGGCAGCATGGCCCCCAGGTGGGAAATCATGCCAATGATCCGGTCCTTTGGGCTGCCAAAATGGAAAGACCGATCCCGGCCTTGGGTGAACCCCCCGGCTTTTCCTTGCCATTGGCAAAAGAGGGATTCCAATGTCAGTCCCCGGGTGGTAAACACGCCCAGATTTCTGTGGAGGGGTAAGAGGTAATCTTCTGGATTTAAGGCAGCTGTGATGCCTACAGATATAGCCTCCTGGCCAATGCCGGAAAACCATTTGGAAATTTTTCCCTGGCGAAGGTAGAGCAGCATCTTTTCCTCGATCATTCGAGGTAAGAGCAACTGTTCATACAGCTGCAGGAGTTGAGCATCAGTGAGGTGGCGGCGGTAAAAGTGCATCGGGGCGGTGTGTTCTGCAGGTGATAGGGATTAGCTGTTAGGTAGTAGGGGTTAGGAGCTTATCTCTTCAAATACTTCCTCTACAACTTTCATCTCTGTGCCCACAAACACGACCAGCCAAGCTCGGAGGTCGGGCTGAGTTTGCAGGGCTTCTGAGGTAAGGTAACGGCGAAGTTGCGCGCGACCTTCTTCGAGGGCTGTTTCTAGCTGAGCAGACTCTTTTTGTTTGAGGTATTTGAGTTCAAAGGCGAACTGATAAGGCGTGTTGATGGGAGGGCGGTGGAGCAAAAGCAAATCCACATAGCCTCGGTTGGCTTCATATTCCGATTGGAGGGTGTACATCTGCGTCATGTGAAGGTAGCTCAGCATGACCATTTTTAAGCCCGTTTCGTTGAAATGGAGAAAATCCCTGTTGGAAAGCTGGTTGAGGGTGTTTGCTACCAACTCGAATAAGGGCTTTGGTTGGTTATTATCGGATAGCTCCAAAACAGTTGACTGAATATCCAAGCCCAATGACCGTTTGTCAAGACGATCCTCAATTAGTTCTCTGAAAAAGTCAAAATAGAGTTTTTCAATCACGAGATTGGGAATGCCCAAGATGGAAAAATTGTATTTGACCTGTTTAATGGTCAGTAGCCCTGTGTAGAACATCAGGCTTAGGAAATCCTCTGGCGTAAAATCTCGCTCAAAACTGAACTGGGGCACAATCCGGGTGGTTACTTGTCCCTGTTGAAGCACTTCTTTTAGCTTACCAAAATGCGCAGATTCCTTTCCGCCTAGCTGAAAAATACGCTTGATCTTGCCATAATCCGAGACGATGTTGGTGTCGAGCAGTTGGGGAGGAGGTGCCTGACGACGTTGGAACTCCTTACAAAAATAAAGCACCATGTCAGGGTTGTAAAGCTTATCCTGCTCTCCCTCAATGGTAAACGTGTAGCCATTGTACCAACTGCGCATTAACTCCAGCATGGGAGCTACTGCTGTACCGTCTGCTACGATTTGAGTCAAGATTTGCCGGACTTCCTGTTCCTTAAACCCCATCAATTCATGCAGATAGGGACTTTGGGTGTGATCTGCCCCAATGTTAAATCCAGAAGTAAGGCTGTCGAGAGTCACAGGAGACACGCCTGTCATGAAAATCCGGTCTATTAGGCCTTGGCCTGTACCCGTCTTGACCACTTCGTAAAACTTCCTCACCCAGCCTTGCTTGCTCACAATGTCCTGAAACTGGTCAATGTCAAAACTGACCAGTTCGTTGGTAAAATGGTCGTATTCGTCGATGAGGAGGTAAACCTTGCGGGGTTGTGAGCTTAATATCCCTAAAAATACCACCATCATTTCCGCTGGTTCTTCAATTGAGAAAAGTTTTTTTAGACTGTTAGGGTCAAAAAAATCACCATATTGATCGAAAAACCTTTGGAAGCCTTGTTTCAGTTTTACTAAAAATCCTGCATAAGTACGATCTTTTGTTGTCGTATTTACGCCACTAAAATCAAAGTGAAGTACCAAGTAGCTATTGGCCAGTGGGGTAGGCTGCTTGCCTATGTCTAGGTTGCCAAACAGTGCTTCAAATTTGTCTTTGTGCTGTAGCCCGTAGTAATAGCTCAGGGTGGAAATCCAGAGGCTTTTCCCAAACCTCCGTGGCCGGAGAAAAATTAGGTAAGATTCTCCCAATTGCTCCAACTCACCGATGAAACGTGTTCTGTCTACATAATGATACCCCCCCTCAATAAGAGAAGCGAAATCAGACCGGCCGTAGGGAAGTTTGAGCATATACAAATATAGGGAAATTGGGGGTTAGCTTCTAGCTGTCAGGTATTGGGTTTTAGGTATTAGGCTGACTCCATTATTTCCTTTTTAAAGGCTTCTGCGGTCTGGGCAATCACTTTTTTGATTGGCGTAAACTTAAACCCTTGTTCTCGGATTTTATCTGCCTGGTAATAGACTTTGCCATTGATGTTTCTGAGCGACTCACGGGTGAGAATAGGTTCTTCTCCCTTCATACGACTGATCCATTCTGAGAGCAACCCTACAACGGGGGTAAGTGCTGCTGGAAATTGCTTGCTTGGAGGCTGTTTCCCAAGTGATTCTGCCACCATCGTAAACAGCTTTTGCTGATCTAAATTTTCGCTCACCATGAGGAAGCGTTCACCTGATTGGGTTGCTCGATGGAGCATTATCTCGGTGGCACGTGCTACATCTGCAGCACCTACAAATCCCGTTACCCGCTGGTTGTAGTAATTCAGTCCTGCGTTGATCATCCGGAACATCTTGGGCGTGCCCCGGTTCCAGTCGCCTTTTCCGAGGATGACGCCCGGATTCAGCATGACGGCATCCAGCCCTTCCTGCACCCCACGGTGTACCTCTAGTTCTGCTCCGTGCTTGGATTTGCTGTACCAGCTCAGTCCAGGGCGGTTCGTGTATTTGGATGCTTCTGTCACCGGGCCTCCATCGGGATCTGCGTCTCCCATTGCCGCAATGGAGCTCATATGGACCAATTTCCCTACTCCCTCCTCCAGGCACATATCCACCACATTGGCAGTACCTTCTACATTTACCGCCATCATTTCTGCCCGACGTCCTTTCCAGTAACTGACCACCGCGGCGTTATGGATCACATGTGAGACCCCTTTGACGGCTTGTTGTACGGCTAACACATCTCTTACATCTCCCTCAGCAATTTCCACTAAATTTTTCCAGGGAAGGTCACGATTATCCGGGTTGCGTACCAGCACCCGCAGATCATGGCCTTGTGTAAGCAGTTCTTCCAGCAGGTATTGGCCCAGAAAACCTGTGGCACCAGTCAATAGGATCATGTTTCAAAATACATACCCCTGTCCAGATTTTGCAAACAATCTGATCAACCTTTTGCAAGACCCATCAAAGCGTTCTAATTTTCCCCTTTCGTTTTCTCCCCGACCCCTAACTTCATCAATATTGGACCTTTCGGTGTTTTTTGAACCAGTTTCTGACGAAGCAGCCACCTTGCGAAAAGGAGGTGCCTTTGGAAATGTGATTCCAGCCTTTGAACAGCATTTTCCTGACTGGAAAACAGCAGAAGTAGTCCTGGTTGGAACAGGAGGAAGCCAGCAGGCCAGTGTGTTGGCAGATGCCGTTCGTTGTCAATTGTACCCATTTACTGCGCTGGGGAAAATGGGCCAGGTAGTTGATTTGGGGAACTTCCGTTCGAAAGAAACACCAGACCAATACTATGATGCCTTGGGGTATGTGATCGGGAAATTGTTGGAGGAGAATAAAAAGGTAGTGATCCTTTCAGATCAGCCGGAAGCTGCCTTCGGAGCTTACCTGGGACGGCTGGAAATACCTGAAGAAGTGACTTATGCCCACATCGGGCCACGGTTCGCCCTTGGAGAACCCGAATTAGAACCGGAAGCGGTTACGTTTAACAAGCGAGTGCTCACCTACGAACCTGAGCGCCTTGCCCGTTTTTTCACCCTGGGGTACCAACGATATTTTGTGGAAAGTCAGGTGTTGGAGACCCTCAGTGAACTAAACTTGCAGGCCGTCCGCTATGGAGAATTGTACCAACAATTGCCTGAAGCTGAGCCTTACCTGCGTCAGGCGGATATGGGATGCTTTGAGCTCTCAGCTATTCGTCAAGGCGATATGGCAGGTAGTTTATTTCCTTCTCCGGGAGGATTTGATGCGATAGAGGCTTGTCAATTGGCTCGGTATGCAGGGCTGGCTCCGAAGCTGGATTGCTTTGTCATGGCGGGCTATGATCCCTCAGCTGATCCGATAAATGCAGGTGCCCGACAGGTAGCCGTCATGACCTGGTACCTGATAGAAGGAATGCTGCTCCGTAAGCCCATTCCTCCTGTTGCTTCCATGCGAAAATATTCCGTCAAGGTTCATTCCACGGTGGATGAAGTCGTTTTTTATGAGGATACGGCTACCCAGCGGTGGTGGATGGAAGTGCCGTTCTCTCAAGATTTAGGCCGGCAACGCCCCCGAACCCACTTGGTAGCTTGTTCCGAGCAGGATTACCACACCACACGAAAGGATGAATTACCCCAAAGGTGGTGGCAGGCGTTTGAGTCCTAATTACCCGAATAAATTCCCTTGGCCGTTTTTGTCTGTTTTGAGGTCCTCTCCTGACCATTCTACCTGGTCTCCGGGCTGGAGTTTCTCGGGTGCGGGTTCAGGAACAATTCCCTCCGGTGGCGGTACTTGCTTGATACGCGAGACAGCGTAGCGGCTAAGTTTATTGCCCAGGGACTTCCAGCCTTTTACATCAATGAATTCATTCAGGCTAAGGGTAATTTCTTCCTTGACCTTGGATTTACCTTTGGTTTCTGTGAAGTGGACATACACCAATGGTTCGGTTGTAGCCAAAATCAATTTGGAGCCTCTTTCTTCGCTGATATACGTATTGCGCTCGTTCAAGCTGGTGGTTTCTATCTGGAACCGCTTAACGTAGTAGTCTTTTCGATCTCCATGATAATATAGGGAAGTGACGGCTTTTTGAGGATCCAATTTCTCAACCAGCAGGATTTTGGCCATGTCATACCGATTGGTCAACTCAAAATCTGTGATTTCATAGCTGCCATCCTTGAACAGAACCAAAATGCGATCATCCGTGTCAAATTCTCCCAGGTAGGTGCCCCGCTCATCGGTGTTCAGTCGACCAATGGTCTCATCCATCCAGATTTTCATGCCACCAAGGGTGGATGCACCGACCGAAACTCGCTTGACGCTGGTGATAGGGTACTTCGAAATCACATTCCCTTGTGAGGTTCGACCCTTGATCGCGAGTTCTGCAAAATCGAATTCAAATACTTTGTTCTTTGCACGGCTGTTGGCACTCAGGCGAACAGCAACTACTTCAGATTCACTGTTGGGGTTTGCCGAGAAATATAAGAGGCGAGAGCCTTTTTCTCCTTTTGTAACATCGTATTCCCTGTCCAGGGTAGTGGCCGTCACGGCAAACCGCTTGACATAGTTTCTTTTGGCCTTTCCATCCCAATAAATGGCATGGTAGACCTTTCGTTCTTCGCCCTTCCGCCATACATCGACATGCAGAATGTCCTTGCCCACAAATGCCTTATCCTGAACACGAGTGACGAGGTACTTGCCATCTTTGCGGAACACGATCACATTGTCAATGTCCGAGCAGTCACACACGTATTCGTCCTTTTTCAGGCCATAGCCGATAAACCCTTCTTTCCGGTTGACATACAGTTTTTCATTCGCGATGGCAACATGACGTACCTTGATGTTGTCAAAGGTGCGGATTTCTGTTCTGCGCTCACGTCCTTTTCCATACTTATCCAGCAGGTTTTGGAAGTAATCAATGGCAAACTCGGTCAAATGGGCCAAGTTGTTCTCTACCTCAGCGATTTGCTCTTCCAGGGAACGGATTGCCTCATCAGCCTTAAAAGCGTCAAATTTGGAAATCCGCTTGATCTTGATTTCTGTCAGGCGAACAATGTCCTCCTGGGTTATTTCTCGGTAAAACTGAGCTTTATAAGGATCAAGTCCCCTGTCAATCGTCTCCAATACCGCTTCCCATGTTTCACATTCCTCAATGTCGCGGTAGATTCTATTTTCTATGAAAATGCGTTCGAGGGATGAAAATAGCAGCTTTTCGCGTAAGCCCGCCAGTTTCACTTCCAACTCCATTCGCAACAGTTCGCGGGTATGCTCTGTGCTCATCCGCAGCATGTCCTCAACGGTCAGGAAATGCGGCTTCTCGTCAATGATCACGCACGCATTAGGCGAAATGGACACTTCACAATCGGTGAAGGCATACAACGCATCAATGGTAACATCCGGTGAAACCCCGGAGGCCAAGTCTACTTGTACTTCTACTTCCTGGGCGGTATTGTCCACTACCCGTTTAATCTTGATTTTGCCTCGATCGTTGGCTTTCACAATGGAATCCATCAGGCTTCCGGTGGTGGTGCCATACGGAATCTCCTTAATGAGCAAGGTACTTTTATCCTTGGTCTCAATGGTGGCCCGGCAGCGAATTTTTCCCCCTCTTTTTCCTCCCTGGTAATTGTCCACATCAATCTGACCCCCGTTGGGGAAATCGGGGAAAAGCTTGGGCTTCTTGCCTTTTAGCACCTGGATGGAAGCTTTGATCAGCTCTATAAAGTTATGCGGCAAAATCCGAGTGGAGAGACCTACGGCAATCCCTTCTACGCCTTGTGTCAGCACCAGGGGGAATTTCATCGGGAGGGAAATGGGCTCTTTCTTTCTTCCATCGTAGGACACCTGCCAGTCGGTAATGGCTGGGCTAAATGCCACATCCATCGCAAATTTGGACAGGCGTGCCTCAATATATCGGGCTGCTGCCGCTCGGTCTCCGGTACGGGTATCTCCCCAGTTTCCCTGACAATCAATGAGTAAGTCTTTTTGACCCAAATTGACCAGTGCATCACCGATGGCAGCGTCGCCATGCGGGTGGTACTGCATGGTTTGGCCAATTACGTTGGCAACTTTGTGAAAACGCCCATCGTGCATTTCCCGCATGGCGTGTAAAATCCTGCGCTGCACAGGTTTCAGGCCGTCATTGAGTTGGGGAACTGCACGTTCCAATATTACATAAGAGGCGTAATCCAGGAAATAATTCTCATACATTCCCCCAATAGGAAGGGTTAGTTCAGAGCTGCTTGGGTCGTGACCGTTGGAAGAAACATCTGCCATGAAAAGCTAGTGTTATTGGTATCTGGTGGTAAAAGGGCTAATTTTTTTAGACAAATATAGCATAATTCTTCCTATTCCACCAAATCATTTATCCATAAGCAGTGTGGATAGTTTTAAAGGCTTTTCGATAGGTAGGTTGTCCTGGACAAGCTTTCGATAAATAGTAAGGATATTTTATTATACTGAAAATCAGTGTATTAGCACAAAAAATAAACTTTTTTTACAAATCATGTTGACATCTTCCCATGTTGGTCGACGAATGGGGTACATGAAACAATTGATCATCTCGTTCAACCCCAAACACATCATGAAAAACATCAAATTCTCTTTTCTCGCACTTACCCTCGTTGTTTTAAGCTTGACTGCATGTACTGAGGACATCCTCAATGTGGACTTTATGCTTAAGTTTAACAGCGTTGATTTTGTCATTCAGCCTCAAGATCAGGTAGAAAATGGCGAAATTACCATGACCATTGTTACATCCACCTTGAAAGACGAACTTAACGCCAATGATGCTACCATTGACAAATTGAAGTCTGTGAACATAGAGTATGTTTCCTTGCAGATTTTATCTCCAGGTGTAACCTTTGACCTGATTGAGAATGCGTCCTTGCACATTCGTGCTCAGGGACAAGAAGAGGTAATGATTGCAGAACTGGCCAAGATACCTGCCGGAGCAACTCAAATTGAAATGCCAGTAAAAGGAGAAGAAGAGCTCAAAGAATACTTGAAGCAAGACCAGTTTGACGTAGTGGTTCGCGGCACCACTACTGGTCCGTTGGAAAAAGCAGTTGAAATGCGCGCAAAGATGGATTTTGAAGTGACCGCTGGTCTCTAAGAAAGATACAGGTAACGCTTGAAGCCAAACGCCTCAAATGGTGTTTGGCTTTTTTTGTTCAACTATTCAAGGAAAATGGGGTTAAGGGTAGATGTAGATTTCTTCGTGGTTTATTACTAGATTTCTCCCTATGCCTAAGCGTTCAGCTTCGCGAGAATCAAACCTTGACAGGGTTTCGAACCCTGTCAAGGTTAGCTCGTCCACACAACACTTCAACGACTGGTTCGACGGCCGGGGCTGGTCCCCCTTTCCGTTTCAGGAGGAAATGCTCGCGCATTATCTGGAAGGGAAAAGCGGTTTGCTGAATGCACCAACGGGTAGCGGAAAGACCCTGGCCATGTGGTTGCCCATCCTCATGGATTGGATCCAAAAAAATCCGGATTATAAGACCAAGGAGAAAAACGGACTCAAGGTACTTTGGATCAGTCCGTTGCGGGCATTGGCAAAGGATGCTGCCAGCTCCATGCAGGAGGCCTGCATAGAGCTGGAACTCCCCTGGCGAGTCGAATTGCGCACAGGGGATACCTCGACCAGTGTGCGTGCCCGGCAAAAAAAGAACATGCCCGAATGTCTGGTGACGACGCCAGAAAGCCTGCATGTGCTCATTTCCAATAAAAACCATGCGAAGTATTTCAAAGGCCTACAGGTATTGGTCGTAGATGAATGGCATGACCTGCTTGGGACCAAGCGAGGGGTACAGGTAGAATTGGCATCAGCCCATCTGAAAACCATCAGTCCAGATTTTCGGGTATGGGGCATATCAGCCACCATTGGCAATATGCAAGAAGCATTGGAGGTTTTATTGGGTGCCGATGCCAAAGGCCAACAAGCCACCATTGTCCGAGCTAATCTGGACAAGCAGATCGAAGTTACTTCTGTGCTACCGGAGGAAATAGAGACCTTTCCCTGGTCAGGGCACCTGGGCATTCACATGGTTCATCAGGTAACCCCGCTGGTAGAGGAAAGTGATTCCACCTTGCTGTTTTGCAACACCCGAAAGCAGGCTGAGCTTTGGTACCAAACCTTGCTTACTGAGCGACCCCATTGGGCGGGCATCATGGCCTTGCATCATGGTTCCCTCAGCCAGGAGACGCGGACCTGGGTGGAGGAAGCCTTGCACGAAGGACGGCTGAAACTGGTGGTGTGTACCGCCAGCCTGGATTTAGGGGTAGATTTTCGGCCGGTAGATACGGTTATCCAAATTGGTGGACCGAAGGGTGTTGCGCGATTTATGCAACGTGCCGGCCGTAGTGGTCACCAGCCAGGTGCGATCAGCCGAATATTTTTTGTGCCAACGCATTCCCTTGAATTGGTCGAGGCGGCAGCCTTGAGGAAGGCCGTTGACGACAAACTCATCGAGGAGCGACCGCCCATTATACTGGCCTACGATACCTTGATCCAATACCTCGTGACCCTGGCAGTGGGAGATGGGTTTCTGCCGGAGAAAGCCCTGGAAGAAGTAAAAACCACCTTTTCTTATGCCCACCTACAACGGGAAGAGTGGAATTGGATATTGGAGTTTATCACCACGGGAGGCAAATCCCTCCAAGCCTACGAGGAGTACCAGAAGGTGGAGATTGATGAAGATGGCTATTTTCGGGTGAATAAACGAGGCATTGCCACGCGGCATCGGCTTTCGATGGGTACCATCGTGTCCGATACTTCTTTAAAAGTTAAGTTCCTGAGCGGAGGCTATCTAGGCACCATAGAAGAAAGCTTCATCGCCACACTAAGTCCGAATGACCACTTCTGGTTTGCCGGTCGGCCCTTAGAGCTGGTGCGCGTTCGCAACAATGAAGTCTTTGTGCGTCGGTCACGACGGAAGACGAGTAAGATGCCGAACTGGAATGGCTCACGCATGCCGCTGAGTTCACAAATGGCAACCATTATCCGCCAGCAATTGGACGATTATGCCAAGGGCAACAGCAAGTCGGTTGAGCTACAGCACCTCAAGCCGTTGTTCAACCTGCAGAAAGCATGGTCGCATATTCCGCAGGAAGATTTGTTCCTGATCGAACGGCTCAAAACCCGTGAGGGATTTCACCTGTGCTTGTACCCGTTCGAGGGGCGCGTACTTCATGAAATGCTGGGCGCCTTATTTGCTTATCGAATTTCACGAATCCAGCCCATCACTTTTTCCATTGCCATGAATGACTATGGACTGGAGCTAACCTCTGACCAAGAAGTGCCCTTGGAGGCTGCCATAGAAGCGGGGTTGTTCAGTACCGAAAACCTGGCCGCTGACCTGGAGAGAAGTGTAAATGAAACCATCATGGCCCTGAAGAAATTCTACGAAATTGCCCGCATTTCAGGACTGACCTTCGCAGGCTTCCCCGGTCGACCCAATACCAATAAGCACCTCCACGCCACCAGTGCACTCATTTTCAAGGTATTCAAAGAATACGATCCCCAGAACCTGCTGTTGCGGCAGGCATACTCCGAAGTGATTGACTATCAGGTGGACGATGCCCGGCTTAGGGCAGCTCTAGATCGCATTACCCATCAAAAACTGGCCATCACCGACTTGAAGCAGGCTTCGCCTTTTGCGTTCCAACTACTGGTGGAGCAGCTTCGCGGCAGGTTAACCGTCAGTTCGGAAAAGTTGTCAGATCGTATTGCCAAGATGCAGGTGCCGCTGAGGCGTGCTGCGGCAAAGGTGGGAGGATGAGGAAGTGAACGTTTCCTTCCCCTTTAAACCCTACAAGCAATCGCTACCTCAATCTTCTTCCCAACCACCAATGTGGGGATTTTGGCCACTAACCCATAGGTAGTCCGGTCCAGGGAAAATTGTCCGGTGAACATCCCATCCCTAAACTCAAAGGGAATCTCAACTTTCTTGCTGGTTTCCAGCATGGTAAGCGGCCCTATAGCTTTGTAGTGGCCGTTGGCCCCTTCGATGTTGGTAGAGGTAAAAGTAAGGGTGGGATAGGTCTGAACATCGAAAAAGTCTTCGGTTTTCAGGTGTTCATCCCGTTTGGGGTTACCTGTTTGTATGGTTGCTGCTTGTACCTTAACGTGAAAGGAGGAGTTTTTCAGGTCATTTTCATCAAAGCTGATTTCGCCACTCATATCGGCTAGGGTACCCTTAACGGTTAACAATCCCAGCTTCTTTACCGTGAACGAAGCTTTTGAATTTACCTGATCGATGGTCATGATTTGGGTTGTCATAGTTCTTTTAGTTGGGTGAACAATCCCCCAAAACTAGCATACCCTTATCTCAGCTGCATTAAGGTAGATTAATAAATGAGGTAATAAGCTCTATTGCTTTTGAATCCGGTTCCGTTTGACAGTACTGAGGGCCTCTGGTGTAATACCTAGGTAGGAAGCGATCATTTTTTGAGGAACCCGCTGCACAATTTTGGGATAGGTTTCCACGAAGTGTTCATAGCGTTCAAGGGCCGAGGCACTCATCAGGAGGATGACCCGCTTTTGCAGCACACGAATTCGCCTAATCAATTTCTCCACATCATGATTCATGCGGATATTTTTCTCCCACCCAACTACGACCGAATTCTCAAGTGCATCAATGAATAATTCACATGGCTCATCGGGCCAGACAATATCCGCAATGAGCCAGCCTTCAGAGGCAAACATGAAAATGTGCTCTTTGCCCTTTTCGTCAATGGTGTAGCTTCTCAATAAACCGGATTTGACCTGATAGACCTTGCTGTTGAGGTCCCCTTTTCGCTGGATAATCTGGCCTTTTTTGATGTGGGTTTCTTTCACCGCAGTCTGTTATAACACCGAATGTGTTAAAAAAGCTTCAAAATAGCTAATTCTCTCTTTTCGCAGAGATTTTTGACAAGGCAAACTAAAAAAAATGATTGTTGGGAATATCACCTTGCCCAGTTTGGAGAATGCAAAAGATAGCAGCACCTAATTTAGGACAAGGAAAAAACCTGATTGGAGTAACCTAGGGATTAGAATTGCTCAATTACAGCAAACTTCCAGCATCTTGGCCTTCGTACGAGAGACACGGGTAGATTTGGCCACCTGCCGGTACAGGTCATACACCAGAGAGGCGTCTTTCTCTGAATTACAGGTTTGGGCTTTGCGCTTCAGCATCCGGTAAGGGGGCTGGCGAGACGTAAATACCAGATATACAATCCATTTATCTCCTTCCTGCACTACTTGTGGGTGAATGTAGGTGTTGAGCAACCATTGCACCTCACGGGTAAAGTATACATCGGATATGGCACCAATCAGATCTGTGTCATCCGGACCCGGACTGTTGTGCTTGAGGAAGAAAGGATCATGTGCTAACATAGCTAGTTGAGTTACGTTCTAATCCCAAGCTAGCAGTCGTATATAGATTTGGCTATTTCTACTCAGAGGTTTTAGGGGTGGACTTTCGCCAGTTTTGGTGCAAAAACTGGGAATGCGTAAGTTTGGTACATCCAAATTTACCTGCATGCTCACCTTTAGGGACCTGATGACCGAAGAGGTCATATTTTTCGAGAAAAACTACAAAGACGAATGTCTATCGTTTTGTAAGGAGCGCAACATTGATGTCCTGCCTGCCTATCACGATGACTTGGTGTACTACCAGCTGGATAAAAGCGGGCAGCATTTTCACAAAAAAGAGCTCTTGGACGCACGGAAAAAGCGAGTTTTCGTGCAAGACCTTCGCTATGAATACAACCGCATCCTCTCCAAAGGACTCATGAATTTGCTCCAGACTTACACAGAAGAGCGGATCAATTTCCAGTCAATTTTACAAGCTGTTGAGCGGACCAGCGAGCCCCTTTGGCAAAAGCTGGAAAACACCCTCCGACAAAAGCTTCTCTGTGAAATGGGATTGGAAACGGTTGACTTTCTGATAGATAAGTCTCGAAAAGAGTCTTTGGAACCGTTGGTGGCAGCTTTGATGGAAGCGTTTGACTGGTTGACTGGGAAGCAGCAGCAATTGCAAGAGGACATACCCAATCAAGTACTCCCATATCTGGATGAGCGCCTCCGCCCCGGGATGCTGAGTCAGATCAGAAAGGAACTGCCCGACAGGATGCGATTTGTTCAGGTGAATGAATATGTGTTTAAGGAAGAAATCGTTGAAAAGTTCCGTGCCCACGATTTATTGTTCGTCATGCAGGAAGGAACCCGAGTAGGCGTGGTCCATTTCTCTGACTACAACGACCTAAAAACCTTTGTGTACACCTATGAGCGCGTGCACCAGATGGAAACGGAAATGCGGGAAGCCCTGCATTTGGTGGGCGTTACCCTGGGAGAAGCCATGGAGGTGGCTGGAGACGGTTCCGGGGTACAGGCCATAGCGGAAATCAGGGCAGGTAATCCTCGCTATGTCCTTACCTACCATGACCTGAACGGACTCTACCTGCGATCGCTCATCCGGATGTACAACAACCGGGAAGAATGGCCCCATATCCGAAACAGCAACTTGATCCTGTTTCTGCGGAATAACATTGCTCACAGTGCTGAGCTGGTAGAACTGATGGACAAAAGGCGTGTAGACCTCGTCTATGATTTTACCACCTTTGAAAAATTTCTTGAGGCCCAGAAAGCCCTTGATCTGGCTGTAAAGCAAGTAAAGGCGAATAATTTCTATTTTAAGCTGAAGAATAGTCCGTGAGAGAGGATGATCACCCCCCCAACACCACGTTGTTTTCCAGCATCTGAAACTTCCAGCCAAAGTCGCGTGCCCTGCTGCCATTGCCGATTAACAGAAAGTTCAGGTCAAACCTAAGGGGGAGCACACGGAAAATCCGGGCTTCCAATCCCACATTGAGTTCCAGGTAGGGATTGCCATTTTCCTGAATCAGGTAGTGGAGCCCAGCATATTCCTTGAGTTTTAATTTGCGTACCCCAGGAACCTTATTCAGCAGAAAACCTTCGAATGCATGTTCCCAATGGCCCTCGACAAAATCTCGTGTCGAAGACCGTTCATAGTAAGGCAGCAGGAAAAACTCATCGAACGCCTGAAAACGGATGAAAATCTGGTTGCCTTTGAAATGAAATACATCCGGGAAGTATACCTGATCCTGGCTAAGGAACCTGCCAGCAGTAACCCGCCAACTGCTTTTGCCAAAAATGCCCAGGCGAGAAGTCTTCCGAATGCCCACAGTCAGTTTCTGAAAATCTGCTGCATCTCCGCCCAATTCTGGAAAGCCTTTGGTGTAGGTCGCTTCCAATTGTGGCCAGCGAGAGCCCAGGCTGATTCTACCATTTGGGGTTTGGATGTATTTATTGAATGGGCGGTACCTCACGGTCACTTCGCCAATCAAGGCTTCGTGAGCAGGTAGCGTAAAATTAGGCTCGTAGGGTTCGTCATTGTTACTGAAAGTAAAATCAGAAGTATTTTCCATCTCACTTCGGTCTTCATAACGGGCATTCACCACGAACGAAAGCCCATTCAGGGGTTCTGCTTCCATTTCTGCCTCACCAAACCGTTTTCTGTACAACCGCATAAAGCTTTGCTTGTCTGCCAGTGCGTTGTAGGTATTGTTATAAAAGGGAATCTGAGAAAACCTGCTGAATTCACTGATGTAGTCACCTCCTGAAACCGTGAGCCTGAATCCATTTTTTCCCGTCATTTGCCCGGTTAGTTGGTAGCCAAATTGTTCATTTGAGAACCCATACCTGATTGCAGGAGAAATAGAAAAGCTGCCCTGTTTTTCCCGCTCCCAGGTTTTGGTGACTTTTGCCCCCGCAAACCAGCCTTCCATGGGGTTGAACCCAATTTGTTCCAGTAAGGGGTCAATCTTTAAACTGGTCTTTTTTCGGAAATTTCTGAATGTCTGCCCAAAGAACAGCAGGCCATTTACATTTACCCTTCTGGTGGCACGCGTCAGCGAGTCCAGATATGCCGGTGAGGTGTAAACGGCTTCCAGGCTATCCCTTACCGTGTAGTCCTTTCTCTCTGCAACAGTCAAGGGGACAGGTCGCACCTGTTTCCAATAGGCATCATCGTAGGTGAGGGCACTGTCATCAATTGCTATCAGGCCCTGCCGGAAAATTTTCTTTTCCAAGCCCTTGTTGACCTCGTAGCCTGAAAGCAGGGTAGTGGTGGTGCCAGAGAAAGGTAACTGAATCACAAAAAATGAAAAGTTAAACGCAAATCGCTTGCGCGTTTTGAAGGGGAGCCAGGCACCCTCTACCGGAAGATAGTCTTGCCGTATGGCCAGGGTGTCCAGCAAAGAGATGGATTGTTTGCGGGTCACCACCAAATCTGTGGCCGATACGGCATAGGTACTATCCGCCAAATAAATTATACCCCTAAACACAGGGTCTATTTCTCGCTTGGGAATTACCTGGATCTTATAGGTTTGAAATCCGCCTTCCTTAACCGTTCCCAGCAATTTGTAATCATAGAAAAAGAGGGCATCCCCCGCAATAGGTGACACAACTCCACGGTCTGAGACTCCCTCCATCACCATTCGGTTTTTGTAGACATCGAACCGATTGGAAAGGCTCCCTAAAAAACTAAATTGCTTAGACCGTCCACTTACGCGTGAACTCAGAATGCGTTCATGGGCTTGATTGGGCTCTTTCACAAATACTTCCGAAACGGTTTCGGAAAGGTATAAAATGCCGGACTGTAGCATCAGTGGTACCTCTTTGTCTTCCTCCTCCTTAGCTTCGTCTTGCTCAGATTCAGGTTCCTTTTTGGGCTTTTTCTTCTTCTTTGATTCAGACTCCTCTTCGTCGTCTTCTGATCCAAAGGAATCAAATAGTGCCCTGAGGCTGTCCTGGTTATAGTTTTCAGGAAAACCCAGGCGCATTTTGGAGTAGGCTTGGTATTGGTACTCCGGGAAGGGGCGGGAATTTTTCTTCTTATTTTTTATGGCAAGTTTGATGAGGGCATAGGCCGGGTCTCGCCCGTCATCTGTGATGAGCACCTCCTCTGTTTCTACCTGCTCTTCCACCAGGGCAATACTTAAGGTCTGGTTCTTTATCAGGTTGACGGTGCGTATTTCTTTCCGAAACCCGAGATAGGAAAAGAATACGGTGTGCTCACCGGCTGGTAACTTTAGACGGTATCCTCCGTCCTGGGTCGTTAGCGTGCCGTATTTG
>JBCDIQ010000071.1:0-18486 GCA_039024295.1 Bacteroidota bacterium | reverse complement strand
GTTCCCACCTTTGATTAGCCTATCATTCAAATAGCTCCTCATCCCGGATCAGCAACAGAATCGCAGAGTGAGGGACGATCACATATTTTTCCTTATTAAATTCTATTTCAAAGGCATTTTTTTGCAGGTAAATGGCCAAATCGCCTTCATGAGACTGTAAGGGGACATATTTTGCTTCGTCGCTTCCAGGCTTCCAAGGCTCATCCAATTCTGAGACAGCAGGAATGGGATAGCCAGGGCCTACCTTTAATACATATCCACTTTGGATTTTGTCCTTTTCCTGAACGCCGGGAGGCAAAAATAATCCCGAATGTGTGCGATCCGCCTGAGACCTGGGCTTGATCAACACCCGATCTCCTACTACAATAAACTTATCTAGGTTTTGCTCATCAAGTTGTAGCAATGCCATAGGGATGAATTGTTGGTGAATATGGATAACGTCAAACGGAAGAGGTTGTTAGAATAACTTTGCAAAGACCCCGGAGGTTTCCAAAACCTCCGGGGTCTAAATATTTGATTATCAGTTTATAAATTATTTCGCGTAAGCAATTGCTCGCTTCTCACGGATCACGGTCACCTTGATGTGGCCGGGGTATTGCATCTCGGTCATGATTTTCTGGGAAATGTCCATCGCCAACTGATCAGAGGCCTCATCAGTCACCTTCTCACTTTCTACAATCACCCGAAGCTCACGGCCCGCCTGGATCGCATAGGTTTTCACTACGCCAGGATAAGAAAGGGCGAGGTCTTCCAATTCTTTCAGACGCTTGATGTAGCTTTCAACAATTTCGCGTCGAGCACCAGGACGTGAACCACTGATCGCATCACATGCCTGAATAATTGGAGACAACAAAGAAGTCATCTCAATTTCGTTGTGGTGTGCCCCAATTGCGTTCAGTACTTCACCATCTTCCTTGCACTTTTCAGCGATTTTCATCCCGAGTAGGGCATGGGGAAGATCAGATTGTTCTTCGGCCACCTTGCCAATGTCATGGAGCAGGCCTGCACGTTTTGCCCTTTTGGTGTCCAATCCCAGTTCTGCCGCCATGGTTTCGCACAGGTTGGCTACTTCACGAGAGTGCTGAAGCAAGTTCTGGCCATAAGAAGAACGATAGCGCATACGCCCCACCATTCTGACCAAATCCCGGTGAAGGCCATGAATACCGAGGTCAATCACGGTACGCTCTCCTGTATCCATGATTTCCTGTTCGATCAGTTTAGTGGTTTTCTTCACCACTTCCTCAATGCGAGCAGGGTGGATTCGGCCGTCTGTCACCAGCTTATGCAAGGAAAGGCGGGCAATCTCCCGGCGTACCGGGTCAAAACCTGACAGGATAATGGCCTCTGGGGTGTCATCCACAATGATTTCGATGCCTGTGACCATCTCCAGCGCACGAATGTTACGCCCTTCTCGGCCAATGATTCTGCCTTTGATCTGATCATTTTCAAGGGGAAACACGGTTACGGTATTTTCGATTGCGTGCTCAGCAGCGGTCCGCTGAATGGTCTCAATGACAATTTTCTTGGCGTCTTTGGTTGCGGTGAGCCTCGCCTCCTCTACAATATCCTTCACGTAAGCTGATGCTTGAGTTCGCGCCTCCTCTTTGAGGGTTTCGGTCATTTTAGACACTGCCTCATCTGGGGTAAGCCCTGCAATCTTTTCCAGTTCAGCAAGCTGTTTGCGGGTCACCTGCGCCAGTTCTTCCTTTTTTCGGTCAACAATTTCGAGCTGCTTCTGGAAGTTTTCCTGCATTTGCTTAGCCCGGTTTTGCTCACTGCGGAGGCCTTTTTCTTCGTTTTTTAGCTTGTCAAAGCGTGAGTTAAGGCTGTTTTCGCGTTGCTTCAGTTTATTGGAGACATTGTCCAGCTTTTCCTTTTGGCGCTGGGCATTTTGCTCGAATTTATTCTTCAGCTGCTGGTACTTCTGATTAGCCTTGGCAATTTTCTCCTGCTTGATGTTTTCTCCCCGGAGTTCCGCTTCATTCAGCAAGCCTTCTGCTTTTATCTTTGCTGCTTCCACCATTTTGGTGTTGGCAGCAGTGAGTAAGTAACGATTAACGGCAAACCCAATAACTGCTCCGATCAGGAGACTGGGAATGGTCCATATGGCAATATCCATTTTCTGGTGATTTGAGGTTGTTAAAATGAAACCCGCTAAACCCAACCAGACAATTACATTGGGGCCTTATTCTTCACTCAATTTCAAGCCTAAATCAAGTTGGCGATTGATCTTATCCAAGCGATCTTGGAGTGCTTGGCTGCCATCATCTTGCAACCTAAGCTGCTCACTTACAAGTTGCAAGCAACACATAATGGCGATATCCAGGTCATCCTGAGTGGGAAATACAGTGCGAAGGTGGCGGATTTTCTCGTTTATTAGCAAGGCTGCTTCCTCTACCGCAGGTGCTTCATCAGGTTCTACCCGAACAGGATATTTACGACCAAATATATTGATATGTATCGAAGTGGGTTCCAATGAATTAAGTCAGGTCAGTGGTTCAGTGGCTTCCTAGTATTTTCAGACACTGATCGATTTCTTGTATATAAGCATCGATTTTTTCTTTTAGTGCTTGCTGACTCCCATTGCCATTCGCAACACCTTTGGTGAGCTTTAGGGTTTGGTATTTCTCGGTCAGCTCATGGTAAGAACGTTCATAATGCGCACGTTCGCCGGATTTTTGCTCCACAAGTGATTGAAGGCGTTGATTTTCCTCTGTCAATCTCCTCACTGTTTCAGACAATTTGTCTACCTTTTGATGAATTTCATCAAGCCTGTCGAGCACATCCTTCATCGGGCATTATTTATCATCCTGTAAATGTACAAAAATGCTAATGAACAGGAAACAATAATGATGGGGATTGTCAAATAGGGGGAATGTGATCATTCTGCATCGGATATGGCTATATATAAAAGAAGAGTTCTCGGACTGAAAATTGCTGTCCTCGCCCTTTTGCTGGCATGGATATGGGGAGAAGTATGGGTGTATATGGAGCTCAGCAGCAAGATTTATATCAATACCTATAAAGATGTTCACCAAACGATATTTTCTTGCTCTACTGGGAAAGAATATGGCTGCGGAGACACCTTTCTATCGTTTGCCATAAAGGGATGGATGCTGTTGCCAAAAGAGGAGCTGAAGGAGTTGACGCGATTGTCTCTGGCGGTTGAAACTGCTGCGATTGGGAAAAACAATCGTTCCTTCACGGCAGAATCCTGGAAATACACACTGGTGAATTTCTATTTGATAAACCCAGATTGCGAGGAACTGATGCATGAAAAATTTGATTCCATGAGAAATGCGAATAGGCACGGTGGACGCTGATGGATGGATTTTTTCAATTTAGGTGTTCCTAAACCCTAAGCTTCTCAATTCATTATTGCCCCACAACTCCCTGCTATCTACCTTTGTGGCTCAATCATTCGCAATACCCCGTTGTCTGTGGGAATACTTCGACCGAACGAAAAAGGCTGGTTAAACCAATACCTAACGTACCGGAAAGGGCTCATCCTGAATCCCGAGCAAAATGACCTTCGGGAACGCTTTAAGGAAGTTCCTGATGTGGATCATTTTTGGTACCAAAGCCTCCAGCCTACAGGCTTGATGTACGGCTACCCCCTGCATTTTGCCAATTTGCCTCATCCGAAAGCCAATACCTGGAACGAGTGGCAAAAGGCTCGACTGCTCATGGCGGAAAGCTACTTCAGTTATGGGGTATTTTCTGTCATCGCGGAAGAAAATTGGGAGGAAGGGCAGTTAAATGAGCTAACCGAAGAATTATTAAATGACCTGCTTTCCTATTACCAGGCAGTTTTTCCTAAGGTGCTGAGTTTGCGCTATCGGCAGAAGGCCCCTGTGGTAGACTTGGCCGAGTTGGTGCTCAATCGCCGGGTAAACCTCAAGAAGGGCTGGCGAAACTTCTGGAACCGCTTTTTTCATAACAGCTTGCTGTTTTTTGACCTTATTTATTTCTCTCAATGGCAGCAAAACCAGCAGAAGTTTACCCTTTTGGAGATAAGCCAGAAGCGGGAGCAAATGCAAGGGCTTATCCTGGACCTCATCAGTGCGGCTGCCCATGCGGATGAAGAAATTCATGTGGAGGAACGGGAGCTGTTTAACCATTTTTTTGAGTCGGCCGATCTTTCACCCGTGAGGTTGCAGGCAGCCAGGAAGCGGTTTAAAGAAGGGGTGAGCCTTAACGACCTTCCGCTTTCAGCGGATGAACCCTGGATTGTCAGGAAATACCTCCTGGAGCTTGCGTTGCTGACGGTCTTTTCAAATCAGGAAATAGACCCACGCGAGTGGACCTTTCTGGAAAAACTGGCAGCTCGGATGGGGCTCGACCCTTCGGAGCTGCCCCACAGCCGAGTGGCAGTAAAGGGATTTGTACTGCACCACTGGCAGGATGTCCATTTTTTGCAGAGTCGGGATAACTACCTGATCCTTTCTGATCGGTATATCCGGGACCTGAAAAGCCTGGTGATCCGAAACCAAAAACTGGTGGTTCAGGAAATTCACGAAAGTCGGGAATTGGTGACCCTGCTGGCAAAATACACCAAGGAAGGGCTTACCGAAGAGGAGAGCGAACGTGTTCGCAGACAACTGTTGGATATTTTGAAAAGTGTTCCTGCATTGGCACTGCTTATGCTTCCAGGAAGCTTTTTGACCTTGCCCATCCTGTTCCGAATCTTACCTAAAGAGGTATTTCTCCCCAGTTCTTTCCTGGATGACAAGGAGGAATAATCCTGCAGCTATTGTTCCTTATACCTGTTCCAGCATATTTATCGTAACATTATTATGTGGTTGAAAATCATCAGTGGTTTGTTGTTGCTGGGAAGTGTTCATTTGGGGATTTCCCAGACCGACAGCCTGTTTCGTGTTTCAGCCCGCGTGTTGTCTGGCCTTCCTGCTGCCAGCCAGCTGGAGGTTGACACAGAAGGTAACCTGACCCTGCTGGACCCTGATCAAAATCGCATTTACCGGTATTTTGCCCTCTCCGATTTCGATTCCAGCATTTTTGTGGGCGGATATGGCATCAGGGAAGAAGGATTTCTTGAACCTTCCTTGATTAAGGTGCGCAATCGCCAAGAAACCTATGTGCTGGACGAAGGTGCCCGGCGGTTGGTGTTGCTGAATACCAATTTTAAGGTAGTTGGGGAAACCCGATTTTTGGACATAGAACGCGGGCAGCAGGACTTGGAGCTATACCCCTTTAACTTTGCCCTAAGCCCGGCAGGGGAGAAGTTCCTCCTGAACCGATTTGACAATAAGATTTACAAGATCAATGCCTTCGGAGAACTGGAAACGAGTTTTGGGGGCCTGGATTATGGAGATGGTGCCCTGGAAGGTCCGGCAGAGGTGCGAATACGAGACAATTCTTTTGTGCTGGTGAGTGATACCCTGGGGCAAAATATCAAGGTGTTCAACTATTTTGGGATCTATGAGTCTACGATTATTCCCAAAACCAGCTTTCGGTGGCAGAAATTTCGATTATTTGGGCAAATCATCCTGTGCTATGATGCGCACAACATCGCCATAGGGAACCTGACGACCAATCAGTACCGGGAATACCAGGTTCAAAACCCAGGACCAATTCTCGACGTAGCACTCTCCAGACAGTATATTTATTTGTTACGGGAAAATGAGGTACATTTGTACAAGCGTTAATCCTCGGGTATTCAAGAACAGTTATGTTAGAAAAACTAGCCTTTATAGAACAGCGTTTCGAAGAAGTGAAGCAGGAAATCATCGATCCTGAGATCATGGCGGACATGAAACGCTACACGGCATTGAACAAGGAATACAAGGAGCTGGATGTCCTTACGGGCCGGATCAAGGCCTACAAGGACGTCATGAGTAACATCGAAAATGCCAAGGAGATGATGCAGGAGGGCGATGATGAAATGAAAGAGATGGCCAAGGAAGAGCTGGATCTGCTAGAGGTTTCTCAGGAGGAGCTGGAAGCAGAAATCAAAGACTTATTGATCCCCAAAGATCCCGAAGATAGCAAGAACGTGATTCTGGAAATCCGGGCAGGTACCGGAGGCGACGAAGCTTCCTTGTTTGTGGGAGATTTGCTCCGGATGTATGAGAAATATTCCCAGCAGAAAGGCTGGAGATTGACCGTTAATGACTTCACTGAAGGTACCGCCGGTGGCTACAAAGAAATCATCGCCACCATCACAGGGGAAGATGCATTTGGCATCATGAAATTTGAGTCCGGCGTACACCGTGTGCAGCGCGTACCCGCTACTGAATCCCAGGGACGTATCCATACCTCCGCTGCTACCGTAGCCGCAATGCCGGAAGCGGAAGACTTTGACGTGGAAATAGACATGACCGAAATCCGGAAAGACACCTACTGTGCATCTGGACCTGGAGGTCAGTCGGTGAACACGACCTACTCCGCCGTTCGACTTACACACATTCCAACCGGCATCGTGGTGCAAAACCAGGACCAGAAATCTCAGATCAAAAACTTCGAAAAAGCACTCAAAGTGCTGCGGTCCCGCCTCTACGACGTAGAACTTTCCCGCAGAAAGGCAGAAGAATCCGCCCTGAGAAAGTCCCTCGTATCAACCGGTGACCGTTCTGCTAAAATTCGTACCTACAACTACCCGCAGGGCCGTGTAACCGATCACCGGATCAACCTGACCATCTACAACCTGGATGGCATCATTGGTGGAGGTAACCTGGCCGAAATCTCTGAGCAGCTGCGCATGGCCGAAAATGCCGAGAAGATGAAGGCAGATGCTGTGGGGTAGGGGATGAGGTATTAGGTGGTGGCTTATTGGTGTTAGGGATTATCGCATGTTTCGCCCTTTGTTATTTTTAATTTTCTTAAATCCCACTCATTGGGATTTAGTTCTTCGTCAATGCTTTTCCCTAATTGCTTTATTAAATCTGTGACTGAAACCCCTAATTTATTAGGTGTTTCCGTACTTGCCCAGTTATTAAAAAGGTACTCAATTATTTTTCGTTGTTCCTTATCACCCCGGTAATTGTGGCAAGCATTCCAAAACGCGGTATTCCCATTTTCGTCTTTCAGAGTTATGTCTATTCCGTTTTCAACGAGTACTTTGGTTAGCTCAAAGCTTGCTGGATAATCAACAGCAAAATGTAGGGCGGAATAAAATCCATGTTCTTTGTCCGATAGTTGATTTATGTCAACACCTCCTTGGATAAAAGTCTGGATAACCTCTTGAGAGTCTATTTTAGCTTCTTTTGAATTGATGATGTAATGATGAAATAGCGATAATCCCGTCTTGTCACTTTTGGAATTCAATACTCTTTGATCAAAGCTTTTGAACTTTTTAAGATCACCAATAATTAGTGTCTTTTGTCCTTTTCTATATGGATTAGAGCTTGTCATTTTTTAATGTTTGCAATGCACTATATGAGACTTAATTTTTCTTTATTAATGTGTAAATAGGTTTATTAATTCCCAGGTCTTTTTGTTTAAGTTTTCTCTAGTACATCCTCAGCTCTATAATTTCTGTGAGATTTTTCGGTTCAAATGAGAAATGATGTTCCTCATAACCTGCAATTTGGTCAGAGAGTTGGTCCAATTCCTTAAACTCGGCGGTATCAGGATTGGAGTCTTTGCCTACGACCTTGTGCAATTCCTCCACCCTTAGCTAGGCGTTTTGATAGACTTGTTGGTTTGTAATTGAATTCATAGGCGGTTTAAATGGTGGTTGCATCAATTTTGTCGTATTCGGCATGTGTTCCGAGAAATCGGATATAGACTTTCTGCCATAAAGAGGGAAACATTCCTTTATTGGCCTAAATCATCTTCTTGCAAGCGACTGATGATTGTTCTGTAAAAAGAATCACTTATTCGGAAATTTGCCTCCTGCCTTAATTTATCCAATATCGGCTTAACAGCGTCAATGATCCCTAAGTGTTTCGCTTCAATGAGAACCCCTGTAAGGCCAATAACTTTGATTCCATATTGGTCGGCAATTCTTCGACCTTTCTTTTCGTCAATTACCAAGTGATCTGCATTTGTCTCGATGGCTAGTGCGATGGCAGCAGACTCACCCGCATCCAGTTCTTCTTCCAATTCCTTTATAAGGGCCAGGTTGCTAGGGGTTGAGATTTTTATCCAAGAACTTTCATGAACTTCCGAAAGATCATACCCGAAGGTCTCCAAAACCAATAGTTCCTCAAGAACAGCTTGGGGAATTATTACCTTTTCGTAGACTTCCTTTAATATCGATAACCGACCAATTATGAGCAGGCCAGTTAGGGGAGAGGTGTCACTTATGATGATCAAGACTCCTTATATTTTCGTTTCAAAGCTTGGAGGTCTTTTTCAAATTCTTCTTCATCATAAGAAATGGGAATCCCCCTCTCGTTCATGGTTTTTTGAAACTCGAATTGAGACACTTCGGCAAACTCACTGGCTTTTCCCATAGTTAGAAATCCCTTCTCGAATAGATAGAGCCCTACTTCAAGCTTGAATTGAGACGCAGACATATTGGCTTGGCGAAGGATATTATCTGTGATGATTACACTCATTTTTTCACTATTTCGTATGGTTGCATCTCAAGATACGATTTCTGAAAAGATTTTGATACCTCTTCCTATGGTAAAATGCCATATAAAGATCTGTAAAGAGGACTTACCCTCGAGGATCAGCTTTTTATGCTTGGAATGTCAATCAGGCTTCTCCTGGTACGCTAACCCTGTGGTCTTTAGGGTCCCGTGGGGCAAACTCCCGCTTCATCTCCCTATTAACACCCCCTTAACACAAACTTAGCCGTAGCTTTTTCTGGCTTTTATTCAGGCTTAACATCTAAACCCCACTTTTGTAAAAAATGGACAGTGAACCCCATTGATAGATTTAGTAGTGCAGTTGAAGTTCTTTCGGAAAACCCTTTGTAGTGACTCCGGCCTCCTTAGTAGTGGCCGGTTTTTTTATGGTTTTAACCGATACTATGCCCAAAAGAAAGCTGGAGATTGCCGTCTTATCTGACATCCACCTGGGAACCTATGGCTGTCAAGCCAAAGAGGTGGTGAATTACCTGAAAAGCATCAAACCCAAGATCCTTGTGCTAAATGGGGACA
Organism: Bacteroidota bacterium; assembly: GCA_039024295.1. Lineage (GTDB taxonomy): Bacteria > Bacteroidota > Bacteroidia > J057 > J057 > JBCDIQ01. The sequence goes on along the minus strand of JBCDIQ010000071.1, from coordinate 9,415 downwards.
TCATCGACATCTGGCAGTTTAGCAAACGCTACTGGCCAAAATCACATATGCTAGTGATCAAGGAGTTGGTGAAGATTGCTGCAAGGGGTACGCCTATTTACTACCTCACGGGCAACCACGATGAAATGCTGCGGAAGTTCACCGACTTTCACCTGGGCAATTTTCACCTGATGGATCAGCTAGAGGTAGAGGTGGATGGGAAAAAAGCCTGGATTTTTCATGGAGATGTGTTTGACGCGAGTATCCAGCAGGCGCGTTGGCTGGCTAAGCTTGGCGGGTACAGCTATGACCTGTTGATTGTGATCAATAGCATCATCAATTGGTGTATGCTGAAAACAGGGCAGAAAAAGGTCTCCCTTTCCAAAGCAATCAAAAACAGCGTAAAAAAAGCGGTGAGCTATATTTCGGATTTTGAGGAAATAGCTGCTGAAATGGCCATCAGAGATAAATATGACTATGTCATTTGCGGTCATATCCACCAACCCCAGATAAGGGAAATTGTCCTGGAGGAGGGCAGGGTCACTTACCTAAATTCCGGCGACTGGGTTGAAAATCTCACCGCTTTGGAGTATCATAGCGGTCAATGGCACATTTTTGAGTATCAGCCCTCGGAAGTGTCGGAAGAAGTACAGCCAGAAATTGCCCTTCAACCACTCATTTTAAAGGAAGAAATTTCTTTAGCATCTTGATGTAATGATCCCCAAAGTGGATGTATGAAAATACTGTACGCAATTCAAGGTACCGGAAACGGTCACCTGAGCAGGGCACGCGACATCATTCCCCTTTTGCAACAATATGGCCAGGTGGACATCCTGGTAAGTGGCACCCAGTCGGATGTCCAGCTTCCGTACCCGGTGACCTATAAAAGCAAAGGATTGTCCTTTCTGTATAACAGCAAAGGAGGCATTCATTATCGTCGGACACTTCAAACAAATCCACCGCTACGGCTGCTAAAAGACATCAACGATTGCCCAGTTAAACAGTATGACCTGGTGATCAATGATTTTGAGCCCATTTCTGCATGGGCTTGCAAATACCAGGGAAAACCTTGTGTGGCTTTGGGCCATCAGGCTTCCTTTCTGTCAGCAAAGACCCCACGACCCAGAAGAAAGGATATTCTTGGGGAATTTGTGCTGCATCACTATGCCCCTTCGACCAAGGCCTTTGGATTTCATTTTGAAAAATATGATGACTTTATTTTCCCGCCCGTTATCCGATCAGAAATAAGGGAAGGGCATCATCGTGACCTCGGTCATATCACCGCTTACCTGCCATCGGTTGGAGATGAGCGTTTGATTGGGTGGTTTAGGCAATTTCCAGATTTCAAGTGGGAGCTATTCTCTCGCTATTGTAAAACGCCCTATCGAAAAGGGAATGTGGAGGTTTTTCCCGTCTCCAATGATCGGTTCATCGACAGCTTTTTATCCTGTCACGCGATATTCACCGGGGCAGGGTTTGAAACTCCTGCTGAGGCGCTGTACATGGGAAAAAAATTAATGGTGGTTCCGGTAAAAGGGCAATATGAGCAACAGTGTAACGCAGCAGCTCTTGAAAAAATGGGCGTTCCGGTCATTTGGAAGCTAAGGGAGAATATTCCCCTGAAAATTCATGAATGGCTGCGGCAGCCAGCGAAACCTCCTGTTTTATTCCCCCAGGAGGCACAGGAGGTTGTCGCCCGGATAATTGACGCTAGCCAATCACCGGCTGAACCCATTCTTAGTTTGACCGCAGAAAGCTAGTCAGGATTCTTTGGCAGAAATCCATAACCAACCCCTTTCACGGTTTTGAAATGATGGGAGCCAATTTTTTCCCTGAGCCGATTGATGTGTACATCTATAGTTCGGCCGGTTACAGGTTCATTTTTCCAAACCTGGGCCAGTAGTTCTGCTCTGCGAAAGATTTTCCCTGGATGATGAGACATAAAATTCACAAGCTCAAACTCTCTGCGGGTAAGGGCGCTGTTTTGTGGCCCTTGGTTGACCACATACTCATCCGGCAGTATCAGTAAACGGTTCGGAGGTATTTTTTCTCTTATTTTTACCGATAATGCTTCCTTAACAATCTGTTTAAATTGGGGGATATCAATGGGATCTAATATAAAAAAGTCAACACCTGCATCCAGGGCTAACCCTTCGATAAAATTATCCTCTTTACTCGCCAGCATTCCAATGGGAATTCCCTTGAATTCGGGAAGGTTCTTGATGGAATGGTAAACCGAAAGCCCATCCTCTTTGTCCTGCTGGAAAGCTAAAATGATCAGATCAGGAGGAAACTGCTCTGCAAGGGATAATATTTGTGTGCTGTTCTCGGCTTCCAAAAGGCGATATCCGGTCTGGATAAGCTCATCTGCCAGCATTACCCGAATGGTTTCTTCAGGAATGGCCAGCATGATGAGAGGAGGCAATGATCTCATTTAACAAGGAGGCTAATGGTACGAAGGATTGCTCGGTGACATGTCTTCATTAATTAAGAAAGGTAGAGCTGAACCTGCTGGTTAGGTCTGGAAACATATACCTAAATAATCATATTTTTCTCAAAATAGGTAGGGGAGGGTCTAATTTATTTCCATTCTGCGTATTAATATTCCGATAACCGGGCGATAACAGAAATATAGCATACTTGTGATGGAGGACTAACGGTGGGGTTATCCCTTGCCCCCACTTTTGTGGAAGTAAAGCGATAGTAAAAACACTCATTTACATTTCAAATTTCCACAAATACGACATGATGAAAAGACTACTTTTCACCGCTGTTACCTTGATTGCCATGATCGGCAGCGCCGCAGCACAGATTTACTTTGACCCTGAGGTTGAGGCAAATTTAATTACCAACCGTGTGCAACTGCCTGCTTCTCCCCTGGACATGCAGGTTTTGTTCATCGGTAACTTTGACAAAGTTCAGCATACTGCCATTTATGGTAACCCCGCCGGGGAAACGGAAGCGAAGCAATGGCATGATTTTATTGGATTTACGCCTGACACCACAGGCCAGAGCATGGGATGGGTTTCTGTAAACCATGAGCGCCAGGAAACCAATGACCTCATCGGTGATGGGGGAGGCATGACCGTATTTCAGGTAGCTCGCGACCCTGACACGGACTCCCTCATCATTTTGGATCAAACCTTAAATGACGGCCGCCAGGGCAAATTCTTCAACGTTGATTTTGTAAACACCGTCGGCGAAACGGGCATGAACTGCGGAGGGGTCATCTCTCCTGTAGATGGTCGAATCTGGACTGCTGAAGAATGGTTCCGTAGCCCAACTAACATTTCTGACCGTGACCAATCTCGGTTTGTCATTGGTGAAGGTACGGTTAATGGTCAGCTGGCACCTGTAGGGTTTGACGGATTCGATGGCGACACCATCGAAAAATACCAGAACTATAACTACATGGTAGAGATTGACCCTCGTCAGGCAGTTGCTGTTCGCAAGCAGTACAACTGGGGACGTCAGCCTTTTGAGGGAGGTGCCGTAATGCCAGATAACAAGACGGTATACCTAGGTGCTGATGCTACTCCCGGATACTTCACCAAGTTTGAAGCAGATGTTGCGGGTGATTTCACCAAAGGCAAAACTTACGTGTACAGCCACGTTGCACCTACCAAATGGATCGAAATCGACAACACTGATCTTGATAAAATGCTGAATTTTGGCTCCGAGGCTGCTGCTGTCGGCGCTACGATGTTCAACCGCATTGAGTGGGTGGCCTACACTGCTTCTGATAATTCAGTCTACTTTACCGAAACGGGCCGTGACCGTCCAGGCAGCCGCTTCCTGCGTTGGGATACCTTGGGGGCAGAGATTGCTCCTCACCATATTGCTCGTGCTACGGCTCAGGGTGCTGATTCCGTAACTTCTGGTGATTACTGGGACTATTACGGACGTATCATGAAGTATGACCCTTCTACCAATGAGGTATCTGTACACCTGGAAGGCGGTCCTTTCATCGAAGATTCGGTTGCCTGGGGATTGGGCGACTATCCCGACAAGCACCTGTCTAACCCAGATGGGTTGAGTTCTATCACCGTGTTACCCGGAACGCCTCGTGAGCGTCAGTACCTGGTGATTTGTGAGGATTTGAACGGAACTTCTTATGGTCGGATGCCCAAGCCGTTGACCAACCGTGGGTGTGAGTTATTCCTGCTGGACATGACCATCCAGAACCCAACGCTTGATGACTTGATCCGCATTACCACTACGCCTTTTGGGGCTGAGGTAACGGGTGCAGTGGGTACCCCTGATGGAAAGACGTTGTTGGTAAACAGCCAGCACCCTTCCAGCAGCAACCCATTCCCTTTCAACAACTCATTGACGTTCGCTATTACTGGATTTGACCGCTTTGCGACTTCTTTGGAAGAAAATCAGTTTGAGGAAGGTGCTTCTTTCTCCATCTATCCAAACCCTGTGGCTCGCATGTTGTACATGAACAAAGTGACTGACGTTGCGATCTTTACCCTGGATGGAAAGCGGGTTAAGACTGCTTCTAATACAGACCACATTGATGTGCAGGACCTTGCTTCTGGTGTTTATGTGATCAAAAACATCGAAGGTGAGGCCATGAAGCTCATTATTGAGTAATCCCATGTTTATTTAACTTTTTTCAGGCCGGTTTCGCAGCCGGCCTGATTCCTGTTTTTCCTATCAGATAAAAAATTTCAGGTATGAGAAGATTGCTATACCCTGTAGTAGTTGGCGTGGTGTTACTTGTGTTAATGAGTATCTGGAGTTTTAGCCCTCCAAAAGAAACGTTGCAACCCAGCAAAGCCATCGGTCAAACATATGTGAAGTACATGGCAGAATTCCACCAAAAAGTCGAAAGGCTTTATGAAATAGGAATTGCCCTGGAAAATGAGGCTGATGTGGAAGCATTTCGAGCTGCAGTTATTGATGCTCGTAATGCTTACAAAGAGGTAGAATTCCTTGCGGCTTACCTGGATGAGGAGTTCACCTTGTTATATATCAATGGAGCTCCGCTGCCTAAAATTGATCCTCAAACGGAAGAAGCCCTCGAAAAGCTAGAACCCGAAGGCTTGCAAATTATCGAGGAACTGGCGTTTTCGGACGAAATTCTCGAAGAGAAGGCATACCTCCACGCCAGGCTCAAGAAAATCAAAAAAGAGCTTCCAACGTTTGTCGCATTTCAAAAGCAGCAATCCAGCAGAATTTCAGACAGGATGGTGTTTGAAGCCCTTCGTTCTGGAATTATCCGGATCATAACATTGGGAATTACGGGATTTGACACACCTGCATCTGGCAATGCAATGACTGAGGCCGCAATTTCATTTTCACGTCTCTACGCCACTTCAGAGCAGTACCTTTCCATTCTGGAAGAAAGAAATGAAATACTCGCAGCAAGTTTACGGAAGCATTTTGAGGATGGAGTAGGGTATCTCAAAGCAAACCAGGACTTTGATACATTCGACCGCATGCATTTCATCCGGACCTACGCCAATCCTATTTACGGGGAATTACTAGATGCACATATGGCCTTGGGGTATCCCACCATGCGGGAGGCCTTACCTGCCAGTATGCAAGAAGCAGTTAATTACTTTAACCGGGATATTTTTAGTACAGATTTTCTGAGTGCTTCCTACTATGTGAATTTTGAGTCCGGTGAGCAAAACCCCATTCGAATTGAGTTAGGGAGAATGCTGTTCTATGATCCTGTACTTTCGGATAACAACGACGGATCTTGTGCTTCTTGTCACGACCCGAAAAAGGCCTTTACGGATGGTAAAGTAAGGAGTGTGGCCATGAATAAGGAAGGGACTGTTAGCAGGAATTCCCCCAGTCTGGTAAATGTAGCCTTTGCCGACAGGTTTTTTCATGACCTTCGTTCAAGGGAATTGGAGTCTCAGGTAGAGCATGTGGTGTTTAATCAAAAAGAGTTCAATACCACCTTTATCAAGATTGCCAATCGACTACGGGAGAGCCCTGAGTATGTTGAGATGTTCAACAAAGCATTTCCTGGAGTGAAAAAGTATGGTGATCCTGTTGGAAAGCACGGCATTAACTCTGCGCTAGCTTCTTATGTGAGCTCCCTGAATGCCCTGAATTCTCCGGTGGATCAATATCTGAGAGGAGAAAAGGAGGAGTTGGACGAATCCATCAAGCGAGGCTTCAACCTGTTTATGGGAAAGGCAGCTTGTGCCACCTGTCATTTCGCGCCTGTGTTTAATGGAACAGTGCCTCCCAAATTTCACGAATCCGAGGGAGAGGTACTTGGGGTGCCCACTGCACCAGATACTGCAAATGCTACCTTGGATGATGATCCGGGTCGTCAGAAAAGTGGATTTATCCGTGACAACCACCCCATTTACCTAAATGCTTTCAAAACACCTACGGTACGCAATATCGAAATGACTGGACCCTACATGCACAATGGGGTGTACACCAGCCTGGAGCAAGTCATGGATTTTTACAACCGAGGTGGTGGATACGGAATAGGCATTGAACTGGAAAATCAAACCTTGCCACCTGATCCACTTGGGCTAACCCAGCAGGAAATAACAGACGTGATCAACTTCATGGAAGCCTTGACCGATACGGTCGGGTTGGTAGGTGCGCCTGGGCGTCTGCCTTCCTTTCCGGAAGGTAGCATATACCATAAGCGTCCCGTAGGAGGTACTTACTAGCTGATATTGAACTTGGACTTATTCCCGGTGCCTCGGAGGGTGCCGGGTTTTTTATGGGCCAAATTGAATGACTTCACATTTAGAGTGGGGCTCTACAAGAAGAATGCGGGTGGAAAGGGGGAAATCGTCGGCATATGCCTCGAAAAGGTCGCGGTATTCTTCACGGGCAAAAACATAAATTTCTCCCTTCTTCATAGACGAAATTGGGTCAGAAACACCAAGGTGTTCCAATTGCCTCCACACAAGTGGGGTGTATACCAGCATGTCAGGCCAAATAATTTGGAGCTCTTGGGCCACCTTTCGGTTTTCATTCAACGGGAGCACCCAGTTTTCATAAGGAAAGGAATCTGCCCAGGTAAGCCACGGCAGGTCCTTCGGGGCTTGTTGGATAAATGATAGCGTATCCGTTGTCCTTGCCCGGTCACGGACTCCACGGTAAACCTGTAATCCTCCTACGGCAAAGCAAAATAGGAGGAGGCACGTGAACGTTAGGTGCCGCCAATTAGAAAGCGAAAGATTGACCTGCTTAAACGAATACTTCCAGTGTGATTCAAGAAAGGTACTGGAAATCAACAGAATGCTACCAACAACAGGGTAGGAAACCCGCATATGCAACCACTTAAAAACTGCCAGGTAGCCCAAAATGCCCAATATCCATACAAATGATACCAGGATAACCTGATAGCTTTCATTGGTCCAGTTGATAAAAGGCAAAAGGAACATTGCTCCCAGAAAGGGGATCAGGAGCCAGAAGTTATTCTTGAAGGAGGTAAGTAGCCGCTGGCCCAGTCCATGGAAATTTATGCTGGCATCAGCATGTGTAACAACTTGCTGTAAGTCTTCCAAACGGTGGTTGGCAGTATCGATCAGGAACCAATTTTTATACATGGCTACATCAAGGGAATCCCAGCCCACCTGTTGATATTCGGTTTTGTATGCCTCATATGGATAGGAGTCATAATCTGTTAATTCTGCTCGCAGTTTATTCGCTTCATAAAACCCTTCCCATTCAGGAGAGCTGTTGTAATAGCTAACGTTAAGCTGCCAACCCGCCAAGGTTATAACAGCTGCAATCGCAGGGATCGATGCATATATTCGGATTGAGGGATTCTTGCTGGCCAAATAGCTGAAGTAGGGTAGCATCAGGCCAAGCCCGAGCAACATCCCTGTCGGCCTGATCAGGCCGGCTATAAGGAGCAGTCCAGCCAGTAGGATGATTCGTTTTGGAGTAAGGCCATTTCGTTTCGAGGCCAACTTCAAAATGGCCAGGGACGCTGATTGGGCCAGTAAAATGGAGCAGGAGGTAAATTGCAGGTATTGAAAAAGATGCCGATGGAACAATAAAAAAATCAGAAATGTAGTTGTCCTGGAGAGGGAATCTGGCAGGGCCAGGTGCCAGCAGTACAGGGCGCAAAACTGAAGGAAAATCAATATCAATCCATGCCACGGAATATCGGGAAGGAAGCTGTACAAAGATGTTAGCAATCCCCCATAAGCCACATTCCCAAAAAGGATGTGTACGTCGGCATCTGGAACAATCATCTGCCCAGAAGCTGTTAACAGCATTCGGATGTCATCATTGGTCCCATACCTGGGAGGGAAAATAACCAAGGAAAGAAGGCCAATTACTACCAACATAGGCCATATCCTTTTCCCGGTCCTTGGAAATGTAAATCGGCCACTCATGAAGAAACGCCTTGCAACAGACTTTTAAGGGTAGAGGTGACCATGATTTGCTGCTCGGGTGTGAGCTCCGCAAAGAAGGGCAACCGTATCAGGGTTTCTGAAAACCTCATGGTGTGAGGAAGGGCAGGTCCATTGTATTTTTCCTTAAAAAAGGGACTTTGGTGCAGAGGGAGGTAATGGAATACAGCATTTATGTGCTGCTTTCTCAGGTTGTCTAGCAAAAAATTGCGCTCCTCAGGTGAATTGACCAGGAGGTAAAACATGCTGGCGTTATTTGTGCTGCCCACAGGGAAAGAGGGCAACTGAATCAACCCTTCTTCCGCGAGTCCTTTGAGCTGTTCGGCGTACAACCTCCACTTCTCCTTTCTTAACGCCTGGATATATTCCAGGCTCTCCAGTTGCGCATACAGGAATGCCCCAATCATGTCCGATGGCAAGAAGGAGGAACCTAGGTCCATCCAGCGGTATTTATCAGTTTCTCCCCGGTAGAAAGCAGCCCGATTGGTGCCTTTTTCCCATAAGATTTCCGCACGTGCTAGGAATTGTTCATCATTGATTACCAGCATGCCCCCCTCACCTGCGATGATGTTTTTGGTCTCGTGAAAAGAAAAAGTTGCCAAATGTCCGAAGGTTCCCAGTCTTTTCCCCTTGTAGAAACTGTCCATGGCCAGGGCTGCATCCTCAATGACAAAGATCCCATGCGATTCAGCCATTTCCATGATTTCATCCATCTCACACGCAATGCCCGCATAGTGAACCAAAACTATTGCCTTGGTCTTAGGGGTAATGCTTTGTCTGATGGATTCAGCAGAAATATTCGGCACAAGGGCATGGCAATCGGCGAAAACCAGGCTGGCACCTCTAAGGGCAAATGCATTTGCGGTAGAAACAAAGGTGAAGCTGGGCAGGATTACCTCGTCTTCTGGCCCGATGTTCAGGAGCAGGGAAGCCATTTCAAGCGCGTCTGTGCAGGACGAGGTCAGCAGGACCTTAGGAAACCCCAGTTCCTGTTCAAAAAAGCGGTGGCATTTTTTGGTGAAGGGACCATTGCCGGCGAGCCATCGGTTTTGGGCCGCTTCTCCGGGGTGCGTTGG
>JBCDIQ010000070.1:0-18523 GCA_039024295.1 Bacteroidota bacterium | reverse complement strand
TTCGGTAGGCTCAATCATGATGGTTCCTGCTACTGGCCAGGAAACGGTTGGGGCATGGAATCCATAATCGATCAAGCGTTTGGTAATATCATCCACCTCGAGGCCTACTTTGGCTTTGAACTCGCGTAAATCGAGGATGAATTCATGGGCCACACGTCCATTAGAACCTTGGTAGAGAACTTCATAAGCCTCTTCCAGGCGGGATTTCATATAATTTGCATTCAAAATCGCATAGATGGTTGCATCGGTAACGCCTTTTGCCCCCAGCATTTTGATGTAGGCGTAAGAGATGAGGAGAATGCTCGCGCTGCCAAATGGCGTAGCAGCGATTGCCGTAATCCCTTTTTCGCCACCGGTTTTCACCAAAGAGTGTCCGGGAAGGAATGGTGTCAGATGCTCAACCACACCGATTGGGCCCATGCCTGGGCCACCACCGCCATGAGGAATGGCAAAGGTTTTGTGCAAGTTGAGGTGGCACACATCAGCACCGATGAATCCAGGACTGGTCAATCCTACCTGCGCATTCATGTTGGCACCGTCCATGTATACCTGCCCGCCGTGCTGGTGAATGACCTCGCAAGCTTCGCGGATGGTTTCTTCGAACACACCGTGTGTGGAAGGATAGGTAATCATGAGGCACGAAAGGTTCTCAGCATGCTTGGCAGCCTTCTCTGCAAGGTCTTCCATGTCAATATTTCCCTGATCATCACACTTCACCACAACCACTTTCATCCCTGCCATTACAGCAGAAGCAGGGTTGGTGCCGTGAGCAGAAACAGGAATTAGGGCAATATTGCGGTTATCGTCTCCATTTGCCAGGTGGTACGCACGGATTACCATCAAGCCTGCATACTCTCCCTGGGCACCTGAATTAGGCTGGAAAGACATACCTGCAAAACCGGTAATCTCACAGAGGTATTCGCCCAACTCACGAATCATTTCGTGATATCCAATCACCTGATTATCTGGCGCAAATGGGTGGATTTTGCCAAATTCTGGCCAGCTCACGGGTATAAGCTCAGTGGCAGCATTGAGCTTCATGGTGCATGATCCCAGTGGAATCATGGCCGTGTTCAGTGACAAATCCTTGTTTTCCAGTAATTTAATATACCGCATCATAGCTGTTTCAGAATGATGGGTATTAAACACCTCGTGGGTCAGAAAAGACTCTGTTCTTGCTGAAGCGGAAGGAATTCCACCTGCAGGAATGACCCCAGCAAGGGTTGGTGCATCCTGTCCGACTGCTTTGGCAAAAATAGAAATGAGCTCTTGCAGGTCAGCAGCTTCTGTATTCTCGTTAATGGAAAGACGAACCAGGCTATTTTCTCCATAAAAGAAATTCACATAGTGTGCTTCTGCAATTTCCCGAAGTTTATTTGATTCAGCTTCTCCACCTAATTGAATGGTAAGCGTATCAAAGAAAGTATCATTAGTAACTTCGTACCCGAGCTGCTTCAGGCCTCCTGCAAGATGACGTGTGCTTTCATGAATGCGGGTGGCAATTCCCTTCAAACGGTCTGGACCGTGGTAAACAGCATACATGCCTGCCATGATGGCGAGTAGTGCCTGGGCCGTACAAATATTGGAAGTGGCCTTGTCACGGCGAATGTGCTGCTCACGAGTTTGCAGGGCCATTCGAAGGGCAGGGTTTCCATGGCGGTCTTGTGAAACCCCAATGATTCTTCCTGGTAGCATACGCAGGAATTCATCCTTCGTAGCAAAAAAGGCAGCGTGAGGACCCCCAAATCCCATGGGTACCCCAAATCGCTGGGTGGTGCCTACCACCACATCAGCCCCAAAAGAACCAGGAGCCTGGAGTAATACCAAACTCATGATGTCTGCTGCTACAATCAAGTAAGAACCCTGGGCATGCAAGGTTTCTGCAAGCTCAGCATAGTTGGTTATGCTTCCATCAGCGTCTGGATACTGAACCAAGGCTGCAAATACCTCTTCATTTACCTCGAAGGAAGCCGGATCCACCACTTTCACGTCAATTCCTACAGCCTCTGCACGAGTTCTTACCACCTCAATGGTCTGTGGGAAGCAATTTGACGCAACCAGTATGGTATTCGCCTGAGATTTGCGGTTCCGCTTTTTCTTTTGGCCGTACGTCATGCTCATGGCCTCAGCCGCGGCAGTTCCTTCATCGAGCAAGGAAGCGTTAGCTACAGGCAACCCAGTCAGGTCCGATACCATGGTCTGGTAGTTCAGCAGGGCTTCCAGCCTTCCCTGGGCAATCTCTGCCTGATAAGGCGTGTACTGGGTGTACCAGCCAGGATTTTCGAAGATGTTTCGCAAAATGACCGATGGGGTCACACAATCATAATATCCCAGGCCGATATAGGACTTGAATACCTGATTTTTGCTTGCAAGCTCTTTGAGTTGGCGTAAATATTCGTGTTCAGAAAGGCCTTCTCCGAAAGAAAGCTCAGTGTCTGGACGAATCGCATCTGGAACAGTCTCGTTTATCAGTTGCTCAAGGGAGCTAACACCAATGGTGTCCAACATTGCTTTGAGCTCTGCAGCCTGTGGGCCAATGTGGCGGCTGGTAAACGTATCAGGATGGGTAAGGGTACTCGGGGAAATGATATTTTGCATGAAAACGCTTTACTTAACGTTAAGTGCTGATTCAGTTCAGTGTTTTTGCAAATTACATCAATCTGCAATTCTAAAAAAGCAATAACCTCCAACATAGAGATTTGTTCATGGGTGTTTTCGACAATAGGATGTTAGAAATATCATTTCTTCCGTAGGCCTTATTTGATACATAAGTCCCCGATACGGTACCATTTTAAAAAACCCTCGTCAGCCAGTCGGTAACGTCCAGTTTTTTTTTCCCATAAATAGGCATGTTCTCTACACGGAATACTGTAGATATATTGCCAAAGCAGGAAGTTATCCTGAAAATGCACGTTAAAAGATCAAGGTTGCTTGGTTGATAGAATTGAGCTACTCAAACACCTCCACCTCAATCTCCTGAATGATCTCACCCCCAAGGGCATTGTTGGTACGAACTTGCAAGGTGGATTTTCCTGGGAAGCCATTGGCGCTGCTTACGCGGACAGTTCCGGTGGAGGTATCCAGGAATACAAAGGGTGGGGCAGTAATTTCCGCAGAATCCAGGCTGGTGGTGGTGAAGAATACTTGCGCCCCATCTGATGGGGTGCCAACTGCACGGAATAGGTCCACCGTTATTTCCAGGAAATCAATTCGATCATTGCTGATCCGGGTTTTTGAAGGCGTAATCCGCATTTCCTCCGCAAATGCCCGAGCAAAGCGAATGCTTTTGGTGTCTATAAATCCTCCTACCTCTGCCTGGACAAATACTTCCTCGATTACCTGAGTGCCTGGTTGTAAGAAGGTTTCAGCTGTTTTTCCTGAAGCAGCAACCGTTACCTGGGTAGGGGCATTGGCGGCCGCGCCGGTAAGTTGTCCGAACTCGGTGCGGAAAGTAATATTCTGGTTGGCGTCTGATTGGGGGCCAAGCGTCCCTACAAGGCGGGTACGGGATACGCCATCCGCAAGTACTTCCTCCTGCTCCAGGGCAAGGGAAATGATGTCTTCAGTCTCGATGCCTGGCTCTGGATCTTCCAGCTCACAGCCAGACCAGCCAAAGCTAGCTAACAGCAGCAGGACCAGGAGCTGAGGGACCGGAAGGAAGGCTGGCTTCCAGACAGGTAATGCGGGCTTCATAGTTCTTTTGAAATGAGTGGGTGTCTTCACTATTGATGGCATGGGCAAAAATCAGCAGGGTAAAAGAATCAGCCTGACTGCAGTTCATTTTCAGCTTGAAGGTACAAGTGACCGAAGTCTGGCCCTCTTTCAGGGTAACCTCCTGTTCCAGTTTGTTATCAGAGATCACCATTGCTGGAGGCTCCGAATTTGCGCCCAAACTACGGCTGGTAACAGCTTCGCCCGTAACAGGGTCCACCTCCGGGGGAGCCGGAGCCTCTTCGGTGACTTCCTCAAATTTACAGATGTCAGAAACCGTGGAAAGCACAACTTTACACGGCCCATCCGTTCTGGGCCAAACTTCCAGGTTGACCTCACAGGGCTCGGTACAACTGAGTTCCAGCGGTTCAGGATCGAGAAATTTTACACGTGGTCTTGCCATATGCTTATGCTTTCAGTAGGTCATTGCCCGGAACCAGCCGGGGGTATTTTGTATTTGTTGCCACTTACCAGGGTGCTGACACGGTTGAATAAATCCATGTCAAAGTCCAGGCTGATCGTAGGGGCCATCCTCAAGCGGGAACTCTCATTAAGTGGGCTAACAGAAGGTTGGTTGAATATCATTACCCCCGCGTTGAGGGAAAAGTACCGGTTCAGGTCAACGCCCAAGCCTGCCAGTGGATAAACACCGGTAATTTTTTCCAGCTCTGTTCCTTTATACTCAATGGATCTTCCTGTTGCAATTCCGACGGTAAAGGATAGTCGGTTCAGAAGTGGCCAATTCGCGAGGTAAGGCTCTGCAATTCGCTTGTCCACCGGCATGAAATAAAATTTTAGGGCAATGCTGGTGTAAGCACGGGCATCCCGTTCCCCTTGTGGGTCTAGCACCACCAAGCCTGCACCAAAGGTGCTTCCAATGTTGATGGTTTGCAGCTCTGTAACCGTAAGCTCGTCAGAATCGGTTAGCGTAAGGGTGGTATAGACCACTTTAAGCCTCACTTTCAACAGATTGAACAAGCCATTCAGGCGGTCTTCCTGTTCTGCTATTTTCAGCCGAGAGGCATTAATCGAAGCCTCAAATTCGGCGATCTCTTCCTTAATGAATGCCTTTTCTTCTGCTTCCTCGACTTCTGCCAGTTCTTCCTGGAACTGAGCAAGGCTTTTTTGATTCAGTTCAATTCGCTTTTGCTGAGCAGACATTGTCGAAAATGCTTTTTCCGCATTTTGCAGGAACTCTTCTGTCAATCCGAGTTTCTGGGCAATTTCGGCTTGGGAAAGCTTTCGTTGTTCCAGGCTATTCCCTTGTCCGCTTTGAACAGCTTCTGTCTCGGCGTACAGCCCGTTCAGGGCCAGGTCCACTTCATTAAGGATAATTTGTCTGACCCCACTGGCTGCAAGGATTCCTTCTCGTTCGAAGGTTTCAAAGGTCTTAAGGCGAATGGCATCTACCACATCCTGGCGGGCTTCCTCATCCAGTTCAACCCGTTCAAAGAAGGTGAACTTCAGCAGGTACTGTGTCCGAAATTGAAGCGGTTTGTTGATGTATAGGCGAAAGTTTTGGGGATCTCGCGCTTTGCCCGCATCCCACGAAGAAGAGGCAATCTTAAAATTGGGATTGCTCATGATGACTTTGAGCTCTTCCTGGGTATACGACTTATTGCGAATTTTCCGCATGCCCAGTACTTTCTGGCGGCCTGTTTGCCAAATGTCCACCTGGACTTTTCTTGCCATTGCATTTTCATCCAAGCGTGCATTCCCTACGATGAAAAAATGGCGGCCGTAGGGCAAAGTCCCTATGATGTGTCCCTGATCGTACTGGACTTCGGGTATTTCTGCCTGCGCAAATAATCCGAGGAAACTTCCCCAAAAAAGGCATCCCCAAATGAGCAACTTTGGCTTCATGAGCGTGTAATTTGGGTAGAAAGGTACAGGAAACCTTCCATAAATAAAAATGTCTGAGGTGTCCAAGTTCTATTCCAGCCACATCGTTAAAGAGCTGGGATATTATGAGAAAAGGGAGAGCTGATTCGAAAAAAGGTCCGCCAATTAATTGTCCTAAACAGGCGGATGTGCAATTTCCTCTATCAAAAAGTATCCGTCTTCCCCTTGCGGCTGGTAAAGGGGCATAAGCATCAGGCCTGGAAAAGGAGACCGAATCTTTCCACGCCGGTCGTGAGCAAGTAATTCCTGCCTGCCTACTGTCTGAAAGTTGATGAAGCCAGGGACCATCTGGTAGCGATCTTCCGGAACTACCGGGTGACGATGGGTTACCCGAACATAGCGTGGCAATTCCAGGCTGGTATCCCGGAGTTGGCGATCGGAGGCCTCCCACATGGGCAGGTTTTCTCTGGCTATCATGCCAGCAGCGGCAAATAACAGCCAGATCGCTGCATAGTGATTGTTGGTGGTTTCTGGGTCATCATGCTGGCCTGCTTCAAAGGCAATCCCCTGGAAGCCTTTAGCTTCAGCATATTTGAGGGTAGTGGAGGCAAGGGAGGTCATCAAGTCAAAGATTACCGGGGCATGCAGGGCTTCTGCCAATGCGCGGTTGTAAGGGTCATTGGTGACAATGGAGAATAGTCCCCCGGGTGCTGAGGTGCTGTGTAAATCAACCAGGATGAAAGGACCTCCATTCATATTGGCCTCTTCGGTTTCAATGAGTGAAAGCAAGGCCTTCAGCTCGATCTCTTCCGGGGCCAGGATGGACTCATCCGGGATATTGTGTACCCTTGCCACCTCACTTTCAGACCACATCCGGTTCAGGTCGCGTTCAATGTAACGCTGGTGCTTATTCAGTGCTTGAAGGTTGCCAGAGACAGCGACTATTTTCCCCACGCATGGAGGCTGAAGCTGTTCGAGCTCTGCAAAGACTTTTTCACAAGCGTACACGCTCGCAGCCTCGTTTCCATGAATTCCTGCAATGATAAATAAAAGTGGACCTGGGGTTTCCCCTCCATATTCCCCGATGATCCGTTTGAATGGATGTGACATAGACGCTCTTTCTCTTCTAAACCGGCAATTTAACGTTTTTTTGTGCCGGAAAAATGCTTTTGGTTTTCGTTATTGTACAAAAAAGTATTATGACTTTTCCTGATCAAACCGAATACCAAAACTTCTACCATACTTATATAAGCAAGGTTTCTCTTGAAGAAAATCTAGAAGAACTGCTCTCAACGCAACTCACCGAAGTAACGCAACTTTTCGGACCCTTGACAGAAAAAAGTTGGGGATATCGATATGCGGAAGGAAAATGGAGCCTGAAGGAATTGGTGGGACATCTTGTGGATGCCGAGCATATCATGATGTACCGAGCCTTGAGTATTGCCAGAGGGGAAGATCAGGCCCTGCCTGGATTTGATCATAATGCATATGTTGAGGCAGCCGGCTTTGACCAAATGAAAGGGGCCGACTTGCTAAATGCCTTTTCTACTTGCAGGCAACACACCCTGGCATTGTTGCCCTTAATTCCTCATGACGAGGAGACCCGGATGGGAAATTCCAATGGGGCTCCTGTATCGGTCAGGGCTCTTTGCTGGATTGTGCCTTCTCATGTGATGCATCACCTGGGGGTAGTAAGGGAGCGGTACAGTTCTGCTTTGGACCAAAAATAGGGTTCAGTTCCTGTTCCAGGGAATTACCTCTACCCAAAGTGTCACCCCCTCCAGGGGTGTTTAGCAATGAAAATTTTGATGATACATGCCCAACAAGAAACTGTACGCTCCAGGTGTGCACCCCTGAAGTCCTCTTCACAGGGCCAATCCTAGCCAGGATTTTGAGTTAAGCTTTCCCCTTCATCATCTGGAGGGTGAACCAGCCCAAAAGGCCAATGATGACAACCATGATGGCCCAAAGCCAAGCCTTGTTGCTGATAAGTGGGGTAACAACAGGCTTGGGTTCTTTTTCAATCAGCTGTTCCTGGCCCAAGGTGAGGGCTGACAGGGTATCCGGAATGCTGTCCTCAAATCGCGCAATATCATAGGCGGGCTTCCGGGCTTTTTCTTTTCCATACACCAGAAAGTAAGTTGCAGGTACATTGAACCGGGCTACCAATTCATGGTCATAGCTGGTCACAGCAATCGAATCAATTGAAAGGGGTTGGTTATCGTGATTTTCAATGAGGACTTTCAGTTTTCGGGTAGTGATACTATTAATGGGGAACTCATTTACCCTCAGTGAATTCAATGTGCCTGAGGCCAGCGTGCGGTAATTGTATATCCAGCCTTTTTCTGTCTGAACACTGTCAGCAAGACGCTTGACCGTAAACGGTCGGTAATAGTCAAAATCATCTGCAATATGGAATTTGAGGTGACTCACACGAACTGGCAGGGCTATTTCAATGTCAATTTCAGTTTGTTTGGTAGGCTGAATCTCTGATACCCGCACCACTGAGAGCGGCAGCTTTTGGATCCTGCCCATGGTAATTTCCTGCTGGCTAATTCTGGTACTTGCCAGGGTGGGTTGAGAGGAACCTGGAATGAAAAGACGAAAATAGCGGTATTTGGAATTTGGAAACGCCAATTTTGTGAATTGAAAATCAATCAGGTCATTTTTGATGGAGAGGATTCGGTAGTCTTCAAGTAGCGTGAACCATTCCTGCTGGTCCTGGCTGCCCTCCAGCGAAACAGGCCAGTCGAAGTTGTCTTCTTGAAATTGTAGGTCTATGTGATTGACCATTTCCCCCCTTGGGACTTCAAATGTGAAATAGCTCCCAGCAGTATTACGGGAGACATTGAGGGTGCTAAATTCTACTTTCTTAACGGTAACTTTTGGGGTACTAACCTGCAACAGGTAGGGGGCTTCTACTGTGTCGCCATTTTCTTTTATGCCGAAAATTCGGATATCTGTCAGGCTTTCCGATGTTCTGCCAAATACCTCATTAGGCAAAACGATTCTATGCCATTGGGCGGATATGCCGGTTATTTCTCGTTTGTAATTGTACTGTCCCAATTGGGCGTGTACAGGGGCATATCCTAACACGAGGAGTAACCCAGACAGTATGTTAATTTTCAGCTTCATCTGAAATGATATGCTTGTATTTGTTGTACAGGAAGGAAATGATCAGGAGCAATACCCCCAAGGACACAAACAGAATGGTTTTGGGAATGGTGTCCAGGTTGGTCACATCGTAGAAGAAGAGTTTGAGGAGTGTCCCCCCAAATAATATGATCGCCCCAATACGTATGTGCTTTTTCTTCTTCCAAATACCGAGCGCGATTAATCCAAGGGAATAGGTTCCCCAAAGGATGCTAAGGGCATATTTGTAGGCCTGGGTAGATCCGCTCGTTTCCATCCATTGAATCAATTCTACACTTAAAATAGCCAGCACCGTTAGGTGAAGCACACCATCAAACAGGACGGATAAATCCATTTGAATCAAATCATCCTTCACAGATCGGTACAAGGCAAAAAGGGAAAAGGCAACAAAGCCATATGAGATATACCTGATAATGATGTTGAAAATGCCTATTTTGTAGTAGGGAGATTGCTCCACATAGCTTTCGAGCAATTGTGCCAATTCGGGGAGGCCTGACAATAAAAATGTACCCACCGCTAGGACATTAAGGCCCAGGCTGACCCATCCGAGTTCCGAACGCTTAACTCTAATCAGGTTAGCAAAAGTAAGCAGAGCAGCAAATAACATAGAGTAGTTCAGTAGCCAGATGGTCTGGAACCTGTGTAAATCGTAGTTTTTGAGGAATCTTGAGTATTGCTTTCCCTCTATTTTTATGCTCAACTGGGAGTCCTCCAGGAGTTGGGACCTATAGGTTTATATTTCTAAATAGAACGTAAAGTATACCGTGGTGAGCAAGATTGCAGGAATGGCAATGGAAATTAAGCGGGACAAAATCTTTCGGTTGTTCCATGCCGATGGGTACGTTTTATTCTGATGGATGAAATTGATAAACCCAAATGCGGCGATAAACAGGAGAGAAGTCAGGAAATTAACATTGACCAGAGGCGTAATCCTGGTTTCAGGTTTATCCAGAATATAAGTGTCGTACACATAGCTCCAATCTTGCAGGATACTGAGAAAGGCAAGCACCATCAGGGGATAGGCCAATTTTTCATAAACCCCCACCTGTTTGGTTCTGCCAATCCAGAACAACAGTGACGCTTCGCCCGCCCACAAAATGGTCACCCATTGCCCATCCAACTGAACGGGAATGGCAATAGAAATAAAGACTAATACCAGCCCTGAAACCAAATAGAAGAGGTTCCTGTCAACGAGCTTCCGGTAAATGATGACACTGACAAAAAAGTGAATGATTGCATTTCCCAGGGTGAACAGACCTAGTAAATCCTTGCCAGGGGTGTGATCTTCCAAAATAACATACCCAATTCCGTAAAAAATGAAAGAGTTGGAAAGGAGTAACCCAACATCTCCAATGTCATATTTGGCTTTTCGAAAGAGCTTATATGCCAGGAAAGTGAGATAAAATGTGAGGAAAAAAATCATCAGGAACGTGAGGGCTATCCCAAAATGTTCGGCAGTTCTGTAGCTATCATCATACCACAAAAAGTAGATGAGCCAAGTCAACCCAAACGAATTGTAAAAGAGGGGTTTCCAATATTTTCGAAATGAAACAATGAGAATACCACAGTTGATGATCGCGATGTAACTGAAGAGGATTTCTACTTTTCCTGAGTTATCGCTAAGCAAAAAAGGTACAGCGTATGCACCTACAAGTCCGATATGAGCAATTATTTGCTGGTTGTAGTTCAAGGACGCAAACACCGTAAAGGCAGTAAAGACCACCATCAGGCCAAAAGCAATTTGCTGTGGAATTAGCTCATAAAAGCTGTAAGCCGAATAGGTGATGAAGTACATGATGGCCATAGCCCCACTGACCAGTACCGCGCTGTAGTTTTCGTATTTTTTCTTCAGCCGAATTCCTACTATCAGCAGTGCCAGCCCCGCCAAATAGCCCATAATAATCCTGGTCAGCGGGCTGATCAATTCATTTTCGATCGAATATTTCACCCCTATGGCTACCCCAATGATCGTGATGGCGATCCCAATTTTATTGGTGAGGTTTTCTCCAATGAATTTTTCCAGGTCTATTTGTACGCCGGGTTGCTTTCGGTTCTTTTCGGGGGTGCGTCTTGGAGGAATTTTTTTGACACGCCTTCGTTTAGGGGCAGCAGTGACTGGTTCTTTGTCCTTCTGGAGGGGAGCTACTGACTCAGTAGAACGATTTTCCTTTAGAGGTTCTGATGGGAGCAAGTCCTCTGTCCCCTCTATTTGCTCAACTTCTGTCCGAAGTTGATTAATTTCCCTTGATAAGTAGTCCTGCCTCCTCTCCAGGGTTTCCAATCTTTTTATCAGCTCCCGTTTTTTATCTGAATCGTTAGGCATGGTGACCAGTTGAAAGGTAGGTAAACATCAAACGAAGGTAAAAGAGATGGAAAATAGGTAACAACCCTACAGCGAAAATGAGATTTTCATGTTCTTTCTCACCTTTGGGGCAAAAAGGAAAAGCGAAGAGGGTGCCCTCTTCGCTCAAAAATCAAGTCTCATTCGTGATGCCTAATGATTGCCATTGGCATTCAACTTATTGGCCTGGTCCAGTTTGTTGGCGGCCGAGAAGGCAGTTACCAATTCTGACATCAGGTTGCTGGCAGTAGCCGGTGAGTTTGGCAGGAGTACCAGGCTGCTGTTTGAGCCTTCGCCCATGGCAAGCAGGGTGTCATAGTGCTGCACAATTACCAGTAGGGCAGAGGCCTCTTGTGGATCAATACCCACTTTCCGCAATACGTCAACGGACTCTTCCAGGCCCAGGGCAATCTCACGACGCTGGTCGGCGATACCTTTACCTTGCAGCTTTTTATTGATGGCTTCCGCTTCTGCTTTAGCCACAATTTTGATCTTCTCGGCTTCAGCCTCGTACTGGGCAGCGATTTTTTCCCGCTCAGCCGCGTTGATCCGGTTCATGGATTTTTTCACCTGCGCATCCGGGTCAATGTCCGTCACCAAGGCTTTTACAATTCCATATCCATAGCTGTGCATGGCCTCTTCCAGTTCGTGCTTGATCGCAATGGCGATATCGTCTTTTCTCTCAAACACTTCATCGAGCTTCATCTTGGGAACTTCAGCACGTACAGTATCAAATACAAAAGAAGTAATCTGGCCTTGAGGATCGTTCAGGCGATAGAAGGCGTCATATACTTTTTCTTGAAGCACATGGTACTGAACGGATACCTTGAGGTGAACGAATACGTTGTCCTTAGTTTTGGTTTCTACATTTACATCCAGCTGCTGGACCTTCAGGTTAATCCTTCCGGCAACTTTATCAAGCATCGGGATTTTTAGGTTAAATCCCGCTGGTGCTACGCGCTGAAATCGACCCAATCGCTGGATCACAGCAGCAGTTTGCTGTTTTACGGTAAACCATGATCCTGTCAACAGTAAAAAAATGGCAAGGACGAGAATAATGGTTCCGATAATTGAAGGGATCATAAATTAGATGTTAGGTTTTAAGGCGATAGAATTCAGGTTATTTGGTGCCTTTCAGCTAAAAGATACACATTTACGGCATAAGTCGCCGGGTTTTGTGAAATATTACACATTCGGCCTAAATTGAGCGTCTATGCCCCTTATATCTGGCCCTGAAAAGCTCCTTCCCGATATAAAAAAGCAGGTTCCCACACTGAATAGTAGGGCTTTTTTAACAGCACTACCGGGACTGCTGAAAACCCCTATTCCAGCCTTGGTAAACCTGAGTTCAACCCATGGAGATATCCTGAAAATATCAGCTGGGCCTTTTCAGGTATTCACCTTAATAAATGACCCTGATCTGGCCAGGGAGGTATTGAAAAATTCTAATGGCGTATACAACAGGCGAAAGATCCTCTATGCGTTGAAGGACTTCCTCGGGGAAGGTATTTTTCGGGCAAGGCCGCAAGCATGGCAGGAAAGCCGTAGCAGGATGAAGCCTGCCTTTCATGAGCAAGCCATTCGGCAGTATGAATCTGTGATGCAGGAAGAGATCGAAGCTTTTATCCATCAGGCCAACCAGCGAATTCGGGAGAATCAAAGATTTCAAATGGAGGCCCCTTTTGATACCCTGAGTTTGCGTATTCTGTTTCGGGCCCATTTTTTTGAGGAGTTTTTTCCAGATGAGCAAACACTTATACACCAACTACATGATATTCTTTTCAGTGCCAGCTTAACAGCCCAAAAAAGTCAGTACGTAAAAAATTGGGCAAGGCAATTGGTGGGCAAACCTGCTGTGCCGCCTGCACGTTCGGTGAAGGCTTTGAGAGAGGTGGATAAGCTGGTGGAGGAGTTGATCGGACGAGCGACCGAGGAACCTGATAAAGCAGGATACCTGCTAAAACGTTTGCTTGCTGCATGGAAAGCGGGACAAATACCCCAATCCCTTGTTCGCGATGAATTGATGAACTTCCTTTTTGCCGGGTGGGACACCGTTGGGGTTGCCCTGAGCTGGGGGGTATATTGCCTGGCCTCTCATCCGGAGATCCAGGAAAAGGCGAGAAAGGAAAGTATCACCCTCGGCCAGGACCTAAACATGGCTTCTTTGGGAGAACTGAAGTATACGCGAATGGTCGTTCAGGAGGTGCTGCGTCTGTATCCCTCTGTGTGGGCCATATTCCGTGTGACAGATGCTGACCTTAGGTTGGGGGATTATCACATCCCAGAGAAAACCCATGTGCTTATCAGTCCTCCAGTAATGCATCGGAATGCAACATGGTGGGAGCAACCGGAAGCATTCAAGCCCGAGCGTTTTGCTCCCGAGAATCGGTCTTTTAAAGGGCAGGCCTATGTTCCATTCGGGTCTGGCCCAACTTTATGCATCGGAAGCCGAATGGCGATGACAGAAATCCAACTGGCCCTTGCTTTTCTGCTAAGGCACTTTCGGTTTAAGTTGAGCTCGGCGGAAACGCCCCGGATCTTGCCAGAGATCATCATAAAAACAGCCAAACCCTTACCGGTAGCATGGATTCCCATTTCTTCCTCCACATTTTGAGTCCAAGTTCGAACTTCTAGTTAGGCCTTGTCAGTCCCTAGGCAAACAGATTATTTGTTGTAATTTTAACTGGTGATTAGTTAAGCAGCAACCTATATATGTTCCTTTCTACCATTTCCCTTGAGGTCCTGGACCTCATAGTTATTGCTCTTTATTTTGTCTTTGTCTTTGGAATTGCGATTTGGGTTACGATAAGAGAAAGGTCCAGAGAAACTTCTTCTGGCTACTTTTTAGCGGGCAGAAACCTGGGCTGGTTTGTAATCGGTGCTTCCTTGTTTGCTTCCAACATTGGGTCGGAACACCTGATTGGCCTTGCAGGTTCTGGTTTTGCTGGTGGAGTGGCCGTTGCTCAGTATGAGATTTGGGCAGGAATCATCTTGTTATTGCTGGGTTGGGTATTTGTTCCCTTTTATTTGAAAAGCGGGGTGTACACTATGCCCGAGTTTCTTGAACGTCGCTATTCCCGTGCGGCGCGAACCTATCTGTCAATGATTTCCATTATCGCTTATGTGCTCACCAAAATATCGGTGACCATTTTTGCAGGAGGGGTGGTATTTGAGGCCATTGGGGTGAACTTTTGGATGGGAGCACTGGTATTGGTCATTGCAACGGGCTTATATACCATCTTTGGTGGATTGAAAGCGGTCATCTATACGGACATGATTCAGATGTTTGTGCTATTTGCCGGCTCGATCGTGGTGACCTTCTTCGGGTTAAAAGCTGTCGGAGGATGGGAGGAAATGTACCGACTTACATTAGAAGGAGGAGGTGGAACGGATAGCAATCCCTATTTTGAAATTTGGAAACCCCTTACACATCCTGATTTCCCCTGGACAGGCATTTTATTTGGGGCCCCGATCCTGGGCGTTTGGTACTGGTGTACCGACCAGTTCATTGTGCAGCGGGTGCTTTCAGCGAAAAATATAGACAATGCGCGAAAGGGCACCATTTTTTCAGGCTATTTAAAAATGCTGCCGTTATTCCTATTTGTGTTACCAGGTATCCTTGCTTTTGCCATTTCCCAAAAAGGACTCCTGGATATGCCCCTAAAGGCTGATGGGACCATAAATTCTAACGCCACCCTCCCGATAATGGTAAAATCACTCTTGCCAACGGGTCTTCGGGGCTTGGTGGTAGCTGGACTTTTTGCTGCCCTGATGAGTTCCCTGTCATCCGTATTCAACTCCTGTTCTACCCTGATCACCCTGGATTTTTACAAAAAGTACAAGCCCCATGCAAGCGAGAAGCAATTGGTAGTAGTTGGTCAGGTTGCAACGGCTGTACTGGTGGGATTGGGGTTGTTATGGATCCCGTTCATCAGCAAACTTTCGGATCAGTTATTCATATACCTGCAAAGTGTACAGGCGTACATTTCGCCTCCTATAGCGGCAGTTTTTCTGCTGGGCGTATTTTTCAAAAGGCTCAATGGGCACGGAGCAATGGCGGCATTGGTAACAGGTTTTATCCTGGGCATGTTCCGTTTTATATTGGAAATCTTTAAAGATCATTTGGCCCAGGATTCCTTCCTGTATTCCTTGGCCACGATCAACTTCCTCCATATTGCCATCCTCCTGTTTGTGATTTGCGTTGCTGTCCTGGTAGTGGTCAGCCTCACCACGGCTCCACCGGATGAATCCCAAACGCGCGATATTACCTTTGAACCCTCCGAGGCTGTTTCGTTTTCTTCTCTAATATCTGACAAGGATTTTTGGCTATCCCTTGGGCTGTTTGGGGTGATTGTGGCCATGTGGATTACTTTTAACGGCTAACTTTCCCTACTAACCTAAGGGTCGCATTTTAGCTGAGACAGGTTTTTTTATCAAATCTGATCGAAAATTATTGCCCGTCTTGAACGTTGAGCCTATTTTTATTAGAAGCAAAATGAATAACTTCTAATTTCAAAAATTTCAGTTCATAATTTTAAAATAGTTGTTGAATTTTTGACAGGACCACCGTACTTTTATTCGCACGTTTTTTGTTCAACTTTTGAATGGAATACTTGAAAAGAGGCTGGCTAAACATTTGGAAAGCTACACACAACAACAATCTCTCTACCTCTTATCATGAAAAAAGTTCTCTACGTCGAAGATGATGAAGTAAACGCTACTGTCCTGAAATTGTCCCTTCAACCGTTTCAATATGAAGTGATCTGGGTAAACTCACTTGAAAGGGGTAGGCAAGCTGCCATAAATCCCGAATTCTGTGCGTTGATTTTTGATCTAAACCTTGGTTACTCCAATGAAGATGGCATTGAATTGATGCGAACGCATCGGCATGACCATTCTGAAAGCAGGCCTATATATGCGTTGACCGCTTTTGGGTTTCCAGAAGATAAAAAGCGTGTATTGGATGCAGGGTTTGACCGATACTTTACCAAACCCATCGATACCAAGGGTATTGTTGAGGCATTAAACATGGACACCCTACCTTCAGGGTAGCTCAGTCTTGTTGCATCATGAGCAGCCCGTTTTTCAGGGTTCCGCTAACCTTGGCAGGGAATTCTCTGCCTAGGAAAGGGGAATTACTGGCCCTTGAGAACAACTTCTTTTGGTTAAATGTCCAGGAAGTATCAGGCTCAAACAGGGTAAAATGGGCTTCTTGGCCCTGGTCAATGATAACAGGGGGAAGCCTGAAGATATCCCTTGGGACATGAGAGAGCCTAACGATTAGCTCAGTAAGGGAAAGCACACCCTGTTTGACCAAATGCGCATACAGCATAGGGAAAAATGTCTGGAGCCCAATCATACCAGGTTCAGCTGTCACAAAGTCCAGGTTTTTCTCCTCCAGACTCTGGGCGTGGTGGGCGGAGTACAACAAATCAATTTTTCCCTCCTTCAGGTCCTCCAGCATTTCCAGGCGGGTTTCCTCCTGTCGAAGTGGAGGGAACAGCTTGAAATTAGCGTCAAAACTCTCCAGCTCGCTGTCATTCATACACAGGAGGTATCCTGGAACCGCAGTGAAAACCTGATCATTTGTCTCCCGTAAGGAGGCAAGCAATTCAAGGCTTCTGGAGGTGCTCAGGCCATGAAACAAAACCCGGCCTTGCTGATAGTTCAAGAGTTCCACATCTCTGGCAACAATGGCTGTTTCAGCTGCTTGCGGCTGCCCCGGAAGTCCCAGCCGGGTAGATTGGACGCCTTCATTCATCAATCCACTATGGCCCAATTGTCCATCCAGGGGGTGCAACATGAGCAAGCCGTCAAATGCTTGCAAATACCTCAGGGCACGAATCACCAATCCAGTGCTGAGGCTTTCTGCATAAGGCCCATCTGAGTAGGCGACTACTCCGGCACGGTGCATGTCGTACATTTCTGCCAACTGCTTCCCCGCTGCACCTTCGGTAATGGTGCCAATAAATAAGAGGTCGGCAGCTCCGTTTGCTGATCGTTGTTGAATTCCTCGAATTACCTGATGGTTATCCAAGGGCGGATGGGTATTGGGAAAACACATTACTTGCGTGAAGCCTCCGCTTGCAGCAGCCATCGCAAGTGATTCCAAGGACTCTTTGTATTCAAGTCCAGGATCAGCTAATACCACGCCCGTATCAATCCAGCCCGGAGAAAGGTGTAAGCCTTCAACATGAATAACCTGGCTTCCGTCTTTTCCTTCCAAGGTGCCTGAAGGAGCAATCTGGTCTACGATACCCTCTTTTACCCACATATCCACTTCTTGCTCGTGAAAAGGGCTTTGGGGGTCAATTATCCTGATCTGGCGAAAAAGAATTGAAGACATGGGTATTCAGCAATCAAAAGGTTTTTCAGGCACTTTTTATTTTTAACAGAAGTACCTCCACCAGCAAAAATAGCAAAGCACCAATTAAAAAGTACTTCCAAAGTGGCTGTCCTTCCTTTTCTGTCTGAATTTTACTGACCAACTGATCCGGCTCTGCCGGCAATACCTGTATCCCGCCATATCCTGCTTGGGCTAACATTTGAGACAAGGCATCAGGTGGGATAAATGCCAGTTTAGACTCCGCATCGGAGATATTGAAAGAGATTTTTTCCAACAAAGAGTCAGACTGAACCAATTGGTAATTTCCTGGTTGAAGGGACAATCGCTCAAAATTCAAGCGGAGTCCCCCTCGCTGAAGGTATTGTTCCGGAATGTATTCTTGATCTTCGGGTCCTTTCATCCGGACCAGCTCCTGAGAGGATACCCTTACTACTTTTGGTACAAATGCACCCAACTCCTGCCCGGAGGCGACTTTCTGGGTTTGATTCATCACTTGAGTCAGGCGGAAGAGCACAGGAGCAAAAGAGGTTTTCACCTGAAAATCCGTCCATTTGGCCTCAGGGAAGGTGCTAAATACGAATAGCCTTCCTTTTTCGGTCTGTATTTCTTGCAAAAATGGATTGCCATCTTCCAGCCGCATGATGGTCTGTTGAACAGCGGCATTGTTTGCCGTGAAGGGGTAGTAACTGTACACTACAGGGGCATCGAAGGTTCGGTTGCTGCGGTTTTCAGAAAAAACTCCCTCAAACAGGGGGTGGTTCAGATCCGTCTGATCCACCAATTTCCCTTCCTTACTCGTGATGGCGGCAGCAAATGAACCCACATTCAGCGAGCTAAACAACCCATTTATCTGTTCAATCTCCAGCTTAGGTCCCGGAAAAACCATCAGGCTACCTCCGTCTTTGACAAATTGCCCAAGGCGATCGGCAAGCCCACTGCTGATGGAATTAAGGCCAACCCAAACGACAGATCGAAACCTGCTTAAGTCCTCACCGGCAATAGAGCGTGGAGAGATGATTTTTGTATCAAATGCCTGAAAAATATCTTGGTACAGCAAGCTGATCTCCGGGACCTCCTCGTTGGCTACCAGCAACACCTTTTCCCGGTCAGGAACATACAAAGAGAAGTAA
>JBCDIQ010000069.1:0-18575 GCA_039024295.1 Bacteroidota bacterium | reverse complement strand
CTTCGGTCAAATATTTGTAGCAATGTCTATAAGAGGCTTCATTCAAAATTGTGACGACATCTATGTCACGTGGGCTTACTTTTCTTGTAATAAAACTTCCATCTATCCACTGGTAAAACGGACCATCGACTATTTTGGTCAATGCTTCCATATACCGTTTATAATTTAAAAAGAGTTGATGCCTAGTTGACCTTGATTCAAACGAACCCACAAACACTGCCTCAAACTGTACTAGATCAACCTCGATAATTCCATACGGTTTTAAGTATCCACGTGTATCAAAATTCAAGTTCATCCTTTAAATATAATCTTTGCATCCATTCACCGCCTCGCCCTCGCCAGCCTGCGGATCACCAATGCACGGCGAACCTTACGCCCCTGATGAATGAGCCCATCCACGGTAACGCCCAGCTGGTGGACCTTATCGTGGAAAAAGGCTTTCCACTCTTCCAGGGTATAGATGAGGCCTACGAAAAAGGCCACAAAGCAGGCGGCTCCAACTGCTGCCTCTACTGGACCTAGCTGCTTGCTGTAAAGCCCAACCAAGCCCAGGCCAAACCAGGAGCCGTACAACAGCACGTAGTGAACTTGGTAGATCAATAGGGTCTCGCGGCCAATTTTCAGCAGCAACCGCCAACGCGCAGTTAGGATAGTGGCCTGCTCTAACAACCAGAAAAGTGCCAATACGATAAAGACATTCCCCAGGCGAATGAACAGGTAATTGTTCCAGACAATCTGTTGGAATAGGTCTATTCCCGTTTGCTCAAAGAGCCAGGAAAAAAAGGGAGAAGAAAGCCACGTGAGCAATATGCCAAATATAAATAGTCCGACAGGTCCCGCCCAAGTGCGACCTAGTTTCGGTGCCTGTCTCAGGAATGCACCAAATGCGCCTCCAATCAGGGTGTAGCCAATCCAGGGAAATGGGGTAAACACCGCCCCTTTCTGATCAGTCACATAATGGACCAACCACTGAGGAATACCGCTGGGGTTCCACGCACTGTAAAGCGGCTCAAATAAGAACAGCAAGCATCCAATGGATAGCAATAGCAATGAAAAAGGAACCTGCTTTACCTTTAGCCAGAGAGCATACAAGCCAATGGAAGCGATTAGTGCCAAGCCAATGCAATGCAGCACATCCACCACCCAAAAGGAGGCATTGATTCTTCCCATTCCCAGGTAGAAGATGTTTACGCGAAGCAAATAGCCCCAGAAAATAAGCTCGACCCCTCGCTTGAGGCCTCTCCTCACACGGGGATTTTTCCAAAACCCTTTGTCAGCCTCCCGCAGTAAGAGAAACACAAAGATGAGACCTGAAACAGTGAAAAAGAGGGGTGCGGTGATGCCTCGAAAGAAAGCCCAGGTAGCATACACGGGATCAGTCACATCTCTGTACACAGGGTTAAGCAACCGGTCTACAAAGTGCCCTTGCAGCATCATCAGGATGGCTACTGCCCGTGCCGCATCAATGAAGTAAAAACGGCTGCTTTTGGGTTGCTGAGGAGACAATCTTTCGAATTTTGTGCCAATATCTGAAAAATTCAGAAACAAAGGCTAATTCTGGGGAGAAAAATAGCTGTGTTTCAGGTATTTTGAGGGTTATACGAAGGGTTGGACGTGTTTATTGTAATAAATTGTCAATTAAGCTCCGAGGTAACAACCGGTCCTTGAGCCTATCGAAAGGAATAACAAGTGTACTCCGGCTTCGGCAGGCTCAGCCTCCGAGGTAATGACCGTTCCTTGAGCCTGTCGAAAGGAATAACAAGTATACTGCGGCTTCGGAAGGCTCAGTCTCCGAAGTGATTTTTTTATCCCCTATCAATATTCGCCCAAGCGCCCAGCAGCCTCCACCATCTGCTTGAGCTTGCCGGAGAAGTCCTTCCGCATCAGAAGTTCTTCCAAGGTCAGGTGCATCCGATACCGCCAATAGTTGCGGGGATTGCTCGGCACATTGATTTGCTCTTCAAAAGGATCTTCTCTTCTGATACTGTCATCCATTGCCAGCAGGTCCTGCAAGGGAAAAATCGCCCACATGGCCGGTGAATACAGGTGCTGGTTCACGATCATTTCAGCAATCCAAGCCTCACAATACTGAGGGGCACCTCCGTGTTGTCCCAACTCCTGGTTGAAAAAATGTTGGATCACGCCCCGATCCTCTTCCCACCAAGCCCTCACAGGCGACATGTCATGGCTGGAAGTACTGACTACAGAGAAATAGGGCGCATCATTCGGATGAGCAAAGGCCCGTTGGGGATCTTTGGGCATCCGCTGGATTTCCAGGCTCAATAGCCCTAGCTCACGCATGGTAGGAGGAACAGTATCGGGAACCATGCCCAGGTCCTCTCCACACACAATCATGTCGGTAGCACGTGTGATAGCGGGTAGCTTGCCCATGGCCTCATTCCGCCAGAATTCCTCGTGACGCTCGTAGTAGTAATGATTGTACAGCTCATTGAGCTTATGCCGGGTATAATCGTCCAATTCTTGAAAGGAAGCCGTATGATGAATGCTGATACGTGGATTAAATGCGGTACCGTCCGTAAAGGGTGCCTCCAAGAATAGCACCTCAGCAATCAGGCTAAATAATCCATCTTGTAGTTGCTGCCGACGGGCAATTTCTTCCCGCGACATCCAATCTTCGATGCTCAGATGCGCTTCCACCTTAGCCTGGGTGTCATATTCAGGTTTCATGCGAAAACAGCCCGGTGCATATTCCTCCAGGTAAGTTTCGATTACATGATCTGTCAACTCTCCGAAACGATCCCACAACATATGCCGACGGATGTATGGCCTGCAGAATCTTTCGTAATCGAAGTGGATGTCCCAGCTGGCAAATTCGTCCAGAGAAACGGGAAGCGCAGGGTTAAAGTGCCCCATCAGTCCTTGTACGTGATCTGTCGGAATCTCCCATATGCGGAAAAACCCAAGGATATGGTCAATCCTGAAGGCATCGAAATAATCAGACAGCTGGATCAACCGACGTTTCCACCACTGAAAGCCATCTTTGGCCATCTCCTGCCAGTTGTAAGTAGGGAACTTCCAGTTTTGACCCACAACCGCAAAGGCATCCGGCGGAGCTCCCGCCTGGCTTTGCATATTGTACAGTTCGGGGGCCACCCAAGCATCAACACTATGCCTAAAGATGCCGATGGGAATATCTCCCTTCAGAATCACCCCTTTGCTTCGGGCATAAGCAGTTGCTTCTTTTAGCTGCTTTGCCAGGTGATATTGAATGAAATAATGAATGGCCACATCGTCAAATTGCTCAGCAGTGGGGTCGCATATTTCTTCCAGAATTTCAGGACTGCAAACGGAAAACCTGCCCCAGTTTTTAAAATCTGGCGTCCCGTACAAATCTCGCAGGAAGGAAAAAGCTGCATAGGGCTGTAGCCATTCATTCTGTTCTTCCATCCAGGCTACCGCATCAGGTTCTTTGAAGAATTCTGCCTTTTGCTCTTCATATATCAACCTAAAAAACCGAGACTTCACCTTCATCACAGCATCGTAATCCATGGATTCTAGTGAATTCAGGATGCGCTGTCTCTCCTGGACAACTCCCTGTGTGATCTCCGATGAAAGGGTACCAATCGCTTCCAGGTTGGCAAACATGGGGTGAAGGGCAAATACAGAAATCCCAGAGTAGGGATAAGAATCCAGCCAGGTATGGGTAGCAACTGTGTCATTGATGGGCAAAATCTGGATCATTTTGACGCCAGACGCCACTGCCCAATCGGTAAGCAGGTTTAAATCGGTAAACTCCCCTACCCCAAGGCTATTTTCTGAGCGAAGGGAAAATACCGGGATGGCTACGCCCGTTCCCCGCCAAGTATTGGGATACCTGAAATATTCATCATTTACCAGAATTTGGCGTTTCTGACGCGAAAGTGGCAATGGCTCGACAAACCGGTTATCTCCAAACTCCCAATCCAGGACCTCATCTGATTCATCATTTAGCAGCACATATTTATAGGTTAAAGCCTGCTCAGGATGCTCGAGGACCACAGAAGTATGCCAAATGGGGTATGCCTTACCTTCCAGCTTGACCGCATTTTTGACGTCCCACTCACCTATTGCAGGATCGCTCCCGCAAATTGCCACCACTGCTCCTTGGGGAACCCGGGTGCAGTATAAACGAAACGTATGAGCAATCTTCGCTTTTGTGGAGGAGAGTCTTGGGAGAAGGCCGTTAGCTGGCTCACGGTTCATCAATGCGCGCCGAAAAGCGGAAGTATGGAATACCTGGTCAGGTTCACCAGCGGATCGCCAAGTATCTTTCAGGTATATGTGCTGTCCAGACCTGGCTTTGCAGGAAAACTGCCGTGCAGGTTTACTTTCCTCCTCTATGTGTCCTCCTTCATGTAAAATGACGTATTGATAGGAAAACGAATGTGCTTTCGTTGCGGGTAATTCTAGCACGAATTCCCATTTCCCGTCAGATAAATAGGTAAGTGTTTGAACGTATGCAAGGTTGTTGTTCCCCAGTTCAGGCAGGCTACCAACAATACCCATCTGCTGCCCCCAACTGGTGTGGAAGTGAATCTGGAAGTGAAGTTTCATCGCAGCGAGGAAGATTTACTTTAATAGAGAAATGGTAAGGTTTGGGCGATTAAAATGGATAGAGAAAAGAAATAAACTCAACGGGTGAAAAGCTCATACCTGAAGGAAAAGGTTACCACGTTATTAAACGGGCCCACATTTTCTGGAAATAAGGCACTGCTTGGAGAACCAGCTGCCAAGTTGGAAATAGAGTAGCCGTATCGAAGCAAAAAGGCAAACCTTTCGGTAAAGTTGAAGGACCCCCCTCCTACCATCCGAACTTCCAAGGAATTCAGTTCATCAGTAAAATCCTGTTCATTTAGTACATCCTCCGCCCCCAAGAGTATCCCAAAAGAGGGCCCACCATGGAAACCAATCTCAAACTCACTGGCCCCAATTTGAATAGGGATGTTTAGGTTCAGCAAAACCGGAACCGAGAAGTAATTGACCCGGTAATTGATTTCATTATTTCTCCATGAACTGCCTACCTGGTCATAAAGCAAGTCTACCTGGAAGCGAAGGTTGTTGAATATATCGTAATACACGTACCCTCCAAGGCTTGCTCCCACCTTGTAAAAGCCTCCAAATCCGTCTCCGTCAATCTGGCTGGTGTTAAATCCGGCACTAAGTCCACCACCAACATTTTGACTATGCCCTACTTGAAAAAATGTCAGTAGTACTAATGATAAGATGATCTGCCTCATGATTTTTGTGGATAAATGTACCAAAGTATGTAAGAAAAATGGCCAAGGAAGAACAAAAAAGATTCAAATAACCGGTAATTTTACAAAAATTAATTTACGATTTAATTAAATAAAATATGACTTGATGCTTTTTGCAACCCGGCTTTGACCTGCAAGGATACACAAGTTTCTCATTTTTATCCACCGAAATATGAAACGCTTTATCCCTTTTCCCTTAGCAGCCTTCCTCTTACATGCTGCGTTTTTCGTATGTCTTCCCAGTAACTTGAACGCAGAGGGCACCGCACAGTTAATGCCCGCAGGCAGTGCGTCGAGTTGTATCTCCTACATTCAAGGAAACGATGGATCGGGAAAAGAAGGATCCACCTTTGGGCGTCCCTCCACGGATTACATTTACGTACATATTGCTAACCCAAGTGTGGAGCGGATATTTTATGGATTTACCCGCCTCCAACCTTCCAGCAAAAGTCTCTACTACAAGATCACTGACCCAAATGGTACAGTAATTTCTAGTGGAAGGGTTCCTGAAACCTCAGAAGATGCAGGCTACATTGCAAATGATGGCGTTCAGGCCTATGCGGGTCCAAAACAACTGTTGGACGATTTTCAAGCAGAAGATGGGTATCAGGCAATTTCTTGTACCCCCACAGTAGCAGGGGACTACAGCATAACCTTCAATGTGGGCGATCCGGATGAACCCAATGACTTAAGCCAACGCTATTATATCCATCCGTTTGATGTTACGGTAGCAGACTATACCGATGAGGAAGAACCTGTAGTGAAAACCGGGCGGTTATTTAGCCGCAAATGGCACCTTAACACGAATAGTGGTTCCAACCAAGCGTGCATGAACTTTTATGCGTGGACACCAGATAGCACGGTAGTTCTGATGGAAATGAACGAAATACAGCCATTTGGTTACTCTGTTTCATTCAACCAATATGGTGCTGATAGTACCGGAAACCTTGAAGAAGACAGAAAGTCCCGGACAAAGGTAAACTCGGTAGTTCCCCAATACCCTATCTTTTTAAATGAGCCTGACAGCATCCTTTTCCCCACCGGGACACCGGGCACCCTTGAATTTGTTCAGTTTAATGGCTGCATCACCGGTGAGGAGTACTGTATCTTTGTAGGCGCGGACCGAACGGGAATTGTAAATGTATTCATAGATGTAGACAGTAATGGCGTATTTGATCCAGATTCAGTAGACGTGGGCTTTCCCTATGAACTTACACACGCCGGAGAAACCTGTATCCCATGGGATGGCCTTGACGGACAGGGCAATCCCTTACCTCCTGGCACAAGTGGCGCGGTTACAGTAGAGTTTTTAGCAGCGGTTTTACACTTCCCCATTTGGGATCCGGAGAACCATCAGCAAGGATTTAATTTCTCGATTATTCGGCCATCCGGGTTGCCAATTCCTAGAATGTTTTGGGATAATACTGCCACCCCCATCAATACTCAAAATCTTACTGGCTGCTTTGCTAACTGCAACATATGGGATGGAGGAAAAGGAAACAATGTAATGGTAAATACCTGGCTACATAGTGTTAGCAGCAGAATCACCCTACCCTATGTTATTGAGGAGATCTGTCCGCCAGAGCCTAAAAACGACACGACTTGTGTTCTATTCAATAATTCTGTTCAAGTAGAAATATTAAACAATGACGTTCCGGGAACTTTTGCGCTGGACCCTTCTTCTATTCAGCTTGCAGGGCTGGACCGAAGCTTGGGAAGGGCAGACTACGACTCAAAATCGCAGTTATTGAGCTTCAGTGTAGCAGAAAACATAGAAGCACAATCGGTTACCCTCACTTATCGCTTATGTGACACGAGTACCTATTATGGGGGAAATCCACTTTGCAGGCCTGCTACCATCAAAGTGGAAGTCAGAGATGAATGCCCAAACTTGTACCCCTTAGAGCCGAAAAACTTTGTCTTAGAAACCTGGGAAAACAACCACCTTACCTGGCAGAGACCTGCTGAAATGAGGGTTGAGGAATTTCAGATAGAAAAATCACATGACGGGCTTGCCTTTAAGCTGTGCGGGCAATTGCCTTCCCAGATGGACATAGATGAAAACAGACGCTATGAATTCAAAGACCCTGAGAGAGATCCTTTTGACCAGCGGCAACCTCATTACCGCATCTCGGTAAAAACCCCTAACGGTCAACTGCTTAGGTCCAATCAGGTGCAATTCATTCCAATCTCGCAAAAACCTGGCAGCATCAATCACCTGCAAGCATTCCCTAATCCGGCAGCCAAAACCCTGAATATCAGGTATCAAGCTGATCCAAGCTCCCCCGCAGAATTGATCGTTTTTGGGATGAATGGGCAGAAAGTTTATCAGTCTGCCTTGAATTCACTTGCCCATACCAATCAGGTTGAACTGGATATTCAGCAATGGGCACGGGGGATCTATCGGATTTTGCTCAGAACCGGACTTGAGACAGCGATTGTTAGTGTACATGTTCAGTAGGTACTGACAAGGAAATTCTGCCGAACATTAGGATTTTCGAGCTATTCCTCGCAGCTTTCCTTAGAATTGAGGCAAACTCCCTTGCTTCATCCATTCATATGCATCAGAACAAACATTAGACTGAACCTATGTCCAAATTCAGACCTGGCGTATTACATGGTCAAGAAGTAACTGACCTGCTTAACTACGCAAATGAACACAACTTTGCTTTACCTGCGGTCAATGTGGTGGGCACCAACTCTGTCAATGCTGTATTGGAAACAGCCAGGGAAGTAAACTCACCTGTTATCATCCAATTCTCGAATGGAGGGGCTTCCTTTTTCGCGGGGAAAGGCCTTTTGAATGAGGGGCAGGCAGCTGCTATTGCAGGCGCGGTTTCCGGTGCACATCATGTTCATATGATGGCAGCAGCTTATGGAGTCCCTGTGATACTCCATACCGATCATGCAGCAAAAAAATTATTGCCCTGGATTGATGGGATGCTTGCAGCAGGAGAAGCACATTTTGAACGCACAGGCCAACCCCTTTACAGCTCCCACATGCTTGACCTTTCAGAGGAGCCAGTAGAAGAAAACATCGAAATCAGCAGAAAATACCTGGAACGGATGCATGCCATTGGTATGACGCTTGAAATTGAGCTTGGCGTTACGGGCGGAGAGGAGGATGGGGTAGACAATACCGACGTTGACAGCTCCCGGCTATATACCCAGCCAGAGGAAGTAGCCATGGCGTATGAAAGCCTTAACAGGGTAAGTCCCAGGTTTACAGTGGCTGCAGCTTTTGGAAATGTTCATGGCGTGTACAAGCCTGGAAACGTGGAGTTAAAACCCATTATTCTAAAAAACTCTCAAGATTATATTCAGGAAAAATACAACACGAGTGCTAACCCGGTCAATTTTGTGTTCCACGGTGGCTCAGGCTCCGAAAAGCATCTGATCAAAGAAGCCATCGTGTATGGAGCGGTCAAAATGAACATCGACACCGACCTACAATGGGCATATTGGGACGGTGTTCGCGCATATGAGGCCAAGAACCACGATTATTTACAGGGACAAATTGGCAACCCTGAAGGAGACGATGTTCCCAACAAAAAGTACTATGACCCTCGTAAATGGCTCCGGGAGGGAGAAAAGGCCTTCATCAAGCGCTTGGTGGAAGCATTCGAGGATTTAAATGCCATTGGCAAAAATGCCTAACCCTATTTCGATAACTCAGAAAGTTCATATTTACTAGCCAGCAATTAAAAAACCCCACCAAATGGTGGGGTTAGCTGTTTTGACTTCGTACGTGTTAACATTAGAAACCTGCGAATGAGACTTCGTGAAGGTATTCCAGTGGATCAACATGGTCACCGTTCAAGTGAACCTCATAATGCAAATGAGGCGCAGTACTTGTACCAGTATTGCCAGAAAATCCGATTGTATCGCCTTGCATCACATACTCCCCTTGCTTTACGCGCAAGGAGGAAAGATGTGCATACAAAGTAGAATACTGTTCACCTTCATAGGCTTCATCATGTTTGATGACTATATGCCTTCCGTACCCTTCTTTGTTGCCCTGGTACACTGCTTTTTCAACTTCACCACTAGCTGTGGCTAAAACAGGGGTTCCTTTCGGGGCGACAAAGTCTAATCCTTTGTGCATTTTGTTCACGTGGTGTACCGGATGGAAGCGCATGCCAAATGGGCTACCGATCAGGATTTCATCGTCTGGTTTTGCCAAAGGATAGATAGTAGGTACTTCCAGCAAATCTGTAGGTGCAAGCACGCGCGCATGAGCAAGTTGCGATTTTAAGCGAGCGTGGCCATCTTTTCCATTTGATGAAACGCGCACCTGAGAATCAGCAGGCATTTCATTGGAGGTGAAAAAGTAGACAAACGTTGCACCAAAAGCCGACAAGATCAAGCTGAATATGTAGGCTTTCATGGTTAAAGTTCTCTATGCGAGTTGATTGAGTTGAACATTCCACCAGAAATACATCATAGAGTATGAATTCGAGGTGGCCTTATTGTGAAGGGGCAGCAAAGATAGACGAAGAAGCTTATGGATCAAATCATGCATCTTGCGGACCTTTCTCAAAGAGCGTTGAAAATAAAAACTACTTACGCAAAGTTTTACGTAAGGTTTTTAACAGATAGGTGCAAAAACTGAACCTAAAGTAACTTTTCGTTTCAAAGTTAGACGAAATTCCCGGGTGACTATCGCACTTATATTGTGGATAACTCAGGTTTTTTCTACAATGCCGTGATTTTCACTTCCACTCTTCTGTTCAATTTACGGGTCTCCTCCTGGTTATTGCTGGCAATGGGCCTGCTCCCTCCATAGCCTATTGATTCGATCCGATCGCCATTTATACCCTTTTTTACGAGATAATTCTTCACTGCCGCCACGCGCCGTTGTGAAAGCTGCATGTTATTATCTACACTGCTCATATTATCCATG
Source organism: Bacteroidota bacterium (assembly GCA_039024295.1). Classification (GTDB taxonomy): domain Bacteria; phylum Bacteroidota; class Bacteroidia; order J057; family J057; genus JBCDIQ01. The sequence goes on along the minus strand of JBCDIQ010000069.1, from coordinate 8,417 downwards.
CGCTGATCGGTATGACCCTCTAGCCGGATTTCCATGCGTGGATAAGATTCCATGAGTTTGAGCAAACTTTTCAAATCTGGGGTCGATCCTTTTATAAATGTAGCGGTTCCTCGCTCAAACTGTAGCTTTTTTAACTGTATCTGTAATCCCACCCGTAAGTCAGATGGATTTAGTTCCTCAATGGGCCTGGGTTTACTGGCTTCCTCCAACACTTCTTTGTATTCAGACTCAGTCAGGATCAGCGTATCTCGGACCATGACCGTCCGTACGCCGCTTAAGTAAACGGTGTCTGCGCGGTAAACAACGGATTTGGTACCAGGCATCACTGTCATCTCTGTTAGGGAGGCTGCACAGTCCGGACTTACATATAAACCAGGCAATTCAAATACCCTTGCTTTGCCATCATCATAGTCCAGTACCAGCCGGGATCCTTTTCCAGTATTATAAATAGGCCCTGGCCGCATCATGTCCTTCCTTGTCACAGGCACCAATCCTCCAGGTTCATCCAATAGAATTAACCCCACCTCATTTACCACCATTGTTCGTATCTGACCAGAGGAATCCTGCCCCGTAAGCATAAACTCAATGAGCCTGTCCGTATCAAACAACGTTTCGGTAGGGAACAATAACTGATATTCGTCTACGCCACGAAATGGGAGTACATCAAAGTTTACCGAGCGAAAAGGGGTGTGATCCAGGTTAAAAAAGTGAATGTTGTTTGTTGCCTTGTCCAGGTGAACGTACTTACATCCAGAAATTTCAAGGCGGGTTATGCTAAATTCAGCATACGCACCAGCTTCAGTATTGGCCGCTCCCTCATAGGTATGGTCCAGCATAATTTGAGCTGAAAGCGAGGGAAACACCAAAAAGATTTGCAGGAATACAACAACAAAGAAACGCATAGTCATTAATCTCAAACGGGTAAGCACGGGAATATAGCAGTATTTTTTAAGTATCCTTTGATTCTCTCAATAGGAAGGAGGCAAGGTGTTATTTCTGCTTCTACTCCTTCTTTCGGGTACTGTTTTAAAAAAATTGCTTAAAAATTTCATGGAAGAGTTAAAAATTTTACCCAATATTGCCGACAAATGCTTAAACAAAGCAATAAATTTTTTGAGCTGGCAAGCTACTGACTATAGCACTACGCTCATCCCTAAAAAGAACCGATTCATCCTCACTTTTGCCAGGTTCAGGAAAATAATGCCCACATAAAAAACCTAATTCCGGCAAATTCGTTCCAATCAACCAAGGAAACTTTGAAAGTTCATTCAGTTTCCATAACTATGCCCCATCATTCTGCATAGATGGATTTGAGAACCCGAATATTACAGCACGCCAGTGAGTTGTTCATGAAAGTAGGCGTAAGATCGGTTACCCTTGATGAGATTGCCAGAGGACTTGGCATTTCCAAGAAAACCATCTACCAATATTTCACCAACAAGGCAGAAATTGTTTATGCCACTATGGAGTCCCATCTCCACGTGGAAAAACAGGATATTCTGGAAATTGAACAGCAATCAACCAATGCCCTGGATGAAATTGTCCAAATCATGCACTGGTTGGTCAAAGCGACCAATGGCGTCAACCCTACCCTCATATATGAGATCCAGAAGTATTACCCTGAAGCCTGGGACCTTATGGAAACCCATAAATGCAAGTTTGTCCTTGAATCCCTCCGCAGCAACCTCCAACGCGGCATTGAGGAAGGCTTCTACCGGGCAGATATAGACGTAGAGGTTCTCTGCCGCCTACGGATAGCCCAGATTGACCTTTTGTTTGACGAAAAACACTTTCCACGAGAGCAGTTCAATTTCATGCAGGTCCACTTGGAAGCATTCAAGCTTTTTATGTTTGGTCTGGTAACAGAAAAAGGGCACCAACACCTTGATAAACAACTACAAACATACCCTGATTCCTTTTTAAAAAAGGAAACCAGAATCATTACCTAACTCATTTTTTATCACCAAATATCCCTTTTCATGCATACTCAGTTAGTGATATCCACCTTCAGACATTGGCTCGTGTTGGCCATGCTCCTAGCTGGTGGGTTCGGGAGCTATGCCCAAGAGGCAGAAAGTACTTCTTATGCTTTCTCGCTAAAAGAGTCCATCGAATACGCCCTGGAAAACAATAAAAACATCCAGAATGCTCGATTTGATCAGTACATTGCTGAACGTCAGGTGAAAGAAGTATTCGCGAGTGGATTGCCTCAGATCAATGGCTCCCTGCAGGCAGATTATTATGCCCAACTTCCGGTATCTATCCTTCCGGGAATATTTAACCCCCAGCAAGAGTTTTTCGAGGTAAGGACAACGAATGATGAAGTTAAAACCATCACCCAAACCCTTATTGATCCAGCGACAGGACTTCCTGTTCCTGGCCCTGAAGTTCAAGCGCAGTTTGGTACCACCTGGCAGTCTACCTTTGGGTTTTCTGCCCGACAGCTGATTTTTGATGGAACCTTTTTCCTTGGATTGAAAGCAGCACAAGTGTATGTGGATGTCGCTGAAAAGCAACTGGACGCAACCCATGAAGAAACAGCTCTTCAGGTAAGTAAAGCCTACTATAGCGCACTGACGGCACAGGAAAGCCTTCGATTATTGGATGCCAACCTGAATCGGGTAGAGAAGCTATACAACGATACCAAGTCTCTTTTTGAGGAAGGATTTGCTGAGAAAATTGACATGGAGCGTCTTCAGATCACCCTTACCAATCTCCAGCTAGAGAAGTCAAAGGCTGAACGCCTGGCTGCTTTGAGCATTGATCTGCTGAAATTCCAGATGGGGATGTCAATCTTGGATGAACTTACCTTAACTGAAGAAATCAAAGACCTTGCAGAAGCACCTGTCCAATCGCTGGATCCGCTAAACTTCGACTACCGGAACCGCGTGGAATATCGCTTGCTGGAAACCCAATATGAATTAGAGAATTTCAACATGCGTCGCTTCCGTTCAGGTTATTGGCCTACCCTCTATGCAACGGGAGCCTATCAATGGAATGCCCAGCGAAATGAGTTCAACTTTTTTGAATCAGGCCAACCCTGGTTTGAAATTGGCGTGATTGGTGCGACCCTTAGCGTACCCATCTTTGACGGTTTCCGGAAGCATAACCAGATTCAGCAGAGTAAACTTCGGTTGCGCCAAATCGCCAATAATAAAGAGTTGTTACAAAACTCTATTGCCCTGGAAATGCGCAATACCAGCATTACCCTGTTAAACAGCTACAATAACCTGGAGACCTATAAACGAAATGCTGAGTTGGCACAAAAGGTCTTTAATGTAGCCAATATCAAATATACAGAAGGAGTGGGTTCAAGCCTGGAATTGAACGACGCTGAAAATCAGCTCAAAGAGTCTGAGACAAACTACCTCAATGCGATGTTCGACTACCTCAGTGCCCGCCTGGAATGGCAAAAGGCAAGAGGAGAATTTAACCAATACCACCCACAAAACTAACCCATTGTCCACCATCTTTCATTACCCTCAAATGAAACATCATATTTCTTTTCTTTCAATTTCGTTACTGGCCTTGATTCTCATTGCCTGCGGAAGCAATGAAGAATTTCCTGACACCCTGGAAGGGCAAAGGTCTAAGCTCCAGGCAAAAAAGCAGGAAATGCTCACCATAAATGATGAGATAAAGAAAATTGAAGCCAGGATTACCGAACTGGATGATTCCCCTGCAAGCGTAAAGCAGATTCCAGTAGAAGCCATGACATTGAAATCTACCGATTTCAAGCATTACCTGACCGTTCAGGGCGAGGTCGAAGCCAATCAAAACGTAGTTGTGAGTCCACAGACTGCCGGACAACTGGTGAGGCTGTTTGTGAAAGAAGGTCAGCAAGTGCGCAAGGGACAAATCCTGGCACAGCTTGATGATGCTGTCATTAAAAGCAATATCAATGAAATCCAGACCCGACTGGAATTTGCCCGAGTACTCTTCCAGAAGCAGAAGAACTTGTGGGACCAGGAGATTGGCACCGAGGTGCAATACCTTCAGGCAAAAAACAATGTGGAGAGCCTGGAAAAAAGCCTCCTTACAGCTGAAGAGCAACTGGCTTACAGCAAAATCAAGTCTCCTATCGCAGGAACAGTCGATGAGATTTTTCCAAAAACAGGCGAATACCTTGCCCCAGGCGTACCGACTATGCGAATTGTGAGTACCGCAGACTTGAATTTCAAGGCCAATTTGTCTGAAAGCTACATCCCTTTTGTGAAGCGCAATGATGAGGTAACAATCTCCTTCAATACCATTGGCAAAACCTTCAAAGCCAGAGTATCTACCGTAGGGCAATTCATTGACCCTGTCAACCGTACCTTCACAGTTGAAATGCGTCTTCCACGCCATCCCATGCTTAAGCCCAATATGATTGGTGAAGTGGCCATAAATGACCGAAACCTGGCTGACGTGGTAACTGTGCCGCTGGGGGTTTTGCAAAAAGGGGAAAAGGGCAGCTATGTATATGTGGTTGAATCAGGTGCTGACGGCCAGCAAGTGGCTCGTCGCATCAATGTAAAAACAGGCCTTTCTTATCAAGGCGAAATTGTAATTGATGAAGGCCTTAAAGCTGGACAAAGCCTGATCACTACTGGATATAAGGATTTAAGTGATGGCCAATTGGTGAAATTGGATGCCCCGGTTGCAGTCAGCCAATAACCAGCCTTTTGTATAATGAATTCATTTTCGCATCATGAAATATAACTTTCGAGAATTCCCGCTTTCGAGTTGGGCCATCGACAACCGGATAACCATCTTCTTATTGACACTGATTATTGTCTTTGGAGGATTGGCTACCTATCGAAGCCTTCCGAAAGAGAACTTCCCCGAGATACAATGGCCGGTCATTTACGTATCGGTACCCTACCCCGGAACTTCCCCTGAAGATGTCGAAATCCTGATCAATCAGGAGATTGAGAATGAACTCCAAAGCATCAAAGGCATTAAGGAGATCACATCTGTGGCTATTCAGGATTATGGCTCAGTGTTCGTAGAATTTGAGACGGATGTGGACCTAAAAGAGGCCAAAAGGAATGTCCAGGAATCGGTTGATAAGGCAAAGCCCGATCTTCCTTCCGACCTTCCTTCCGATCCATCGGTGATGGACATTAACTTTTCTGAAATCCCGATCATGTTCATTAACATTTCGGGAAATTATGACAAGGTGGCTCTGAAAGCATTTGCAGAAGACCTGCAAGACGAGCTTGAAGACATACGGGAGATCCTTCGCGTGGATATTGTCGGAGCGCTGGAGCAAGAGGTTCAGGTGAATGTAGACTTGTACAAAATGCAAGCAGCTTCTATTGCCTTTCAGGACATAGAAAACACCATTGCCGGGGAGAATATCATCATCTCTGGGGGCGAATTGGATATAGAAGATCAGCAGGTAGCCATCCGGGTAAATGGAGAGTTTGAGCGAGTGGAACAGATTCGCAACCTGCTAGTTAAAGGCGGTAAGGGCAACTCTGTCTATTTACATGAGATTGCTGAAGTTGTAGACGGCTTTGAGGACCAGGAAAGTTTTGCCCGCCTGGATGGGGAGCCCGTCATCACCTTGAACGTAGTCAAGAAAGCCGGGCGCAACCTGATTGCTGCCTCTGATAAGGTCAAGGAACGCATTGAGGAGTTAAAAGCCACCCGGTATCCTGAACGTTTGACACTCACGGTTTCGGCCAACCAGGCAGATTCCATCGAAAATACCCTGAATGAATTGATCAACACCATTATCATCGGCTTTATCCTGGTGACCCTGGTATTGCTGTTTTTCATGGGCGTGCGAGATGCGCTCTTTGTGGGGCTAGCAGTTCCCCTTTCCTCCTTTATGGCCTTTATGCTGCTTCCCGCGCTGGGATTCACCATGAACCTGGTGGTACTCTTTGCTTTTATCCTGGCAATGGGAATTGTGGTGGACAACGCCATTGTGGTAATTGAGAATACCTACCGAATTTTTAACGAGGAAGGTCTGCCCATCGTACCGGCAGCCAAGAAAGCGGCGGGAGAGGTGATCGGGCCTGTATTTGCCGGCACCCTGACCACATTGGCCCCTTTCCTTCCCCTGATGTTTTGGGAAGGCACCATTGGAGAATTCATGTACTTCTTACCGGTGACCATGATCGTGACGCTGAGTGCTTCTCTACTGGTGGCATATGTGATCAACCCCGTTTTTGCGGTGCAATTCATGACCCGTGACAGTGAAAATGCAAAGACCAACCACCGATCCGTGCTATTGTATACAGGAATTGCTGTGGTTCTGGGTCTTTTGGGTCATTTATTAGGGAGTGCACTCATAGGTAACATTCTGTTCTTTGTGGCAGTATTCATCTTGCTCAATGCATACCTGCTGCGACATGTGGTAAAATGGTTCCAAGACAACATCATTACCGGGCTTAAGAATGGCTACCGAGGCATCCTCAGATGGTGCATACAAGGCAAACGACCAGTATGGGTGGTCTTGGCAACATTCCTTCTCCTGATCGTCTCCGTAGGATTGTTTGTGGGGGGCAATTTAAAGATCGTCCTCTTTCCTCAAGCAGACCCCAACTTTGTGTATGTCTACAATGAGCTACCTGTAGGTACGGATGTGGCGGTAACCGATTCTGTGACCCGTATCCTGGAAGACCGAGTCATGGAGGTAATTGGCGAAGATAACCCGAATGTAAAAGCATTTATCACCAACATTGCCATTGGTGCCGGGGATGCCAACTCATTTGATCAAGGGGGTGCCAAATCCAACAAAGGCAAGATCACGGTTGAATTTGTTCAGTTTAAATACCGAACGGGAGATATTTCCTCTCGTGAATACCTTGAGAAAATACGCGAAAATGTAAAAGGCATTCCTGGAGCCAAGGTAACGGTAGACCAGGAACAAGGAGGCCCACCGCAGGATCCACCTGTACAGGTTCAGTTGTTTTCTGACAACTTTGACGACCTGATGTCCACCAGTAAAGCCATGCTCACGTATCTGGATTCCATCAACATCCCTGGAGTGGAAGAATTAAAGTGGGATGCAGATGCGGAGAAGCAGGAAATCCTGGTAAATGTAGACCGGGTAAAGGCCAGCCAAATTGGTATCAGTTCCGGCCAGGTAGGGATGGCGATTCGTACAGCAGTTTTCGGCAAGGAAGCCTCTCGCTTCCGTCCGGAAAACACTGATGATGACTACCCGATTAATATTCGTCTGGACCAAAAATACCGGGACGACCTGAATGCGCTCATGAACATGAACATCAGCTTTCGGGACATTGCAAGTGGTCAGTTTTTGTCGGTACCTATTTCCGCTGTCGCTGATATCGAGTATTCGTCTGCCTATGGTTCTATCAACCGGACGGACCTCGATAAGTCAGTAAAGATCACCTCTAACATCTTGGATGGGTATGATGTAAATGCCATTAACCAAGAGGTTACCTATTGGGTGGAACAATTCAAGCAGCGTAATGCTTTTTCTCCCGAAGTTAGGGTTGAAATTGGAGGTGAATCTGAAGAACAGCAGGAACAGGCAGCCTTCTTGGGAATGGCTTTGTGGATTTCCTTGGTCATTATTTTCATTGTATTAGTGACCCAGTTTAACTCCTTGATCAACGTATTGATCATTCTGAGCCAGGTAATCCTGAGTATCATCGGGGTATTACTGGGATACTTCATTACCCAGATGGAAGTATCGGTGATCATGACAGGGGTGGGAATTGTGGCCCTTGCCGGGATCGTGGTGAACAACGGGATTATCCTCGTGGATTTCATCGACATGCTGCGAAAGCAAGGCGAAAGCCTGAAAGATGCTGTCATTGACGGAGGTGCCGTTCGATTCACACCAGTATTGCTCACTGCGTCCTCCACCATATTAGGCCTTGTTCCGTTGGCCATCTCCATGAACATCAATTTTGAGACCCTGTTCACCAAAGGTGATCCGCAGATTTTCTTTGGAGGTGACAGTGCTGCTTTCTGGGGACCGCTTTCCTGGACCATCATATATGGGTTGACTTTTGCAACCGTTATCACCTTGCTCGTGGTTCCATTGATGTACTACATCGCCCACCGAATTGGCGAAAAAACTGCTCATTTGTTTGAGCGAAAGGAATCCATGGATTACAGTGAAGATGAATTGCAAAAGTTTGCTGATCCTGACTTCGAATCAGAAACCCTGTATCCTACCGGAAGTCCTACTAATGGAAACGGTAATGGCAACGGCAAGAAAACTGATGAGTCCCTGGAAGAACAGGGACAAGGATAAACTTTCCGTTCTTTCCCTCTTTTCAAGCACCTTGCAATTGTGAGGTGCTTTTTTTGTTCCCTATATCAAATCTCTAAAGGGATTTGGGACGATTGCGTATCCCCCATTTTCAACCCGAATGGATATAAACGCAAAAAACCGACCTTTTCAGATCGGTTTTTCGTGGAGCATGGCGGAGTCGAACCGCCGACCT
>JBCDIQ010000068.1:0-18637 GCA_039024295.1 Bacteroidota bacterium | reverse complement strand
GAAATATATGACTTCCTATGGATAGGGCTGGATGCTGGCTACCGTCAGTCTCTGGGACTGGAATTGCGGGAGCGATTTAGCGCAGGAGGCCAGCCACTCGTGGAAGCAATGCCCAGCAACGGAATGTACCTAACAGGCGGGATCTTCTTTGTGGTACCTAAGCGGTTCCGGAAATAAGTTCGCACTCAGTATTTTTTCCCAAAAACCGGGCACAACATAAAAAATATTCCTCCCAGGATAACCATAATTATGCCGCCGTACAGGAATATCCCCGAAAGCCCGCCCAAGGTAATCAACGGAGCTGTCATGATTGGAGAAAGGAATTGTCCCAGGAATATAGCAGAGGTAAGTCCACCTACTGCTTGACCGCGGATGCGTTCCGGGGTGATGGCCAGCAGCCAAACATTGCTATTGGGCATCACCAATCCTGCTCCGAGCCCGGAGATAAACATCACGATGGCGATGGTCCAATAATTGGGCATGATGCTGACCAGGGAATAGCTGATGCCCATGATGGTAAAACTCAGCAAGATGACCTGACGGTAACCCACGAACTGTCGTAGGCGGGTGTAGAGCAGGGAGGCAATGGCAGCACTAAGGGTAACCATTCCTAGGACGATTCCCACTGTGGTCGCACTTGTAACCCCTTTTTCTTCCAGGTAAAAAGGCAGTTGAACGGGAACAATGTAAAAGCCGATGATGCCAAACAGTGCTGCCAGGTAGATGAACCAAGCCAGTAAAGGAAGTTTTTCAGTAAAAGTTGAAGCGCGTTTATTCGTTTTAGTGGGCTCTGGTAGAAAGAAATAGGCCAGGAGCAACACCATGAGAGAGAAGGCATATACACAAAAGGGATATCGCCAGGAAATATCTGCCAATACCCCTCCCAAACTCAGGAAAATCAATCCCCCCAATGCCATAAATGCCGATTGGATACTGAGGAAAGAATTTCGCTCATCTCCAGTAAAATAGTCCCCTACAAGCGAAACGGTCACTGTCATTACGCCACCGATCGAAATGCCCAGCAGTGCCCTGCCTGCGAGGATTAGGTACAAATCGTCCAGGAAAAAGCCGGAAGTTCCCCCAATGGCATACAGAACCAAGCATACCATGAGCAGGTTCCTGCGGCCTAGTTGATCGGCTAAGCGGCCAGCAAGGGGAGCTGTAACCGCGATAAAAAGTGCCGGTAAGGTGAGCACCAACCGAACCAATAAATCAATGCGATCAACGTCAGAAAATTCTCTTGCAATGGCGGGGAGGGCCGCTGCCAGGGTCGCTCCGGACATGACCGTGAGGCTGGCTGCCAGCAACAGGGAAATTTTTTGTAAGCTCAAGAAAGGAAGAAGGCGTTAGGGGTGAGCTATTAAGCGTTAGGTTAAGGGATTGATTGCCCCCTGATTTTGGTGGAGGGAATCCAGACCTAACACTGAGAACAGTAAACTGTTGAGCAAAGCGAAATCCCGCAAAGCGGGGAGAACTGATAACTCTCTCTATCCTTCCCCATCACTGAACAGGGACTCCACAAATGCTTCCGGGTCAAATACCTGCAAATCGTCAATCCCTTCTCCAAGTCCGATATATTTGACAGGGGTTTGTATTTCGCTGGAAACACCGATTACCACGCCTCCTTTAGCCGTTCCATCCAGTTTGGTGAGGGCCAGGGAAGTAACCTGCGTCGCTTCTGTAAAAGCTTTTGCCTGCATGAAGGCATTCTGTCCAGTGGATGCATCCAAAACCAGTAATACTTCATGAGGAGCCTCAGGAACATGCTTAGACATGCTTTTCTTAATTTTGGTAAGCTCCCGCATGAGGTGGCCTTTGTTATGCAAACGCCCTGCGGTGTCTACAATCACTATATCTGCCCCTTGAGCTACCCCTTGCTGGACTGCTTCAAACGCAACAGAGGCAGGATCTACATTCATGCCTTTCTCGACCATGCCCACGCCTACGCGTTCGGACCATAAACGAAGCTGGTCCACAGCCGCTGCGCGAAAGGTGTCTCCTGCACCTAGCAAAACTTTGTATCCTGCGGCCTTAAATCGGTAGGCAAGTTTTCCAATGGTGGTGGTTTTACCTACTCCATTCACACCAACTACCATGACCACATAGGGCATCTTTTTCCCTTCGTGGGTCACCTGGGGAACCGAAAATGCTGCCTGGCCATTTTGGCTGTTGGCAGCATTCTCCAGCATAAGTTGCTTGATCTCGTCGCGAAGGATGTAGTTCAATTCCTTCGAGCCGGTATATTTATCACGCGCTACCCGGTCTTCAATTCGTTCAATGATCTTGACGGTGGTATCAACTCCCACATCGCTGGTGATCAATACCTCCTCTAGGTCGTCCAAGACCATAGCGTCCACCTTGCTTTTTCCAAGCAGGCTTTTACTGAGCTTCCCAAAGAAGCTGGATTTGGTCTTTTCGAGGCCCTGATCAAGCTTGTCTTTGTTCTCTTTTTTCTTAAAAAAATCGCGCAGTCCCATATTGTTACAAATATAGGAAAAGATGTTGCTATGACAATTTGTAAATATCTGCTTTCTAAAGCAGTCGAATCAATCGCATGGTGAATTGGTTGCCAATAAATTACAACCTGCCTGCCAACACACAAACTCGTCGATACACCTCCCGTTCCCCCGTATCCTGGCGGGTAACCTCAAATAGCACCACGTACATGCCGATGTCGGCTTTGGTGTTTTTGCCGTCGCGACCATCCCAGAAAAAGGTGCCCGCTTCAGTTCCCAGCAATTGATTTTGCTGGAGAACTTTTATCAAACGACCCTGCGCATCATGAATGCTGATGCGGGCATTAGCACCAGTAAAGTCGAAGTCATAATTGATGGCCAATACATCGTCTTGCCCATCATCATCTGGCGAAAAGGTAACAGGATCGAGGCTCACTTCTGTATCGCCCGGGTCGATTTCCTGGGCTTGTGAATTGGGATAGCCAGGTGTGGCAAAGCCAACGGTGCCAGCAGCTGAATGCCAGTTATCCGTATTTTGGGTAGGGACATTGAAGGAAATTCGCTCCAATGAGACCCCATCGTCATCCACCAGGGTAGGGTAGTGGTAATCATCCAGGTAGAAAAATTGGTCGAGGACAACACCTGAATCCGAGAAAATCACACATTCTCCCTCGCCATCATCATAAGAAGGAAAGGCCTCCATTTCCTGGAACTTCGCAAATGAAGGCGGCAGGTAGACTGCCTGCTGGAATTCCACATCCCTTGTCAGGCAAATCAACTCTCCCGGTAGAAAAAGGACTGACCGTGCTGCCACAGGATCATCGTTGAAAATCGAATCGGTATCCGGAAAAATCTCTCCGATGTTCAAGTCTTCCAGGTCCAGCACTTTATCTGAGGCATTGTAAATCTCTACGAAGTCACTTCCGCCCGTAAACGGATTGAACAAGATTTCATTGATCAGCACATCTCCCGGTGCAGGATTTTGGGGAATACCAATTGCTAGCTCTTGCGTGAGGGGATTGCCCGCACAGTCTTCAACCCCTTCGATCGAGAGGGTATATAAGGTGTTTTCCTCCAGTAATTCTTCGAACAACAGCTCCACAACTTCCCTCTCGGGCTCTACTGCAAATGCCAGGCTCGGTCGACCAGGCGTCAGCAATAATTGGTACCGATTGGTATCGGTCAGGGTGGCTAAATCCATCTGCTCACTGAGGCGTATCTCAATGCTCTGCGGACCGTTGATGGCAAGTCCAATCACTTCTGGGGGCATGGTGTCTTCAAAAGTACTTCGAATACTATTTTCTGCACCGGGGGTTCCTCCAACGATATTTTCTGCTGCCCGCCAATTGGCTGGCTGGTTGCAATCCACAAAGTTCGGGTCCACCCGTTCGAGGGTCCAGCCGCCTTCGGCCTTGTCTTCATTGGCGTACCAATCATCTGTATAGGCCACGTAATCGATCAGGTCGCCTGCGGCATTTCTGAGTTCCAGGCGTTCGCCAGTATTATTGAGACCAGGTAAATCAATGCCCAGTACGTTGCCAAAGGAGGAAAACAAGGCTGTATCGGTTTCCCTGCATAAAATCACATACTCATTTGGCGAGATGACATAAGCCGGAAATGCAGCAGAATTGGAGCCGTCCTGGAAGGTGTAGTTTTCCAATTGGATCAGCTTGCTGCTTCGGTTATAAAGTTCCACGAACTCCGCTTCGGGCAGCCCAACTGCAGGCTCGGGATCGGCCATGAATTCATTGATCACAAGATCAAAGGGAGCCCCCGCTTCTCCTTCCAGCAGGGCAACAGTTTGGGGAGTCAATGGAATACCCTTGCAATTGAGCAGGTTGGAGATGGTCAGCTCATAGGCTGTTCCGGGAACACGGGGCTGATCAAAATACAGCCACACGCATTCGTAATTGGGGCGGTCGCCTTCGGCCAAAATGGGATTGTCGATCCCTTGGGTTACAGAATAATTGGCTGCGTTTTCCAGCGCAGCAATATCCATACTCTGGGAAAAACAAATCCTAAGGGTATCAGGTGCTATTGCTTCCACGCTTACCAGGGATGGGGCTGTTGTATCTGGATCAATAGAGAAAATGCTGTTTTCCCGTCCGGGAGTACCGCCGACCAGGTCTTCTGTAGCACTCCAGTTGGTGAAGTCTGGGCAGATAATGGCATTAGGATTAATCCGCTCAAGGGAAAATCCCCCATCGTCTTTGACCTCGTCCCGATACCAGCTAAGCTCATAAGCGACCTCATCAATGGGAATATTTTGTCGGTCTCGAAGCACCAGTTCATCGCCTCCATTGACCAGCGAGGGCCAGGAGGAGGGCAGAATCACCCTGCCAAAGGCAGCAAAATCTACACTGTCTCCCGAAGAACACAGGATCACGTAATCTCCCGGAGCCAAGATCACATTCGGCAAGGTTCCTACTGTTGTACCATTGTCAATATTCCAGGTGTTGAGGTTAAAAAATTTGGTGGTCGGATTGTGTAGCTCCAGAAACTCAGCTTCGGGCAGTCCAACAGGTGGGGAGGGGTCTGCAAAAATTTCATTGATCACGACTTCTCCCGGCTGGGGAATGGCCCCCCTCAAAAAACTCCCCTGAAAAGGCGTAGCAGAAACATTTCCGCGACAGTCTTCAATATTTGTTACTTCAACAGTGTACAATTGCCCTGCAATGATGGGATCCGAAAACCCAAGCAAGACACAGTTGCCTTCCTGCCTGATTCCTTGGGGATTACCCAAGCCATTGTCAACTGAGTAATTGGACAGCACAGCAGCAGAAGCAGTATCCGGCGTTTCTGAGAAGCAAACTCGTAAGCTATCATTGGGCAGCAATTCGACGCTTTCTACCTGTGGAGCAAGGGTATCCATCAGGTTGATGACGCTGTTGGGCCCTCCGGGAGTTCCGCCACTTGGATCAATGGAGGCAATCCAGCTCTCGGCCACAGGGCATCCAGTATTCCCCGTTTCGATCAGTTCCAAAGCAAAGCCGCCATCGTCTTTTGCAGGGTCCCGGTACCAGGAAATATCGTAATCAACGGTGTCCAGCAATACACCTGCTAACGACCTCAACCCTAGATTATCTCCCGAATTCACCAAAGAAGTCCAGGAAGAAAGGGCGGTTACGGGTCCGAAAGCCGAAAGTGCCGCTGTGTCAGATCGGTCAGCAACGATCACGTATTCATCTGGTCCCAATATATAAGGAGGAAACCTGCCAACGGTGGTGCCATTTGAAAGGGTCCAGTCTTCCAGGTCAAAGGTTTTGGTGCTAATATTTCGTAGTTCTATGTATTCTGCGTCTGGCAGGCCAACGGTTGGCGTAGGGTCTGGGAAAATCTCATGAATGATGACTTCTCCTGGTGCTGGCACATCCGGGAGGAAATAGAAAAAGGTATCTGTAACGGTGGTTGGAAGCACATTCCCATTCCTGTCGGCCAATTGATTGATTGAAAGAATGTATTGGGTGTTGTTTACCAGAGGATTGGCAAAGGTTAATAGAACCTTAGTCGAGTCTGCTGCGTCCAGTTGAGCCGTGCTGGGGCTAAGATTCCCAGGGGCCAATTGGTAATTGGTGGGGGTTTCGGCAGGGGCCGTAGCCAGCCGTTCATCGAAACTCACCCTCAATTCAGTAGAAGATACCACTTCCGTCTGAATCAACTCCGGTGGCAGGGTATCCCGGATGATGGACCCTGCATACACATCATCAAAGAAAAAAGATGCACCTCTGGTGGAGGAGTGACGCACCCACACGCCCAGATGCCTGCTCGTGGTATGGCGCGTATCTATGCTGGTGCCCTGTAATTCAAACATTCCACTCCCGAAATCTGCTGAAACAGTCCAGTTGCCCTGCCCATCACGAATAACTTGTACCAAAATATCTATTCTCGTTCTTATGGTGCTATCCGGGCCATCAATCAATAGGCTGTCTTGTGTACCCGTTTGGCGGTACAAATCAATTCCATCGGAATTTCCGCTTTCTCCCAGCTGGAGGTAGTAGCCATTCACGGGGCCTTCCAGACTGTCAGTATCCGACACGAGGTAGATCCGGACATTGTTGCTATTGCTGGGCGCAAATGGGTAGCGAACCCGGATGCGCCATTCGGTTTGGGCTACCCGTTGATTGGGGGTCGAAAGGTAGATGACATCATTTTGCGCCCTGCCATCAGTTTGTAATGCTTGCTGACCATTGACCAAAAATAGGCTGTCCTCTCCTGTCCAGGTGGGATTCAGGGTGAAATCTCCATCTGAAAAGTCATCTTGAACCTGGGCATGATACTGGACGGGAAACCAGATTACCAGCACGCAAAAGAGGAACAATTGAGGTAGTCGCATAATTTTTGCCCAAATAAGCTGTTAAGATAGTAAAGAATTGGAATGGCTTTGAAAGGAAATACCCGGATGAAACCAAAGGAAACCCGATAAACCAGTTCATCTTACAATCCGCGTGTAACCATAATATTAAGTGAGCAATGGGAACCAGAAATTATGGTATTTTTTCTCTTCAAAATGTTAAATAACCTAAAATTTACTGCATTGATTTCCCTTTAAAGGTAAGCCTTTGCCCCTAACTAAAATTGTAATTCCGAAACATTCGTTTAAGATTTGTGTAAAAATTGGAAACATGTTTGCCCTTTGATGTGTAATAGAGAAGTGAGTCGGAAAAGGGAATTATTAGTGTTTTCAGCTTGAAGAAGCAGTTTTTTCTCTTTTGAGAGAAAGTTCATATGAAATGTTTCTGTATGCTCAATGTGCATAGGAAACTTCCAAATAGACAGCAAAACGCCTTTATTATATGCCCAAAAATTTAATGATTGTCGAGTCGCCTGCGAAAGCCAAAACCATTGAAAAGTACCTCGGAAAGGACT
This sequence comes from Bacteroidota bacterium, assembly GCA_039024295.1. GTDB lineage: Bacteria > Bacteroidota > Bacteroidia > J057 > J057 > JBCDIQ01. The sequence continues at coordinate 11,315 of JBCDIQ010000068.1, read as the reverse complement.
TTACGGTGAAGGCCAGCTACGGGCACGTTCGCGACCTGCCGAAAGGAAACAAAGCCGTTGACATAGAAAATCAGTTCGAGCCTAAGTACGAAGTCATCCCTGATAAAAAGGAGGTGATCCGGGAGTTGAAGAAGCTCATCAAGGAACATGAACAGGTGTGGTTGGCAACGGATGAAGACCGCGAAGGAGAAGCCATCTCCTGGCATTTGGCCAGCGCATTGGGCCTGGATTTATCCAACACGCCCCGAATTGTATTCAATGAGATCACGAAAACGGCTGTTCAGAAGGCGATTTCTAATCCTCGATTGGTAGACCACAACTTGGTAAATGCCCAGCAAGCCCGTCGTATCCTCGACCGAATCGTAGGATTTCAGCTCTCTCCTGTGTTATGGAAGAAAATCCGTGCAGGCTTATCTGCAGGACGGGTTCAGTCTGTCGCTGTGCGACTGATTGTAGAGCGCGAGCGGGAAATCATGAACTTTGAAGCCAAGTCTTCCTTCAAACTCACCGCAGAGTTTGTGCTGGAAGATGGTACCAAGCTATCTGCGGAGTTACCTCGTCGCCTGAAAAGCCTGGCAGAAGCGCAAGAGTTTCTCACATCTTGCCAAGGGGCAGCTTACACCATCACCGATCTCAGGACAAAGCCTTCCAAAAAATCTCCAGCTGCACCGTTTACGACCTCCACGCTTCAGCAGGAGGCCAGCCGGAAGCTAGGATTTTCGGTAAGCCGCACCATGATTGTGGCCCAGAAGCTGTACGAAGCTGGGAAAATCACCTACATGCGTACCGATGGGGTGAACCTTTCGGATCAGGCATTGGCGCAGGCCAAAGACGTGATCTCCTCAGTCTATGGCCCCAAATACTATAAAGAACGACGTTACAAGAACAAAAATAAAAATGCCCAGGAAGCGCACGAAGCCATCCGACCCACGGACATGGCGGTTTCCAAGGTAGAGGCAGAGCGTGACCAGGAAAGGCTTTACGACCTGATTCGCAAGCGTACGCTGGCTTCCCAGATGGCAGATGCCGAGCTGGAGAAAACCACCGTAGATATTCAGGTCTCAACCAACCAAGAACTGTTCAAGGCCAGGGGAGAAGTGCTGGTGTTTGACGGGTTTTTGAAATTGTACCTGGAATCAAAAGACGACGAGGACGAGGACGAAGAGCAAAAAGGCGTATTGCCTCCGCTGAAAGTAGGGCAGCAGCTTTCGCTCGAAGAGATGATGGCACTGGAAAGGTTCTCTCGTCCGGCACCGCGATATACTGAAGCTAGTTTGGTGAAAAAGCTGGAAGAGCTCGGCATTGGTCGTCCGTCTACCTATGCACCTACTATTTCCACGGTACAGAAAAGACAGTATGCTGTTAAAGAATCACGAGACGGGCATCCTCGTGATTGCCAAAAGCTGGTTCTCAAAGCTGGCAACATTGAGCAAGGTGTAAAAACCGAAAATACCGGAGCGGAGAAAAATAAGCTGTTCCCTTCGGATTTAGGCATGGTGGTGAACGATTTTTTGGTAAAATTCTTCCCCGACATCCTCGATTATTCCTTTACCAAAAAGGTAGAGGATGAATTTGATGAAATCGCTTCGGGCAAAAAGGTATGGCAGGACATGCTATCGACCTTCTATGAAGGCTTTGCCCCACTGGTAAAGGAAACCACCGAAAATGCAGAGCGAGATGCCGGCGAGCGTCATTTGGGGGAACACCCCAAAAATGGCAAGCCCATCATTGCGCGTCTTGGTCGCTATGGGCCAATGGTTCAGCTCGGCAGCTCTGACGACGAAGAGAAACCCCAATATGCCAAGCTTCGCTCCAGTCAGCGTCTGGAGACCATTACCCTGGAAGAAGCATTGGACCTCTTCAAACTGCCGCGTACCCTTGGGGAATATGAAGATCAGGCTGTCAAGGCGAATATTGGCCGATTTGGACCTTATGTTCAGCTAGGAAAGCTGTTTGTTTCGCTCAAGGAAGACGACCCGTATACCGTGACGCTTGAACGCGCCAAGGTGCTGATCGAAGAGAAACGAGAAGCTGATCGCAAAAAGCTGATTAAAGTATTTGACGATGAGGTGAAAATCCTGAACGGTCGTTGGGGACCTTACATCAAATATGGCAAAGCCAATGTCAAGATTCCCAAGGAGGTGGCGGAGCCTAAAAACTTGACCCGTGAGGATGTTGATCGTTTGTACGAAGAGCATCAGAAAAATCCCAAAAAGGGGCGCAGGAGCAAGGCCAAAACTGACACCAAGGCGAAGCCAAAAGCGAAAACGAAAGCCAAGCCAAAAGCTAAGGCGACCAAAAAGTGATTTTACCCAAATCCTTTTATCAGCGAGATGATGTTTGCCTGATAGCCCAGGAGCTGTTGGGCAAACTGCTTATTACCCAGTTTGATGGCATTCGCTGTGTCGGCAAAATTGTAGAAACGGAAGCCTACAGGGGATGGGGAGATGCGGCTTGCCACAGCCATCGGGAACGCCGAACGAATCGAACGAAGGTAATGTATGAGCCGGGTGGCGTAGCTTACGTGTATTTATGCTATGGCATTCACAACCTCTTCAACATCATCACCAATGTAGAAGACCGGGCAGACGCAGTGTTGATCCGGGGCATAGAGCCAATCGAAGGCGTTGCGGCTATGCAGGAACGACGGGGGATGAAGACCACGAAAGGGGAATTAACGGCAGGTCCGGGAAGGGTTTCTCAGGCCATGGGGATTGATCGCTCACTGTATGGCATTGATCTGGGTGGACCTCCTGTTTGGCTGGAAGATGCGCAAAGCACACCTGCTAATGAAATTGAAACTGGCCCCAGGGTGGGAGTTGCGTATGCAGGCAAAGATGCCTTGCTGCCCTGGCGGTACTGGGTGCGTGGGAATGGATATGTGAGTAAGGCGCGGCCTGTTTATGATGTGGGGTAACATCCGCAGCGATGGGTATAAAACGCCCTCGCTACGAATGGGTGAACGCGGGTTCAAAAAAGGCAGCACCGAGCGACAACACATACCGCTCTCCAGAGCTGCCCCCTATTACCTAACAGCTAATGCCTCATACCTAAACATCTCGCAGCGAAGGGTATAAACGCCCTCGCTACGGATGGGTGAACGTGGGTTCAGAATGAAGTGACAGCTTACAGCAGTGAAATTTCAATAAGGCAGGCATTGCCTTCCAACTGAACACCGAAAACCGAGAACTGAAAACTTGGCTTTTATCTCTTCACCACCTTCCCACTCCACACGGCATCACCTGCTTGAATGCGCAGCACGTACTGCCCGGTAGCTAAATTGGCGGTGTTCATGCTCACGGTCTGCGTTCCGGCAGTTGCCTGCTGAGAAGTTTCCTGTATCACACGCCCTTGTAAGTCATATAGGCGAGCGGTGTAGGTGCCGGACTGGTCTAGGGTGAAAGTTGCCTCTAATTGATCGGCGAAGGGGTTAGGACTAAGCTGTACTTCCAAAGAGGCTACTTCTTCTTTTACAGAAGTAGTCGTGGATACATGCGTGCCGTCAGAAGAGAGGCGGGCGTAGTAGTTGTAGGGAATGATGCTAGTATTGTCACTATACTCTTTGCGAGAACTGACCACATATGATCCATCACTAAGCTGCATCACCCACCGGATATATTCAGTGGTAAATTCATCGGGAGACTTAATCAGCATGTCCCATTGGTTGTCTCCGTTTGGGCTTAGTTTTAACAAATTTATGCCCCCTAATTTCATAGGGTTTCTCTCATCCAATAGGTTACTAGCAACAATACACCCACCATCCGAAGTTACATAGGCATATTTAGGAATGGTTTTACGCAGCTCATTTTGGTCATCACGGTATTTGTAGTCCTTCGTCCATAATAAATTACCTTGGTGATCTACTTTAAAGATGGTAGCACCCCGTGAAAAAATTTGCTCAGCGATCACATAATAGCCACCAGGAGCTTCGAGTAGCGACAAAGGTAAATCCTCTGGAGTCCCTGCTCGAGTACTACGAAGAGAATCCCCATTTATGTCAGTCCACATGAGGAATGATGTGCCACTAACTGTGTAGGAACCAGCAGATGGGCTGTTTGCGAGCACTACATATCCTGCACTATTGGGCCTGTTAGCTACTCCTACAACTTCAGAATTGATTTTTTGTCCTTGTGCAGTTGAAGCCAGGTAGGTTTTTGTCCACAAAACATTTCCACTGGAATCCATTTTGATTAACCCTGGACCGCTCATGTTTCCTTTTGCTAATGAAACCGTTATCAAAATATCGGACTGTTTATCCACTATGCTAGTACCTCCAGCGAATACACGTAGGCTCGGATCTATGGCAAATGTCCCCCATTGTCTTTTGGCGTTTTTGTCCATTTGAAACGAGAATATAGACGTCTTTGTAACGGCTGGATCTGGACGAGCAGCACCATTAACTACAATTTTTCCTCCTGGCATCTGATGCGCAGAAGCCATTGCACTTGCCACATAAGAGTAGTCTTCTGAAAGGATGTTGAAGTTGGTATCCATTCGGGTGATACCAATACCTGCCCCAGAGACATAGGACACCATTTCAAAGCCCTGAGCGGTCTCAAACATAATCCCGGGCTGAATGTAGTAAAGGCTTGTGTCTTCCAGAATAATAGTAGGCTTGATGACTTGAGAAAAAGCTGAACTCAAGCAAAAAAGGCATATGAAGGGAATCAAATATTGAGTTTTCATGATATTCATTTTTGATATGTTATTCGGTAGGCGCAACAGATTTAAGTTCACTAAAAGGTATCCAATTGATGGTGGGAGGGGTGGCAACCCTTTGTATTGGGGGGGTACCTCCTCCACACGTATTGGGAGATACATAAAATTCGCCATCAATCTGGTCTGGTAGGCCGAAGAGGAAGAACAGACCTGGTGCATCAGAGTGATAAGACATCAAGGGTTGCTGTCCAACCAAAGGATTTACTGAATAGGCCGTGTTAATGGTTAAGGTATTTACGTCTATAGCCAAAGCCTGAGACCCGTTATTAGCGTATAAAAATCCGGGCATGCCTGCCCCCAGCTCTAACATGCTGTTGATAAAAGAAGCTGTATTTGGGACTGGCGCCAGGGAGCCTGTATTAAGGTCGAGTACGCATATCCCGTTAAAATTAAACGGGGCCGCATTGTAGGGTGGGTTCCAGGAAGCACTTATCGCCAAGTTTCCATTAGGTAAAAATTCCAGCCCAAATATACGATTGATACCACCTGGGACGATCGGATTGGGGACATGGGTATTGGTGGTCAAATCAAATGTATGTACCACAGCTGAGTTTCCTTCTTTGATTGCCCACGCCAATAAGGTTCCATCATGTGACAGTTCTGCTTCTGAAGCCAATTCTTGTTTTTCCCATCCATTAAACGCTTGTTTAATGATTACTGGGCTAAGTATATTACCATTACCATCTATCTCAACCTTTGTAATGTCTTCATGCCTACCCACAATGAATAAATCTCTACCTCCATTAGGCTTTTCTTGTGAAATAGCATATCGGACTTGCCCTGATGTTGACCAGCTAACCCTTCGGTCAGGATCAAGCTCTTGAATTACTCCTTGGCTGTTAGAATTATAAGTTGCTATATGAGTGTGGCAGAAGTCGTTACTAGAATTAACTTCTCTACAATCTGAATACACTATATAATACTGCCCAGAATTTTGGATACCTGGCTTTTCTACAATGGGGGCTTCAAAATTTTCAGTCCGGTTTGGATTAGGGTGAGGGTTGTCCCAGGGAGTTGTGGGATCATCCCATTTAATCCACCTATCTTTTAGAATCAGATTAGTCGCACCTATCCCAAGGGGGCGAAATACATTGTCATGAGCAATGTAAAAAATGTAATCTCCACACTCATCAAAGATTCCGTTTGAAGAGGTAAATCTTACATTGAAGCCAGGATAGCCCTGATAATTGGGGCCACTAGGAGTCGAAGGAAAAGAAAAAGGTAAACTCACAATTTGTCCAGGTGGTAACTGACCATTTCTCACCATCATAGGTAGTTGAGAAGGGATCACCCAAAATGGATTTTGAGTAAACTGCGCAGTAGCTGTGTTAAATCCAGTCATCAATACACACCAGATCACACAAGCCCGAATGAACAGTCGAGGGGGGGGGGGTAAAACGAATCATGGATAAAAAATTTTAGTTACAACAGATAGAAAAATGAAAGTGGAATTACAGTACCTTTCTGTTTTTACTCCGGTCCTAGATAAAAGTTCTGGTCTTTATGAAAATTTAATTTTCGAAGTACAGGAATTTGGATGAAACATTGAATGTGGCTACCTTATTAGCAATGGTTGATTTGTTTTCATGTTAGATGAAAGAACCTGAGCGATAATTTGCAGGGTTGTTAGTCGCAGGGGGAATTGCTACAATCGACCTATCTGAAGATAAATCAGATAATATGGTCAGGTTTAAAAAGCCTCAAGATTAAGGAGCGAAAGTCGCTCTTAGATAGATTCCTCCATTTAATACATGTCACACTGGAAGCAGATTCTTCTGCACTGCACTAAAAATGTCGCTCAGCCGAACAATTACCCGGTGGCAAGCAGTTATTTTTGTAGCAAATATTATCGTTCACAGTATTATGACATTTCATCCTGAAGATTGGCAAGTCCTGACCTCAGAATCCCAACTGGCCACCATTGCCGAAGAGTCCCATCAGCAGCCTGTGTTGATTTTCAAGCATTCTACCAGATGTGGTATTTCGGCCAATGCACTTGATAAGCTGACAGCAGCGTGGGATTTGTCTGCTGAAAAAGTCAAAGGATACTACCTCGATTTGATTGCGTATCGAAGTGTTTCGAACGCGATAGCAGTGACATTTGCAGTGCCTCACCAGTCACCACAGGTACTCCTGATCAAGGATGGGAAAGCAGTTTACCACACTTCCCATTATGCGATAGAAATCAAAGGTATTAAGGCCGCGCTGTAACTAGCTGGCCATTTTGGTGGGCTGATGTGCAGCTAATAAGCTTTGGCACATACCTTCTGGCTCGCAGTTAAAAGGGCTTGCGCACCACACGGGCTTTACATCCAGAATTGCCCACCCACGGCCCGGTATATACCCTACATCCAAGGCCATGCTGCCGGGAAGGCTGTTAGAATGTTCCTGAATAAACGTATTAAGAAATTCAGTTACTGGGAAATAAGGATAGACGCCTGAATATGGAGCAAAGCACCTCACGGTTTTGCTATCAATGAAGGTTCTGATCTTCCAGTTAAATTCCAGGGTTTCCTTTTCTTGCTTTTGATATCCCTCGTCCCTGTCTGAATGAAACGTAACTTCTCTCTTCAGCCAATCTTGTGTCAATGTCGCAATGAAACTGTTGTCTGGAGTGGAAAGTTCCAGCCCATAAAAATGGGCAAGCACCATACAAAAGGAGGTATTCCCATACAACACCACATTCTCAGGGTCCAACATAGGAGCCTCCCACCAATCACCAATTGTACGGACATAACCTCCAGCGTTTTTCCAGAAATCAATCAGGTCCGATATGTTATCAGGTTTTTTGTCTGGGCACAATAATGTAAAGCCAGATAGATTCATGCAATTCAACTAAACAACGTAAATATATAGGATTTTTTAGATATATCAGAATTCTATTGCTTAACACGATATCCTTCCCGTATGTTGTAAAAAATGAAAAAAAACTATGATTTTATTATTGTAGGAGGTGGAGCCGCTGGCTTCTTCGCTGCCATTACTTGTGCTGAATATGCACCAGGGGCGAGAATTGCCATCTTAGAGCGAGGTAAGGAGGTGCTTAATAAAGTAAGGATATCTGGGGGAGGAAGGTGTAACCTAACCCACGCCTGCTTCGATCCCAGGGAACTGGTGGACCATTATCCGCGTGGAAGCAAAGAACTATTGGGTCCTTTTCACAAGTTTGCGCCTGGAGATACCATCGAATGGTTTGAAAGCAGAGGAGTCATAACCAAGATTGAGGAAGACGGTAGAATGTTTCCCGTGACAGATTCTTCGCAGACCATTATCAATTGTCTCATGGAGGCTGCGAAGAAAAACGAAGTAGACATCCTTACCCAGCAAAATGTTGCTCAAATCATTTCTCCTGAAGACGGTCAGAAGCTTTGGGGGGTCCGTACCAGAGGAAATACAGTATTTCATGGTTCACACCTGATGATGGCCACTGGCAGCCAACCCCATGCTTGGGAGCTGTTATCCCATCTGGGGCACACCATTGTTGAGCCTGTTCCTTCTTTGTTTACATTCAATATAAAAGACAAACGAATCACTGGACTCGCCGGAGTTTCTGTACCAGAAGCAGATGTTCAAATTGTAAATGAACGGTTAAAAGCTTCAGGCCCCCTACTCATCACACACTGGGGATTGAGTGGGCCTGGAATCCTTCGGCTGTCAGCCTGGGGGGCAAGGCAGTTGCACCAACTGGGGTACCAGTTTGAGTTGACCATCAACTGGGTGCCTCAACTGGGTCAGGATAGGCTTGTTGAGGAATTCACTCAGCTCAGGCAGAAAAAAGGCAAATCACACATCTCAGCCCATTCTAAGTTTAACCTCCCGTTGCGCTTATGGCAGCACCTTGTGGCTGCGGCTGGAATTCCAGAAAATACCCGGTGGGCTGAAGCTACCAAGATTCAGCTTGATAAACTGAAAGAGGAACTGCACCAAGGAAGCTATCAGGTAAAAGGTAAAAGCACCTTCAAGGAAGAGTTTGTAACGGCAGGGGGAGTTGAGCTGAAAGAAATAGATTTCACCCATTTTCGTAGTAAGAAATGCCCTGGCTTATACCTGGCAGGGGAAGTGCTCAACATTGATGCAATCACTGGAGGATTTAATTTTCAGGCAGCCTGGACGGGAGGCTGGCTCGTAGGAAAGTCGATAGCAGAAAAAATTAGCAAAGGTTAATGTATTGATTATGAGTGTATAAGGATATTTTCAAGAAAAATATTCGAAAAATATACAACCATTATACAGAACGATCGTTCCATTATATATCAAAGCAGAACAATCGTTCCAAAATAATTCAACACAACTAGACAATGAGTAGACTTAACGGAAAAATCGCCGTGGTTACAGGAGGTAACAGCGGTATTGGATATGCAGCAGCTCAGGATTTCATCGCAAATGAAGCAACCGTGGTTATCACTGGCCGCAATGAAGAGAAAGTTCAAACTGCAGCCAAGGAATTGGGGGCAACAGGGATCGTAGCCGATCAGTCAAATCTGGCTCACACCGATCAATTGGTCGCTAAAATTACCGATCAGTTTGGAAAAGTAGACGTCCTGTTCATCAATGCAGGTGTATTCTTTCCTACCCCTTTGGGGCAGTTTGATGAAGCCGGATTTGACACCATCATGGACATCAACTTCAAGGGAGCAGTTTTCACTCTGGAGAAATTCTTGCCCATTTTGAATGATGGTGCTTCGGTCATTAACCTTTCTTCTATCAATGCCTATACGGGAATGCCCAACACGGCTATTTATGGTGCGAGTAAGGCGGCCCTGAACTCTTACACCCGCACAGCCTCTACTGAATTGGCACCCCGTAAAATCCGTGTAAATGCCGTAAATCCCGGCCCGGTCAACACCCCAATTTTCGGAAAAACAGGCATGGACCAGGAGCAGCTTCAGGGATTTGCCGCAGCCATGCAAAATCGAGTTCCCCTGAAAGAATTCGGTACTCCAGATGCAATCGCCAAGCTCGTAACCTTCCTCGCTTCAGATGATGCCTGGTACATCACAGGGAGTGAGATCAACATCGACGGAGGTATTAATGTGAATCCGGTCCTGGCAAATTAAGCGGGATCAAGTTCTCAGTCGGCAGTGATCGGTTTTCAGTTTTTTACCTGAAGTTAAATTTAGCTAGGCTGAAAACTAATTACCGGAAACTACAAAGGTTTTTGATTGGCACCTTCTGCTGGTCAAAAACCTTTTTGGGTTACTTTTTCGTTTGAATAGATTCAGAAACAGCCAAAACCTGATTTAATCCTTATTCATGCCTCGGACCAAGCAATACACCGAATCTGATGTTCTTCAAAAGGCCATGGAGCTTTTTTGGAAACAGGGGTACCATGCGACTTCTATGCAAGACTTGGTGCAGCATTTGGGAATCAATCGATCAAGTATTTATGAGAGCTTTGATTCCAAAGATGGGTTATTTGAGCGAGCCTTTGCACGGTATCGCCAGCAAAATAGGGAAGGTATGAAAACATTTTTGGCTTCACAGCCCGATATTAAAGTAGGCCTACGGGTGCTGTTTGAACAGTCCATTGACCAAATGCTTGCAGACAAGAACCGAAAAGGCTGTTTTGTAGCGAATATTTCTGCTGAGTTGGCACCCTCAGATCCCAAGATTGCTGAAGTCGTTCGGATGAACCAGGAGGAGTTCGTGGAGATATTTCGTTCTTATTTACAGCGCGGAGTAGATAGCGGTCAAATATCGGCAGATAAAAACCTCGATTCCATTGCTCGAATGTTATTTACCCTGAACAATGGCCTTAGCGTGGTTGCGAGAGGCAACATGGCTCGCGAAGAGTTGATGGCAAGTGTTGAGGCAGCGTTGGGTGTGTTGGAGTAAAGAATTGTACTTATTTGCTAAAATAATTAGTTTTGTATAAAAGTATTGGTATATTTATCAGGAAATGTATCGCTACATGGGGTAGTTATCCTTCATTATTCCTGATCACATGTCTTCAGACTTTCTGCGTAATCCTCATGATAAATATATCCGTGAGTAGCTTTCGGACCTTGAACTGGCTCGGACATTTTTTCTTAAGTTCTTGGACCAGGAACTTGTTGCTGTACTAAAACTTGAGACCTTGACCCTGATGCGAGATAGCTACGTGGATGAGGAACTGAAAGTCACTTATTCAGATTTGGTTTTTCGGTGTATGACCCAAGCCGAAAATGAAATCGAAATCTGTTTGTTAATCGAGCATAAAAGTTATGTTCCGGTAAGACCTCGGTTGCAGCTATTGCAATATTTACTTAACGCTTGGAAGGCTCAAATAAAAGCTGAAAAATTAACCCTTAAGAGGACTTTTCCCCTGAGGCCGGTTGTACCTATTTTGCTGTATCATGGTCAAGCAAAATGGAAAGATTCATCATTGAAGGACTATTTTCATGAAGTTGACGGAATAGCAGTCGAGAAGTATGTCCCAGATTTTTTCTACGAGCTAATTGATTTAAACACCTATTCGGCAGAAGAAGTAGCACGAATGGACTTAGGGATGTTGGAGCTTACTGTTTCTGCCCTGAAGTTTAGTCGAAACGTAGACTTGCTGCTCGAACAATTTGAGCATCTGGCAGGGGTTATGGAAATTCATGGCAGCTTGAGAG
>JBCDIQ010000067.1:0-18644 GCA_039024295.1 Bacteroidota bacterium | reverse complement strand
CAAAAACAATGGCACAAAAAGGATTCTTATTGGAAAAGGAGATCATTATTAACGTATCAGCCGATCAGTTAGGGGACATGCTTGGTCCTGGATTCGGTGAAGGGTACAAATGGTCATCCAAAGGAGACCATGCAGAAGGAATGGGAGAAGGTCAGTTTGAAGGAGCGGTATGCGATGAACGCGCTTGCAATGTCAATGTAAAAGGCTTCAGCAAGATTCAGGAAAAGCTGATCATGTATGATGAGACTTCTATGAACCTGGCGTATCAGGTAAATGAAGGAATGCCAGGCTTCATTACCAAGGCAGTCAACAACTGGACAGTTGTGCCTGTAGGTGCCAACAAGGCGAAACTGATCATGAAAGCGGAATTTGAATCAAAGGGCCTGATGGGTGCGCTCACAAGGGGGATGATGAAGAAGAAAATGGGGGAAACCCTGGAAACAGTCCTATTCGATGCCAAGGTATATGCAGAAACCGGTAAGATTTCAGAGATGAAACAGCAAAGAATTGCTGAGCTGAACAAGAAGGCAAAAAAGGCTGCCTGACCTCCCTTCAATTACCTGAATCAAGCATCTCAATATGGGATGCTTGATTTACTTGTTAGCGAATTCTAAAGTCTACGGTGAAAAAGGAAGCTACTTTGCTTTATGCTGTTGTCTTTCAATGGATTCACGCCTTGAAATCCTAAGGAAAAGGAATGATCTCCACGAATGCCTGAAACTTGCCATCTATGGTGGCATTTCCTACCAACAGCAGCTTGCCGTCGTCTGTGTCTGAAAATATCCCAATGTTGCTATGCCCCACCCTAAAATCCCCCATCAGTTCAAATGAAGGAATCTCATGGATACTTACTCGAGAGCTTCTGATATGGTAAAGGGTGCTTCCGTCTTGTGTAAAGGCAAACGTACTGCTTCTTCCCCCAATCTGGGTCACCACTGAGTTTAAGTTTTTGTCTATTGCCAATCCATTTTCGAAGGGCATGATAAAGTCTCCATCTGGATGAATGGCAATGGTCTGTGAATTGTTAGATGAACCTACTACAGGGCGGGACTCCCGTGACACCAGCGTACCGTTTTGGTCAAGGTTATAGGCATGGACCTCCCTTCCAGAAAAGTCGAGCAACCTTGTACCTCCAGGTGGTCCTCCCGGAATGATCGTTAAATGGCTCGCCCCTCCTCCTGTGATGCTTCCCGTTTCATTCATCGAATTACGGTCGAATATGCCTACTTTTCTGTCAGAGCCGCCAAAAGAAACAAATAATTTGCCCCTGCCGTCGGAAGCCATGCTTACGATTTGCCTGTCAAAGGTATGCCGGGTAAACTTTGCCAAAGGTTCTATCGGGAAAATGGATACTTCTCTTGAGGAGCGTTCGAAGGCATACAGCTCAGACTTGCCATTATGTGCCCCCGCCATTAAGTTCATGTCATATCGACTAAGCCCGATGGAGCTTAATCCATCCTTTTTTTCGTAATTAAAGGCGGTGACAATCGCATCTTCATGTGACTTAATAAACAAGGTATTGTAAATCGGCTCCACGATCATCTCTGCCCCTATTTCATCTAGTCCGTATACCTCCCTCCTTAGTGCCACCGTGGGACTTATGACCATCCGATCTCCCAGGTCGCCAATTACTTTGTAATATATCACAGGTAAGCGAGGTGCCTCTTCATCAAAAAATGCCGTGATCTCGGGGGCATCATACTGGGCCGCTTCCAATCCCCCCAAAGATTCCATCTTTAAATCGTCTGGCAAAGAATCAGCTGAACGTATCACCCAATACCGCTCGAATGCTTCTCCATCTATCTTGGACCAGGTAAGGCTGTTGCCCTGAATCTCCGGGGTTACCGATAGGGAAATAGGATAGGTTGGGGCTGCAGGCTCAAGGGCTTCTTCCTGGTTGCAACTCCCAAAGAGGCATAAGCAAGCCAGTAAATACCCAAGCCTCCTGCTATCAGATAGGGGATGGATGAATCTATTCATAGGGGGTAGGATTAACGTGTACTCGAATACAGATCAGCCTCTCCATCAGGTTAAAACCGATATACCAACCAAAGGGTCGCAGGCAAATTGTTCAATAACTCTTGCCCCTCAACCCGTTCTTCCTCATCGTTAAACTGCGGAAAATTGGTAAAATCTCGTTCAGTAGTTGTGGTAAAGAAGGTATAGTAAAAGGACCCTTCGGTATAAAGACTCAGATGTTCATTAAAAAAGAACTGAATGCCCATTACGGGACCAAATCCGAAACCAGTGGTTGAAGTAGTGGTCTCTACCCTATCAAAACCTGTTTCGATGATATTTACATTTCCCACCAACCGGGTGGTGGCATCCAATCCGAAATTGACCATCCACCTTTTTCCAACAGGCAGGAGGCGTTCAACCCCCAAGCGAGCATCCAAGGAGTAGTCTTGTTGAGTTTCTGTATCGGCAAATCCCTCTTCACTGGTCTCAGTTCTCTGATTGGTTCCACCCACTCCCGCTCGTATGCCCCACTTTCCAATAGCCATGCGATAGGTGAACAGATAAGGACTTGTGGCAATGTCGTTTTCAGAGAGGTCAAGGAGCTGCTTTATAAAAAAGGTAGCATTTATGCCCACTTCATGTCCAGAGGGCACCCTTTTCTTGGTGGGGATGGACGTCGAGTCTACCATCACAGTGGAATCTGAAACTTGTCCAAATAGGTGAATAGAGCAGGTACTCATGACCATAGCGAGGAAAAAACGTAACATGAACTGCATAAAAACAGGATAAATCATTTGAAATTTACATGCCGCAGGGCATAATGGATATCGAACCTTTACAAGCATGCGGTCTATTTATTGGGAGTAAAATTAATCTTATCAATTACCTAAAAGGGTCTGAATACCGGATATCCGCTAGAAAACGCTCATCCGTTAGGGTACGCAAGTATGCAACAATTGCCGCCTGATCTTGCTCACTCAGGTTCAGGCGTTTGGGCTCACTTTCGATGCCGGGTCTTGGCCCAGGTGGGAGAATAATCCCGTTATGAAATTTGATGCTCAAGGCATGATGGGGCTGTATGCCATTATTGTAATGCGCAATCACTTCCTCAAGGGTTTGAAACCTGCCGTCGTGCATATAAGGGGCTGTAACGGCAATGTTTCTCAGGGAAGGAATCCGAAAGTGTCCTTCTTTTTCCCTGTCTATTCGCCCCATTCCAGGATCTGCGTATTCCATTTCCAGCCCAATGTTTGCGCCTACTGTTGACCTGATCGCCGATCCTCCATGGCAGCCTACGCAGCCAACGTTTACATTATCCACAAAAAGCTGGAAGCCCCGTTCTTCCTGGGGGGTAAATACAATGCGGGTATCTGGAAAAACCTGCCCTGCCTGATCAGCTTTTGACCGATAGGTTTCCAGGCTCCTTAAAAACATGGCTAAAGCACGGCCTATTCGCTCCTGGGTTATCTCTTCAGTACCAAAGGCATCCTCGAAGAGAGCAGGATAAAAAGAAGCCTGAGACAACTCTCCCATCAGGTGATCGGAATACACCAGCCCCATTGCACGGTTATGGGTATTGTTTTTGGTAACCAGTGCTTCCAGGGTATCTTCCCGTGAATCCCAGAAAAAAGCCTGAGCAAGAAATAAGTAATCCAAGGAAGGTGTATTTCGTCGGGTGAGTTTCCCCTCCAAGCCTACACTTTTCGATACATTATCTCCAAAACCATGTGCCTGCTTGTGGCAACTACTACAGGACATTTTATTATTAGCCGATAGTCGAACGTCGTAAAATAACACCCTCCCTAATGTGGCCCCTTCATCACTAAAGTCTTCCAAAGTCGGATAATTGGCAGAAATATTGGGGCGATAGCGAAAGGGAAGCTCCGGTAGGCTAGGCGCATCGTATTTGTAATTCAAGGAATCTTCCACCTTTTCGCACCCTACCAAAAAGGTAAAGATGATACAAGTCAAAATAAGTACTAGCCGATTGTAAATCATGAATAGCAATTTTTGAGAAAAGGGGGTAAATCTTTGGCTTTAAGGAAGGGGAATGATCTCTACTACCGTCTGCCATTTTTCATTGTAGAAGGTATTGAACACCAGCAGAAGCAAGCGGTCATCAGGGTCTACAAAAAGGCCAATGATGTTGTTAACCGATAGCGTGAATGCATCTTTCAGTCGGAAAGAAGGCACATCATATGTTTTGAACTTCTCATCGTGAAAGATGTACAGCTCTGTCCCTTCAGGTGAAAAGGCATGAGAATTCGAGCCAGTGCCTGCCAGGATCGTCAAGGAGTTCAACGTTTGATCCATGACCAGTCCATTTGAAAATGGCACCATAAAATCTCCATTGGGATGTATCGCTATTTGGCTATTAAAGTTGGAAGCCCCGGTTACCTGTTGGGTATTACGCGAAAGAAAATCTCCATTCTCATTAAAATTAAACTCCTCCGCCTGCACGGCATTTATCAGCAGCAGCCTGGTAGCGGTGCCCGGTGGCGACATGGCCAGCAGATCCCAAGAACTGCGCCTGTTCCCCGAAAATTTCATGATCTCCTGGAATCCATCGCGTTCATAAACCCCCAATCGATCGTCTGTATCCTCAAAAGAAACAAACAGCCTCCCATTGCCATCTGAGGTAACGCCAGCAACATTTTCATCGAAGGTATACCTCTCAATTCCCTGGCCCCCCACGGGAAAGATGGCTAGTTCAGGCGAAAACCGCTCATATACATACAACTCAGAACGCCCGTTATAAACCCCCGAAGACAATAGGGCATTGGTTCGGCTTGCCCCGAAGGAACCTAGGTCTTCTTTATTGCCATAATCAAAAACGGTTACGATTCCTTCATTGAATACCTTTGCAAATAACGTGTTATGGACAGGCTCGATTACAAGGCGCTCGGTCCCTTTATTTATAGGATAAACCTCTCTGCGAACGGCAACTGTGGGGCTTACCACAAATCGATCCCCCAGATCTCCCAGCACTTTGTAGTATACAACCGGGATACGGGGAGGATTTGTGTCAAAAAATGATGCCGTATCAGAACTTCCAAAATCAGCAATGTTAATTCCGGCCAGGGCAGTAACGTCTAATTCGTCAGACAAAGAATCTTCTGAGCGAAGGACCCAATACCTTTCAAATTCGCTTGTCTCCAACTCAGACCATGTGACAGAGTTCCCCTGGATAGTGGCCTGTGCTTCCAAGGAAATAGGATAAGTAAAGGGGACCATTTCGGAGGCCTCATCGTCACTACAAGCTTGAATGAGGAAGCAAATACTCAAAAAACATCCCAGTAAAAATTTAAACTCGCAAGTGGTAGTCCGATTTCCCATACATTGAAATTTTAGGAGCCTTCCAGGGGGGCAGGATCTTTCTGAAGGAAAAAATGAATGGCTGTGATCAGTATATAATAATACGATTTTTTCACATATGAAGAGGCCTACATATATCTTTTTTTAGAAAGATTGTGAAACCTTGCCAAATAAAGGCGGTTGTCCAAGTATCACCTTTCCTTTTAATGAGCAACCTCACTCAACTGATAGCACGGAAAAATACTCCAACCCGAAACTGGTATATCAACCACAAAGAGGTTAACAGCAGAAGGGGATAGCTTCCAAAATAGAAGTTGCAGCAAACCAATCATACAGCATTCTGCAACTTATTATCTGTATCAGTCTTGGTTATTCACTTCAAAGGGATCAGAAAATTTGGGATCATTGATGAACTGTTCATCCGTGAGTGTATGGAGGAATGCCACCAAAGCAGCCTTATCCTGTTTGGAAAGTTCCAAACGCTGCGGCCCATCTCCTGCCCCCGGACGAGGCCCACCCGGAAATATGCCCCCACCACTGAGTCGCCAGTCCAATGCAGGGTGATCCTTTACCCCTGAATTGTAATGCTCCACCACCTCTTCCAAGGTAGCAAAGCGGCCGTCGTGCATATAAGGCGCAGTGAGCGCAATATTCCTCAGAGAAGGCACACGGAACATCCCTTCCTGCTCCGGGTTCAAGAATCCCAGACCTGGATCGGTGTAATTCATCTCTAGTCCAATATTGGCCCAATCGTCACCCCAACCACCACGTAAATCTACCCCGCCGTGGCAACTCATACACCCAGCTTCCCAGGAAAACAATTCGAAGCCGCGCATTTCCTGAGGGGAAAATACATTTTCGTGCCCCATGACAGTTGCCTCGTCAAACTTGGACTCGGCAGAGAACATACTGCGCATGAACATGGTAAGTGCCTTTCCAATTCGCTCTGGCGTAATCTCAGATGTACCATAAGCTTTTTCAAATAAGAGAAGGTAAAAATCTGTTGCACTGAGCTTTACCACCAGGTCATCCATTGTTTCAAGGCCCATTTCCACATTGTGTCGAATGGGTTTGGTCACCATGACTTCCAAATCATTTTCCCGCGAATCCCAGAAAAAACTCTTACTGGAAACCAGGTTCGTAATCGCCAGGGAATTCCGCTCAGTTAGTCCCCCTTCAAACCCAATACTTTTAGCACTTATATCTGAAAAAGCCTGCTCTTGAGCATGACAGCTTCCACAAGAGGTGACATTATTTAAGGAAAGCCTTTTGTCATAAAACAACACACGCCCTAGGGTAGCCCCATCGTCAGTGATTGTACTTATCCTCGTGGTATCAATTACCCGTTTATGCCTTTCGGGCAGATTTACCTTATAGCTGTAGGTAACAGCTGGTAACGAAGGCTCAATGGATTTATAAGGGAGCGTTTCCTCATTTTTATTGCAGGCAGTTAAGCAAATGGCTGCAATCAACAAATAGAAAAGGGGGTGGTTGGTGTTCATCAAGGAAAAGTTTAGAGGTGGAAAATAAAAAGGGTCATGGAAGTGATACTATTTCTACTACTGCCTGAAGGTTATTCCCAGATACAACATCTCCTACAATTAACAGCTTGTTGTCTTCTGGATCAACGAAGATAGCTTTAGTGGAAAATCCTAACAGGAAGGTATTAAGTGGCCGAAAGGAGGGAACCTCCAATTGGGAGAGCGTATTACCGTTGGCCACATACAAGCTGTTGCCATCTGGCGAGAACGCATAACTGGTGACCACATTCCCACTAAGCAGGGTTATGGGGTTGAGATCCTTGTCCAGGATCAATCCATTCCTAAATGGAATCACAAATTCGCCATCAGGATGGAAGGCCATCGAACTCAAAAACTGGGTGCCTGCTGCACTTATGGATTTTGTAATTCGGGTTATGAAGTCACCGTTATCATCAAAGCGATACAATTCAACTTGTTGAGGAGTAGCATCCAGGATATCATTCCCGTTGGGGTAGACTCCGACCAACTTTTGGGAAAAGGACTGCCCTCCTGTGAAATTCGCCACTTGTCCGAAGCCGGCCCGCTGGTGAACTCGAAAGGTACCGGCATTGTCACTGAAGGCAATATAAAGCCGTCCACGGTTATCAGCAGCAACGGAAGCAATGTTCCGCAAAAAATCATTTTGAATGGGATTAAACATAGAATCAGCACGAAAAACCGTTAGCTCACTGTTTCCTATGGCGTGCACGTACAATTCTGATTGTCCGTTAAAAGTACCTGCCGATAGGTTGGGATTGGTAGAGCTAATCGATGAAGTGCCCAGCAATTTCTTTTCCTCATAATCGAAAGCCGTGACCAGTCTACCTGTCTGGTCTCGTACAAATAGGGTGTTGTAAATCGGTTCGATAACGGCATCTCCATATCTAAGTCCCAAGGGGAAAAATTCCCGAACAACGGGTACAGTAGGACTCACCAAAAAGCGATTTCCCAATTCTGCCAGTACTTTATAATAAATGACACTTCCTTGTGGCGGCCTGGTATCTGTAAACACAGTATCTTCTGGTTGATCTACCTGCCCAGCAATTTCAATCGTTAAATCAGTCACATCAATGTCATCTGGGAGAGAATCTACAGATCGTATGATCCAATAACGCTGGAAATCCCTCGTATTGATTTGTGTCCAGGATAATTCAACCCCCCCCAGCTCTGGGTTAATGGAAACGCTAATGGGGTAAACCGAAGGATCAATTTCAGGCCCATCATCTTCTTTGCACCCTTGAATCACAAGGGAGATCAGCAGAAAGATGCACGCACATGCTCTGATGAAGTATTCAGACATCCAGGTTAATGTTTTTTAGAAGCAAAATCTTCCTAATAATACTGTAGAAGAATTGCTAACAATATAAAATGTGTGTATGCGGGGACTCTGGTAGTAGACGAAAGTTCAACAAAATAGGATGCTTAGACAAGGTAATTTTTTTACCATACATTGAAATAGAAGCATGTTTCGAAAACTTCAAGCTACTTAAGGAGTTATGCTCGTATGAAAATTGTCAAGAAAATCCTGTTGTTCTCCTTGGCCGCTTTGGGAATTCTGGCACTTGGGGGTATGCTTACCATAAAAATTATGGATGATCCCCAGCCTACGGGAAAAGCTGGAGAACCTGCAGATGAATTTGCCCAAAAAATCATGAAGTCCGTTGACATTGCCGCGTGGGATACCACCAGAATCGTTGCCTGGGATTTTGCAGGTCAAAATGCACATGTATGGGACCGGAAACGACACATAGCTTCGGTAAGCTGGGGAAATAAACAGGTGTTGATCGACTTGACGACCAAGAAAGGGAAGGCCTATAAGGATGGGGAGCAGGTGCCAGCTGAAGATGCTGAAAAACTGCTGAAAAGCGCGTGGAAGAAATGGGTAAATGACAGCTTTTGGCTCAATCCTTTGGCAAAATTGTATGATCAGGGCACCTCCCGTGAAATCGTTAACCTGAAAAAAGGGGGCAAGGGACTGAAGATTACTTATTCTTCTGGTGGGGTTACCCCTGGTGATTCCTACCTATGGATTGTCGATGAAAACTACCGCCCGACCGCTTGGAAGATGTGGGTTAAGATTATCCCTGTTGGGGGAATGGAATTTTCCTGGGAAGGCTGGCAGCAGCTTTCCACTGGCGCATGGGTGAGCAACTTGCACAAGGGTACTTTCACCCTGAAGTTGGAAAACATCCAAGGGGCCACTCATTGGTCGCAATTGTACAAAAAAGATCCTTTTGCCGAGTTGGTACAATGACAAAGGGATATTAGTTGTATTAACTACTAGCGGCGGGGTACCATTTTTCCCGTAGCCAAAAAGCCACCCGCACCAACAAAATCAAGGCGGGTACCTCAATTAGAGGCCCAACTACACCAACAAATGCCTGGCCTGAATTCAAGCCAAAGACAGCGATGGCAACTGCAATGGCAAGTTCGAAGTTATTTCCGGCTGCAGTGAAGGCAATCGCCGCATTTTGGTCATAACTTGCTCCCAGGGCTTTGCTCAGGAAAAATCCTGTCAGGAACATCAACGCGAAGTACACCAGCATTGGAATGGCAATTCTCACGATATCCATGGGAAGGGAGACAATTAATTCCCCTTTCAAGGAGAACATCACCACAATGGTAAACAGCAATGCGACCAGGGTTATTGGAGAGATACGGGGAATAAATTCAGTTCGGTACCACTCCTCCCCTTTCAGTCTCACCAGCCCTAGTCTGCTGATCAATCCCAGCAAAAACGGAATTCCCAAATAGATGGCTACGCTTTCTGCTATGGTGCCAATAGAAATGTCTACAATCGCTCCTTCCATCCCCAACAGAGGAGGCAGCCATGTAATGAATACCCAGGCATAAAAACTGTAGCCGAATACTTGAAACAGGCTGTTGAGTGCTACCAAGCCCGCTCCATATTCACGGCTTCCATCTGCCAAATCATTCCAAACCAATACCATGGCAATACACCGAGCCAAACCGATCAGAATCAGTCCTGTCATGTATTCGGGATAGTCCCGGAGGAAGATCACCGCAAGGACAAACATTAATACAGGACCAATCACCCAGTTCAGGATTAAAGAAACCCCCAGCACCTTCGTGTTTCGGAAAACAGCCGGCAAAGTCAAATAATCCACCTTCGCCAAAGGCGGGTACATCATCAATATGAGCCCGAGGGCAATAGGGATGTTCGTAGTGCCCGCACTGAAATTGTTGATCCAATTCGGGAATGAGGGGAACGCATACCCGATGCTAACTCCGACGGCCATGGCTAGGAAAATCCAAAGCGTCAGGTAACGATCGAGAAAACCAAGTTTTTTCGGTTGTGCCATTTAGTTCCCTGATTTAATGTGTGAAAAAACATAAGTTAGCTCGGTAGCAATCTGCAGGCTTCGTTCTGCATATACCGCTACTTGATCTGGGCGATCATCAGAAACCTTGGGATCTTCATACGGCAATGAAATGCGATGAGCTGCCGCAGGGATATACGGGCAATTCTGGTCCGCATCTAAGCACACCATCACGGCGATCATCCCGGAAGTTGGGTTGAAGAAATGGTCAAATGTTTTGGAGAAACACACCAACGGCTGACTATCGGGTGCATATTTAACTGCATAGACAGGATTGGTGCCTTCCTGGATTTTGGTCACCTGAAATCCACCTGCTTGCAAGGCAGCAGCAGCAGCCGGAAAAAATGCCGTGGATTCTGAACCTCCAGAATAGGTGTCTACCTCAATGCCCATATGGGCCGCAATCGCTTGTGCCCAGCACTGCCCAAACATGCTCCTTCGGGAGTTATGGGTGCAAATGAAATTAAGCCTAACAGGCCTGTTCTGGGTGATTTGAGAGTTGATGGCCTCTATCAGGAGCTGCAACCGAGCGATTCTTGCTCCAGGAACCTGATCAATAGACAGGCTATCCAGGGTTTCCTGAAGGTTAGGGTAAAAAGAAGGTTCCATAATTAACAACATCCACTTCCGGGCTTACAGGAGGACTGCACAATGGGCAAAGAGGATACTACCGGCTTCACGACAGAGGCCGCAGGTGTGGTGCAAGCACTTTTCGCCAGACAGTCAGTATAGGTTGGTGTCAACTTGAAGTGCTTGCCAGTAAATTCCAGTCCATATTTTTCGACGGTGTGCCCCTGGTACTCCACCTCGATCTCCCCATCTGGCAAGCCGAGCATTTCTGCCGTTTTTTCCAAAATCTTTTCCAACTTCGCCGGGTCAAGCCGATGGTCATAATCGGTGGCTTCCCACAGTTGTACATTTATTGCTTCCGTGGTTCTGACCACTCCCCCACAATCCACAAAATTTCGGGTGATTTTTCCAACCTCCGTCACATGTGCGTGAGGGGCTACCAGTTTGCCAGTGGGCAGTTCAATCACCAGGGATTCTACCTGGTTCAAGGATTGACGAAACTCCGATAACATCATATAATTTATTTATTGCAATTTAACGATGAATAAAGTCAAAAAAAGTCAGCAACACGCATTGTTGCCGGGAATGGCCTGGTTCATGAAGTTCCACAGCATATCCCTGATTTCTTCCCAACCTTGAGGATTGATACAATAGCATACACTGGTCCCTTCAATGGTGCCTTGGATAATTCCCAGCGTCTTTAGCTCTTTCAGGTGTTGGGAAATCGTCGGCTGGGCCAAGCCAATTTCATCCACCAAATCTCCGCAAATGCAGGTCTGCACCTTCAGCAGATGTTGCAAGATTGCAATTCGAGCAGGATGCCCAAGCACCTTGGCAACTTTTGCTAGGCGGTTTTGCCCTTCGGTGAATATTTCTGTCTTGGTAAGGCCCATATTTATTTATTGCAATAAAGCGATAAAACGGGATTCTACAAAAGATTCTCGGTTATTTGACAATTTTAATTGAGCCTATTAATCAGTGTCCCAATTGGATCATTTTTGAGGAAGCTCAATAGCTTTGAACAAGGGCAAGCTTGTGTTTTGAATAGTAAGGCCATCGTAGGTAATATTCATAACGAAGTGAAACCCTCATAACAAACCTCAGTTTTGTCATACCGACCGGAGTGGAGGCATCTATCAATAGGAGGTTACCTTCTGATCCTTAGACCTCTCCGTGAAATCGAGGTGACAAACTTAGGTTTTGGTCACACTGGGTCGGGTGACCTGAAATTGGCTATCACACTTGTGGTGTCTCCCCGACCGCAGTGGAGGGGCCTATCGGATTGTTGTTCAATTTATTGGATGCCTCCATAAAGTCGGCATAACAGCGGGCCTTTCGCCCACAGAATCTGTCCGCGTACCAGATATTTTCCCTTTCTCACCTGAATAGCTCCAAACACGCCTCCTCCAATACACCCCCTATCACCTCAATCTGCATGTCTGCTCTTTCTGCCAGTTCAGTACAGGATACATAAATCTGAGGCATAAACTGCCCTATTTGTTCAATTGAGGCTCCATAAACTACTCGTCCGATTCGTGAAAATAAAATGCCTCCCATGCACATGGGGCAGGGTTCACCCGTGGTGTACAGCGTCAAGTAGCCACGCTCGGATTTGGGGATTTCAGACAATTGACGGAGCGCCTCCATTTCAGCATGTGCCGTAGGATCTTTGGTTTGTCTAACGTTGTTAGCCGCTCGAATAAGGATGTTTCCATCCCGAGCAATGACACACCCAAATGGGGTATTTCCTTGGCGCGCTTCCTGGATCGCCTCCCACATCAGCTCTTCGGCAAGGGACATAAAGCAGGCATTTAGGGTTGGATGGAGGTGGACATAAAGGCTTTCTCAAAGTGCTCCATATCTGCTTCACTCTCGTACCGCAAGGTCTGAATCCCTACTTCCTTTGCACTCTCAATGTTAATCCCAGAATCATCTATGAACAAGGTTTCGCCAGGCTTCCAGTTCATTTCCTCCAGCACGGCATGGTAGATTTCTTTATCGGGCTTCCGCATGCCCATTTCAAAAGAGAAAAAACAGCGAGAAAATTCGCGTAGCAATGGCTCGCTTTCTGGCCAAAACGCCTTGTGATGGAAAGCATTGGTGTTGCTCAACAAGGCTACGTCATACCGCTCTTTGCATCGTCTGATCAGTTCCAGCCGACCTGGGATCACACCGACCAGCAGGGAATTCCAAGCATCAAGAATTTCAGACTGAGACCCGTTAAGCTGGTAGGCCTCCTTCAGTCCTGCCGCAAAGGTTGGCGCATCTACTTCTCCAATTTCAAGTAAGGAAAATACTTCGTGCTGCCCTTCCATGCTGTAAGCTACCTCCGCCCCATCTCGCATGGCCGCAAATTGGTCCAGCATACGCTGGATATCAATTTCGTAAAGCACCTTGCCGTAGTCAAAAAGAAGATTTCGAATCATGGGTTGCATTGATTTGATTGGAAATATAGCAGGATTTAACACCGCATATACTCAAAAATGTAGTTTTCATTACCCTCAGGCCGAAATCGCAATCTTATTTGTTTTCATTCATCGAATTTTTCTCTAATATGAGACAACGCGTGAATGTTACCGGCCCTATGAAAAAGCCGCTTGAGACCGAACGTCTGGTGTTAACCGAAATCCGATGGGTAGACCTTAAGGGTATTCATCGCCTGCACAAATTTGCAGAGGTGGATGAATTCAATACAGTAGGAATCCCTGAAACAATTGATGACACAAGGAAGCTGATCCGGGTGCCTATTATGGACCAGTTTAAAAAACAACGATCTGCTTTTTGCTGGAGCATTCGAGACCGGAAGTCCACCTTTATGGGAACCGTTGGCCTTAACCTTAAAGATCCGCGGTACAAAAGCGGCGAGGTGTACTACTCCTTGTATCCCAAGTATTGGGGAAACGGCTATGCCACTGAAAGCCTTAAACGAGTGATGCAATTTGGCTTTCAAACCCTCAACTTACATAGAATCGAAGCCGGGGTAGCCGTTGAAAATACACGCTCCATACGAGTTTTGGAGAAGGTGGGCATGCAACGAGAAGGGAGGGCCCGTAAGATCCTTCCCATTAGAGGAAACTGGGTAGATAATTTCAGTTATGCCATATTGGAAGAAGACCTGATCTCCTCTTAAATTGGCCTTGCCATTTTATGCTGCATAGGCAGTACCTTTGTTCGGCTCACCCATCGGAATAACAGAACTTGCCCCATACGCCTACATACCTGGACTTTCTTCCCCTTGAGTTGCTTTTGGATGAATTGAAGGAACTGGGATTCGATATGGGGGTAGATACCTATGAGCGGGTACATCAGCTGATAAACCAACAGGTAGACCGATCAGATGCAGACCTGGAGCAGCTCAAATACCGGCTGAGTGCATTGCTTGCCAAATCAGAAGCGCAGCAAGAATTATTTTTCCGCGTATTTGAAGCTTATGTCGACAGATACGCTTATGTTCCCCCATCAGTTGAGAAGACAGCAGAAGAAGCACCTGCTTCTGGTTGGAAATGGGCGGTGGGAATTGGGGTAATACTTGGCTTCCTTTTATTGGGAATATGGGTAGCCAGGAGTACCCAGGGGTTGTCTTTTGCCTATGCTCAAGATATTCGAAGTTATGAGTTAACTGTATCAACTCAGCCTCCCTCCTTTTTTGGCCTGACAAGGGAAGATGTCAGCTTTGCCTGGAAGGTGGAAGGGCAAATGTACAGAGGTGAGCCATCCTTGGATATAAACGAGGATATTTACTGGTCCACCATTTTGCCATTCGATACTTCAGGGACTTATCAGGTGGTGATGTTTGCTTATGAGAAAAGCGAAGCCTTTGATTCTCTTGTTCAAACCGTCAAAATATCTCCTCCTGAGTTGCCCTGCCAGGCGAGCTTCACCTTTGTTACCGATAGCCTGCAGCCCTTAAGTGTTCTTTTCACAGGTACATCACAAAACCTGGGAAATGAGGATACATTATCCTACGAATGGGACTTCGGGGATCAAACCTCAGACAGCATCCCGGATCCCGTACACCTGTATGCTCAACCAGGCCCCTACCCTGTCGAGTTACGAATCATGACACCCGACAGCAGTTGTTTCGATACCGCGCGGCGTCTTATCACCCTTGTCTCCCCTGACTCTCTATATATCCCTCAGAAGGTAACCCTTCCAGGCCTGCAACCTATTCAAAATGATATAACAGACCTACTGGTTCCAACAGGGGGATGGCAACTGCCCTTGTGGGTTAGCCTGGGTCTGTTGCTCGCATATGTCGTATTTGAATATTTCCGTTGGAACCGTAGAAAACTCGTCTTGGACGCGGCTCCTTTTCGTAACCAGCCATTCAAAACCCGGCTTGACCTCGAAGACCCAACGATCGACTTGTTTAATTTCCGAGAATTCTATGAGGCCACCAGGGACCTGCGTGCAAGAAAAGTGGGCAGGCAACAAGAACTCGACATTGATGCCAGCATTCGAAGCACCATACAGGAGGGGGGATTTCCTGCCTTGCGCTACAAACAGAGCAGCCAGGCACCTGAATACCTGATCCTGATAGAGCAGAAAAGTGCCAATGACCTGCACGCTCAATTATTTGCTTCGCTTACGGAAGAGCTCCGTTCACGTGATATCACAGCAGAATTCTACTTCTACGAAGGTGACCCCAAACTATGTTGGCGCAGTCGGCACCAACCGGAGAGCTATGTGAGCCTGGAGGAACTACAAAATAATTATGCAGGCTATCGCCTGTTGGTTGTGGGTGATGGAGCAGAATTTTTCGACCTGGAAAGTGGCCAGTTGGCACTTTGGGCAGAAGCATTTTCCTGGTGGGAAGAACGGGCTTTGCTGAGCACCCGCCCTACAGCAGGCTGGGATTTGATCCACCGCAAGCTTTCCCAAGTGCTGGTCTTGGTACCAGACACCATTTCAGGTATAGGGGCACTGGTCAGTCAATGGAAAAGAGAAGAACCCAAAGGCCCAGAAGCATGGCAACGGGAGGAGTATCGTACCCTACCTCCTTTCTCCTCAAAACCAGAAGCAATCCCTGAAATCAGGGCTTACCTGGGAGAAGCTGATTTTCAATGGTTGTGTGCATGCGCAGTCTATCCTGAACTCCGCTGGCGACTCACCCTAAAATTGGGCCAGCTGTTGGCCAATGTATCCAGGCGAAAACCTGACTCAACCTTGCCTAACTGGAAGCTGCCTGACTTGCCCAGACTGAAACGGCTGCTGCTACTGCCTTGGTTCCGACAAGGCCGAATGCCCAACTATACACGGGAAGTCCTACTTGAACATCTCCATGAGGATTTTGCGTTTGAAGTACGCCAGTATTTGATTGAGGTACTTAACCGTCCCACAAACAAACAGCCCGTTTTTAGCTATGCTGAGCAGGACCGAGAAGTGACCCTCGCCATTTATCAGTACCTGAACTCTCCTCGAAAGGAAATGGACCGTCGCCAATTGGATGAACAGCTCATCCGCGCCGGTGTGGAGGAACTGGAGGACCATGTTTACCTCAAGCCGCTGGTTCACCTCAAGAAAAGTCCTTCCGCTTTGGTGGTTCCTACCCAGGGACTTGAGCAAGTGATGCTCCCCTACCGAAAAGCTGCCCTCCGAAGGTTGGGGATTGTTTCAGCCCTCCTGCTGACAGGCTGGTTGGTCTGGACTTGGACGCAAACTCCCATCCGTCAGACCAATAGCAGGAAAGTATTGGCTTCTGACCAGGTATTGTTGGCAAATGGGCGAGACTCTGCAAGGTTTGAAGTTTTTCGGGGAAATCAACTGTTTTTCAGCCAATCGCTATCTAATACTGAGCGAAGTACCCTGGCGCAGAATAGCTACCTAAGGGCCCTTGAGGCCGATAGCACCTACCTCCCTGCCCTTCATAACCTCGTAGCGGTGCAATATGAGGAAAGTCGATTTTATTACTACCTGGACAGCCTACAAATTGCAGATAGCCTGTTTTCGGTACTCATTGAGCTGTTGGAACAATCCAATGCTTTGTCAGACAGTCAATTGCTGGATGTGTACTTTGCAAGGGGCATCACGCGATTGGAAAATCAACAATTTCGCCAGGGCATATCAGACCTCAGGTATTTCCTGCAAAAACCCGTTGAAAGCAGATTTTATCGGTACAAACGGTTGTTAACTGCTCGAAAGCAAGACACCCTGATCCGAAAGCTACTCGACCAGCCTGCCACCTTTCAAGCAGACCCTCAGTTGAACCGATTGACCAACGCGGTGGCCGATGCATTCAGGTCGCGTATCACCATTGAAGGGGGCAGGTTTCAAATGGGAAGTCAGGAAGGGGGCGCAGGCCGTGAACGCCCTGCCCACCCGGTGGAAATCAGTGATTTTATGGTAGATGTATACGAAGTTACCAACTATCAATATCAACAATTTCTACACGCGAACCTTCAATTACGAGATTCTTTTCGCATGTGGGTAAGCACCCGCCCCGAAGTGAGCCGGCTGCGCATTGGGCCTGACAGCTTGTACCGGATAGAACCGGGATATGAAGACCACCCAGTAACAGGGGTTAGCTGGTACGGCGCAAACGCGTATGCCCGATCGATGGGGGCACGGTTGCCCACCGAGGCAGAATGGGAATTTTGGGTTCAGACCAATACCTATTCGTCCACCATATCAGATTCCTTGGCACGACAGGTTGCCTGGATTCGTCCTAACAGTGGCAATACAACCCATCCTGTGGGTACATTGGAGGATTTTCCTCCAGCTACATTTGACTGGCTGGGGAATGTGGCAGAATGGATGGCTGACTGGTATTCGCCCAATTATTACCAATCCAGCCCCTTAATTAATCCTGCAGGTCCAGAGAAGGGGAGTCAGAAAGTGGTCCGTGGGGGTAGTTTTGCTAGCTCAACAGAAAACCTCCGAATTACTCGACGTACACCTATTGCGCCTAGTTCGAAAAGATCAACAATTGGATTTAGAACGGTTTCCGGCGGTGGGGTTCAGGTACTAATCGGAGACTGGGGAAACAGATATGAGGAGATTGGGCCATTCTACCAGGGAAGGGCCAGGGTAAAAAGAAAGGGGCTGTTTGGATATGTCAACTTAAGCGGAGAAGAAGTGATTAGGGCGAGGTTTCAAGAGGCTGGGCCATTTTCTAACGGCTTGGCCTGGGTGAAGAAGGGCAATAAGTTTGGGTATATAGATGCCTATGGAAATACGGCTGTGCCCTTTGGCTTATTCGATGAGGTATGGACCTTCCGGGAGAACAGGGCACGGGTTGGCAAGAAGGGCCGATATGGTTACCTGGATTCCAACGGAATGCTCATTATCTCCCGACAATATGGTGCGGCTTCTGACTTTGTCAATGGCCAGGCCCAGGTACAGAAAAATGGCCGATCTTTTTATCTGGACCTAAACGGAAGGTGTATACGCAATTGCCCCGGGGAAGTCGCCCTGACACAAATGGTAAGAATCCCAGCAGATACCTTTCGAATTGGCACCCCATTATCAGGCAGGCCAAAAGATGAAAGCACCCGGCGACAAGTTTATATCCCCTCCTTCTCAATGGATCAGCATGAAGTTACCCTGGAACAATACGCAGAATTTTTGACCATAAAAAGACGCGAGGCCCCCGATAGCATCAAAGCCTGGATTGATTTGAAAAAAGCACCATTAGAATTTGATGACAAAACGGGCAAGTTTACCGTTTCAGGTGTCTCTCAACAGGTAGCAGTTACTGGTGTGACATGGTACGGTGCCAAGGCTTACGCCCAATGGGCAGGAAAGAGGCTCCCCACTGAAGCAGAATGGGAATATGCGGCAAGAAGTCGAAACCAGTACAATCGGATATTTTCAGGGTCTAACCTGCCTGAAACGGTTGCTTGGTACAGTTCCAATTCAGGGAAAAAGCCACATGTGGTAAAAACTAAGACCTCCAATTCTTTCGGACTCTATGACCTAAGTGGGAACGTACAGGAATGGT
>JBCDIQ010000066.1:0-18839 GCA_039024295.1 Bacteroidota bacterium | reverse complement strand
CGCTCAACTGGTCTGTTTCTCAAAACCCTGCCTTCCTCTTCCCGAATGTTATCCAGTGCATCAAATAAAAACGCTTCCGTACATGCCTCATGACCCGCACGAATGCCTGCTACCCATTGATTTAGCAAAACAGCTCCTGGAGTGGAATCTTCATCCTGCGTTAGCCAGTCATACACCAAAGCAGCCTGCAATACATTGGCTACATCTGTATGAACAACCCCATAGGTGCCATTTTCCTCCACAGTGCCCACATACAATTTCCGAGCCTGATCAGGGGAAAGCCCCTTGGGCCCTAACGCGATCGTCAGCCAGTCATCTTCATCCGAATTGCGAATTCCAGGAGGAGCTAACCGAATGGATTCTCCCCCTTCTTCAAATCGGTACCCACGGGGATAGGACCGAACTGAGGGAGATGCCCCCCGGAAAAAGACAGGGGTGTAAGCACTACATTTACAATCAAAAGGAGAGAAATCCGACATGGGGAGCGATTTTTAGGCAAATTAAGAGTTTTTATCGAGATGGAAACCCAGATTGCTCTATTGCCAGTATATTCTGTCCCATTTCTGCCTGAAGGATGTGTATATTTCCCTATGCGTTTCAGTTCCCCACCCCTTAAGATTCACCTCCTGGTGCTAGGGCTCCTTGCCGGATGGATACACGCATCCTCACAAGGCATTTACCAGACATTTGAACTAGGTGAGGCCGCACTTGAACAAGGACGCCCACAGGAGGCTGTTCGCTATTTCAAACGGGTACTATTTTTTGCCCAGGACGATATTCGTCAAAAAGCCTATGAACGGCTGTCAGCTGGGCATGAGGCATTGGGAGAACCTACGAAGGCCCTTCATTACCTGGAACTTGCCTATTACAATGAACGCAACGACAGCATACGGCAAGCGTTGAGTTTTCGCCAAGTTCAGCAGTACCTAATTTTGAATAACCTCCAACAAGCCCGACGCGTCCTGAATCGAATGCG
Source organism: Bacteroidota bacterium (assembly GCA_039024295.1). Taxonomy (GTDB): domain Bacteria; phylum Bacteroidota; class Bacteroidia; order J057; family J057; genus JBCDIQ01. The sequence goes on along the minus strand of JBCDIQ010000066.1, from coordinate 17,863 downwards.
AAGATCACCTCTAAGTGAACAACAGGCCGACAGATGTACCTTTTTTCAAAGCACGCTTTGGTACATAGAGGGAAATTATGCCCAGGCATTTAGCGGATTTCAGGAACTGGTAACAGATGACTCCCTCAGGGCAGAACTGTCAAGGGTATTTTCTACTTCAAAAAGACTGAAGCGTCCCCATCCCGTCACCGCTTTTTGGCTCAGCCTGGTTCCGGGATTAGGTCAGGTATATGCAGGACATCCAGGCCAGGCAGTTAACAATACTGTTCTCAATGGGACGATCTTCACATTAGCGGTGATATTGGGAAGAACGGTAGACCCGAGTGAGGCAGTTGTGGTGATGTTGACCTTAGGCACCCGGTATTACCAAGGCGGAATGGAACGCGCCAGAAGGCTTGCCATCCGGAAAAGGCAACAAAAACAAGCTGAGCACTGGCAAAAGGTGCTGAACATACTCGAGCATAACCGAACCCATGGAAAATAGGCTTCCTAGCATACTAGGCAGCATTGCTGCTTTGATTATTTCCCTCAGCTGTCCACAGCTGATGTGGGCCCAGTGGGAAGTAGGGGTCTACGAAATAGGGAGCTCATCGGGTAATGTTACCCTATACCTCCAGGTCCCCTCGGCACATCTGGAGGCACCATTGGAAATGTGCCTCACCTTTAGGAACCCAACTTCTTTGGGGATTACCTCCCAGAAGTGCTTGCAATTCTCGAGTGATTCTTCCCTTTTTGTGTTGCCGCTAGTTGCGCCACTTGGGAAGTCAAGGCTTTTTGTGGATATATCCAATTCCCAACAGGGCGTTTTATTTGAAACAGAAGTCCAACTGGAAGTGCTTGCCTCATCTGATTTGGCCCTCACAGACTTGTTGCTTTCTCATCGGCCTTTCGTAGCATGGGAAACCGCCTATCCGTTGTTCTCCCCGATATCAACAGAAATATCGAAAATATTCTATGGAATGGAGGTAAATTCTGCTGCGGCTAAAGACCTTTCTGCCCGGATCATCCTGTACAAAAAGATGACTGCAAATACCGCTCAATATGCGGACCGATTTGAGGCCTCTACCCAACAGAATTTGTTGAGTAATTCTGTTTCAAACAGGCATTTCTTTTCCGGTTCCATACAAGTTGACACGCTATCTCCTGGGGATTACCTCCTGGAAGCACTCATCTACCAAGAAGACCAGTTAATGGGAGAGAAGAGTCGGTTTTTCACCAAAAAGTGGGAAGGAGCAGCTTGGCTGGCAGCTCATCCCGATTCTGCCCTCAGGTGGGCGACGCCTATCTTACCACCAACCACCAGACAATCTTACGAAGGAATGGCCAAGGATGAACTGCACCAGGCACTCATGAGTTGGTGGGAGGATCGTTTTGGCAGTGAGGCCTCTACCGAGTACGAGGCGTACTACCAGCGGGTAATGACCGTAAATAAAAAGTTTTCCGAAAGGAGGGCAGGTTGGCAAACAGATCGGGGAAAAACCTGGATTTTATTCGGAAAGCCAGACGATATTCAGGAGATAAACCGACAAGGCAGGAAGCAAATCAAGTGGACCTATACCAAATGGCCCATGGTGTTTTGGTTTGAATGGAATGGAGATACCTATCGAAAAATATAGGTCCTTTTCATCATCTACTATAAAAAACAAAGCCTGCCTCATAAAGGGGCAGGCTGTATAATTGTAAGGTCAATTTTCCGCTTATTCCTGTGGAGCCGTGTTGTAGTAAAAACGCTCCTTCACAATCTGGTCTCCTTCCCAATGCTGAACGGCTACTTCTTCCATTTTGACCCTACTCCCATCCTTAAAGGTCATGTCTCCCCATGATTCAACCATGGTTATCCCCTTTTCTTCATCAGCACTTACGGCTGTTGTGCCTCCATCGTGGTACTCCTGGAGCATCCCGAACCATTCTTTTACGGCATTTCGCTGGGCTTCTTTTCCATTGCGAACGGTGCCATCGGCTTCTATCACGGTGACATCCTCGTGGTAAAACTGCTCCAATGCTTCAAAAATTTGATTGGAGTCAATCATCTGGTACATCTGCTGAGCTTTTTCGAGGTAATTCATAGTTAGTTGCATTAGGTTGTGGGGTTAAAAATGTGGTCAATACTAAGATATGCGGTTACATGGGACAAACCTGCTAATCTCAAGGTACCACTTATGCAATATAGCAAAAAATAACATCAAAAAACTAATTTTATTTGCTTTTTATTGGGTTTGCTCAGCTTGTTGTAACTTCGCTTGAAAGATATCATACGCATGCCTGTTCGTGTATCCATTTTATGCTGGCTTATGGGCCTGGCGTTTCTTTTCCCACCTCAAAGTTTCGCCCAGGATTCTGAGTTTCAGGGCTACGTACAATTAAAAAGCGGGGACCAAACTTTTAATTCCGAAACTGTCAAGGTCACTCCGCCAGCGGCCTTGCTAGAAGGGGTTGAAGGGAATTTCACCCTGGAAATTACCATCAAGGAGATAGCAGAAACTTTTACCGTATATGTAAAAGGCATCCCACAGGAAGTAACCCTCACAGACGGCAAAGGAACCTTTAGCTATACGCCACAGCCAGGAGAGACAGAGATCCCATTTACCATTGGTCCTTATGAAACCCAAATAGCCATCTCCCCTATTCCCCTATGGCTGTCTATTGTTCCGCCATTGCTGGCCATTGTTCTTGCATTGGTCTTCAAGGAAGTATTTGTTTCTCTGTTCTGTGGGATTTTCCTGGGAGCAGGGATCATAGGGTTTTATGCAAATGGGGTTATGGGCATATGGGAGGGTTTTTTGGAGGTAATCAGCACCTACCTGCTTGAATCACTGGCCGATAAAGACCACGCGGCAATTATCATGTTTTCCTTACTGATCGGAGGCATGGTATCACTGATCACCCAAAATGGGGGGATGTCTGGGGTGGTAAAGCGAATTTCCAGCAAGGCCAACAGTACACGTTCGGTCCAAACTTCTACCTGGCTGCTGGGCATTGCCATATTTTTTGATGACTACGCCAATACCCTCGTGGTGGGAAATGCCATGCGCCCACTTTCGGACAAGTATCGGATTTCCCGCGAAAAATTGAGCTACATCGTGGATTCAACCGCAGCTCCTGTATCCGCCCTCGCGTTTATCACCACATGGATCGGGGCCGAACTGGGGTATATCCAGGATGGTATCGGAAAGCTGGAAGGGTTTCCAACCGAACTAAGTGCATACGGCGTTTTTCTTGAATCTCTGGCCTACGCATTCTACCCTATTTTGACCCTGGTATTTATTTTCATGCTGATCAGAACGGGCAGGGATTTTGGTCCCATGTACCGAGCAGAATTACGTGCCAGAGAAACAGGACAAGTAAGCATAAAAGACGACCATTCTCCTGTTCCCGGGGAGACGCCCGAAATTGAGGTTGACCCTGGAATTCCCCAAAGAGCATACAACGCCCTCATTCCCATTGGCGTACTGGTGCTGGGCGTGATCATTGGCTTGGCTACAACTGGCTACGATGCTGAAGCATGGAACACAACTGAAGGCGGTTTCTTCAGGAAGTTGTCGGACTTGCTTGGTCGAGCAGATTCCTACAAAGCCTTACTTTGGGCAAGTCTGAGTGCAGTAGTTGCCGGAATTATTCTGACAGTTGCCCAAAGAATCCTCCACCTTAAAACGGCCGTAGAAGCTGTTTTTGATGGGTTCCGAACCATGATGAGTACCATGGTGGTACTTGTGTTGGCATGGGCACTGGCGGCAGTAACAGAAAATATGCACACCGCAGATTATCTGACTCAGGTGCTTGGGGATCAGCTTAATCCTTTTTGGGTGCCTGCTATCACATTTGTACTTGCTGCTGGTGTTGCCTTTGCTACCGGTACCTCCTGGGGAACAATGGCCATCCTGTATCCACTCATGATTCCCTTTACCTGGACCCTTTGCCTGACACATGCCGGCATGACCACCCCTGATGCGTTGCCCCTGCTATTCAACGTAGTTTCTGCGGTGTTGGCAGGCGCAGTACTGGGAGATCACTGCTCCCCAATTTCAGATACCACTATCCTGAGTTCCCTCGCCTGTGACTGCGACCATATTGACCACGTTCGCACCCAGTTGCCCTATGCACTTACAGTAGGGGCTGTATCCATATTTGCGGGAACTTTACCAGCCGCATATGGGTTATCATCCTGGGTTTGCTTCCCACTGGGAATTGCTGTTCTCTTTGGGTTAATCCAGGTAATGGGAAGAAAAACCGAATTCTCTTAACTTACCTATTCTGAACTTCTGAACTCTTTCAAATTGAACCAAACATGTCCAAAAAGAAAGTTGTGGTGCTTACCGGCGCAGGCATAAGTGCAGAAAGCGGCCTCAAGACGTTTCGTGGTGCTGGTGGTCTGTGGGAAGGCCATCCTGTCATGGAGGTGGCCTCTCCTCAAGGGTTTAGAAAGAACCCGGAACTGGTCCTGAGGTTTTACAATGAAAGGCGCAGACAGCTCAAAGAGGTAGAACCGAATGAAGGCCACAAAGCCCTGGTAAAGCTCGAAGAACAGTTTGATGTGACCATTGTAACACAAAATGTAGACAACCTGCATGAGCGTGCCGGTTCTTCCAACATTATCCACCTTCACGGCATGCTGACCCAGAAGCGCTCCGTGCTAAATGAAGACCTGGTAGAGGAAGAATACGAAGACATAGTTCTTGGCGACCTCGCACCAGACGGCGGACAATGGCGTCCCCACATCGTCTGGTTTGGGGAAGAAGTCCCAAAGATTATGGAAGCAGCCCAGGTAGTGGCTCAGGCAGACATCCTTATGGTGGTAGGTACCTCCTTGGTGGTATATCCCGCAGCAGGCTTGGTAGAAATTGCACCGTCCGGGACCCCCATTTATGTGGTTGACCCCAACCGACCCGAAGGTATATGGGGTGTCCAACAGGTAACCTTCATCGAAGAGCCGGCCAGTACAGGGGTACCAAAAGTGTTGGGGCTCCTATCTGCAACCCGATAAGTTCTTGAAATGCCTCCTCCTCATCTCTCGTTCATGAAACAGCCCACCCTACCAAAATATTGGTTGCTCACGATTCTTCTTTTAGCAGCAGGGAACCTCTTGGCGCAGGATGCCCCCCGAAAGCTTTCCTACAGTGAGTTGGTACAGGAAATGATCGAGTCGAAAGGCTTTTCCTACGAATTATCCGATGCCATTGTATCATACGATCCTGAGAAAGATGAGGCTTACAGCCATTCCAACCTGAACTTACAGCTCAACAAGGCCCCCATCGTTATCAAGAAGAATATCGTCCTGAAAAGGGTTACTTTTGATCGCGAAGCGGCGTCGGACATTCACCATTTTTTGCTGATTCATGTGGAGTTCAAGAAAATGGTGACATTTGAGCAGGTAAGCGGTGGAGATATTTTCTTTGAGCAATGCACCTTTAGGAAAAAAGTCCGATTGACTAACTGTACATTTAATCTGGTACGATTTGGCAAAAGTAAGGTGAGGAGTGGATTTGAAGTGATAGACTCCAAGATCAGCTTCCTGGTCAACACGCAATTGGAGGTAAAGGACAATTGCCTGATCAAACGATCGACCCTGACCAGTGTAGACCTGCTTGGGAGTGAGTATGACGGAGATGTCACGGTTACTGAGTCAAATATTGAAAATTTTATAAGCCGTAGTTGTAAATTCTATTCCAACAACAGAATAGCTGGTCCCTCTCTTCAGAACATCTTTTTTTCCAATTGTAAATTCAAACCCAAGTACTCCAGTTTCCTGTACCTCAACCCTATGCCCCTGGGCATCTCTTCACGAGAAAGGATCAAACGGGTAAGCATTGAACGGTGCAGGTTTGATACGCTCTCCTCTAAAGATTACATCGCCTTAACCGGGAATGACATAGGATACCTGGAACTGAGCCAGGATACCATTTACTCCACGTTACACCTTTCCGGAAGCCGGGTGGACAAACGTTTCGTGGTCATGGACAATGAATTTCACAATTACCTAAACTGGGGTCCTTTCAGTTTTCCTACCAATAATTCTGACTGTTTGTGGGACCAGGTTTCTGGACATTTATGTATCAAAGGCCGTGATACCTCCAGTGACGCGCGGGTTTTCATTCCCTACACGGGCGGTACGCCTGAAGAATTGGACGATTTCCCCCTTTATGCCAAACTCAAGGGCACCTATTCCCGGTTTTATCGACTGTACCAATATGACTCCGATGGAGAATCAGCCAATGGGGCCTATATTGAGATGAAGGACCTGGAAACCCGCTGGCTGAAACATCGGTACGAACAGGATTCAAAGCTTTCTCATTATTTTGATTGGAAGATTAATGTATTTCTGAAAACCTTCTCTAACTATGGAACTGACCCGGTAAAATCGATCATTTATTCCTTATATGTCATCCTGATTTTTGGGGCTTTCTATTTCTTTTTTCCCAATGAATGGGACGAAGCCAATAACCGCCGTCTCACTGGCCATCTCAGGAAAATGGTAGATTATTTTCGTTCCCAACAGAGCCTTTCAGATTTGTATTCACGGGAGCGCGCCCATGAGATCCAATCTTATGAAGAATTTCGTGCCATGCTTGACCAGCATGAAAAGGAGGTACCTCCCCTTATCCGTGCTATTTCTCTCCCCCTCTACCGCTTATCTGTATCTGATTATTGGATTACCCGCAACCTATTGAGTTGGGCAGATCCGACGAAGGGGAAATGGTCTGAATTGCCCTCTTCCCAAAAGGTCAAAATAGGTATCCTGGTAGGTGCCTATCTGTTCATTTACGCTGTATTCGTGTTGATCCTGAAGCTACTCGCCGCTTTTACCCTGAGCCTAAACGCATTCACCACCTTGGGATTCGGCAACATCCCCACCAAGGGACTAGCACGATACGTGGTTATCTTGCAGGGATTTATTGGATGGTTTATGCTAACCATTTTCAGCGTATCCCTGATCAATCAGGTGCTACAGTAGGGAACAAATAAGCTCAAAATATTTTGAGTGGCAGCTCAAAACCAGGCAAAACCTCCCCACCATTTAAGACCCCTGAGAAATCTGCGATAACCTCAATTCCGGGGGCATCTTTCCGGTAAACATATGCATGTTTATTGTAAGGATCTATGAGCCATGCAAGGCGACAACCAGCTGCTTTCCACTTGTGCATTTTGAGAGGAATGTCTGAAAATAAATCCAGCCGAGCCCGCATCTCAAGGACCACATCTGGGCAAATCCGAGGAAAAGGCTTGCGGTCCTCAGGGTGGAGTCCGTGCCATTTCTCCACGTTTAACCAGGCAAGGCCCGATGAATAAATTGCCCCACCAGGCAACCTGAAAGCCGTACTGCTATCAAAGATTAGGCCTTGTTTGTGGGCACTGTTCCAATTCCACAGGAGGTTATTTACCTGTGATAACAGCCTAAGGGTTGTCCCGCTATAGGGTGGATGAATGTTGAGTTGTCCTTCGGCAGATCGTTCAATGAGTAACTCCGGATTGTGCTGCCGAAAGTTCAAAAGGTCCCTTTCGCCCAATCGGAGGGCAGAGGGAAAAGTGAGTGAAATAGGATGAATAGAAGTCTGTTGCATACAGAATAGGATGTGGAGGAATTTGAATATAGGAAAAATTTTGAAAACTTGTCGGAACATGAGCGGACTGATACAGTACAAATCTTCAGCAGGATCGGGCAAGACTTTCCAATTGGTATTGGAGTACCTGAAGATAGTGCTAAAGCATCCCTACACCTATCGGCAGGTACTGGCCATTACCTTTACCAACAAGGCCACAGATGAGATGAAGTCCCGCATCATCGAAGCCTTGCACCTGCTGGCCCATACCCCAGTTAAGGAGTTAGCGCAGGAGCCCCTCTACCAATTACTCAACACCCACTTTGAGCAAACCGGACAATTGAACCTGGTGCTTAACCTTCAGGCACGAAAAACCCTCTCCCTGATCCTGGACGACTATTCCAATTTTTCCATTTACACCATTGAGTCATTTTTTCAGCGGGTACTCCGGGCATTTTCACGGGAACTCAACATACCTCTGGGATACGAAATTGAACTTCGCAGAGATGAAACCCTGAATCGACTCATTCGGGACCTCTCCCGGGAGATTGGGACAGAGGAGGCAGCGGAACTCACGTTACTTCTGAAAAACTTTGTTGAACGAAAACTGGAAGAAGAAAAGGGCTGGAAGGTCGAAGGGGCCATCCGCACACTGGGGAAGGAGTTGTTTACCGAACGTTTCCAGCAATTGTCGGTAGAATTGGGGGGTGAAGCTACCGTGAGCATAGCCGAGGTGCTTAAGCTGGAACGCATGCTTTCAGGTCAGTGTAAAGTATTCGAACATTTCATGGAAAGCCGCGCCAAGGAAGCCCTTGAAGTGATGGGTAGATTTGGGCTGGAGTCAACCGATTTTCCTTACAATGGGGCCGGATTGATCAGTTATTTTCATAAGGTCATTGCAAGGGAGGGAATTACAGCTTACGAACCCAGCAAGCGACTGCTAGCAGCAATCGACGATCCCACCAAATGGTCTACCAAAAGCTCACGAAGAAAATTTGACATTGAGAAGGCCGTTTTCAGTGGGTTGGAGCGCTGCGCCAGAGACATGGTAAACTACTATGAGAATAAGTTCGAAACCTACAATACCGCTTTCCAGGTTCGAAAAAACCTGTTCGTCTTTGGCCTGCTAAATGACCTCCGGCAGAAAATGGTGGAGTACCGAACTGCCAATAACCTGATGTTGATATCAGACACAAACTTCCTGCTCGCCTCAGTTATTACCCCTGAAGACACCCCATTTGTATTTGAAAAGGTCGGCAACCGTTACCAGCATTACCTAATAGATGAATTCCAGGATACCTCGGGCATGCAATGGTCAAACCTTTACCCTTTGGTGCTGGAGAATCTGGCCATCGGGTCGGAGAGTTTGATCGTGGGAGATGTCAAACAGTCTATTTACCGCTGGCGTAATGGCAACCTCAGGCTGCTCCTATCAGAGGTGGAGCAACAAGTCCAGCAGGCAGGCCAGGTGGTCACCACCAAACACCTTACCCAAAATTGGCGCACAGCACCCGAAGTAGTCAGGTTCAACAATCGCTTTTTTGAGCAGGCTGCCGAACTCCTTCAGGGCATGTTTCCCCATGAACCCCTCTTCCAACACGCCTACACCAACACCGCCCAGGAGGCCCGAAGGGAGGACTACCAGGGAATGGCCTCTATTGAGTTTTTGCCGGATAAACGTGGGGAATATACCTGGATCGAAAAAGCTGATGAACGGTTATTGGAAATCATCTCACAGCTACGGGAAGACGGATTCCAGTACGCAGACATCACGCTGCTGGTGCGGAATAACCGGGAGGGAATTGAGCTGGCCAATTTGCTCCAACAACATCAGATTGGGGTCATCAGCTCAGAATCATTGATCCTGAATAATCACCCGCATGTTCGCCTGCTGGTGAGCCTATTGAGAGCAGTTTTTGACCCAAATGAGCCGCTTTATCATGCAGAGGCACGATTTTACCTTCAGCTTCTGAGGCAACAGGAACATGAATTTTCCCACCAGCTATTTTCAAAAGCTTCCCAAACAGGAAATCCCTTAGGCCTTAAACCGGATAAGTGGGAACGCTTTCGTCATTTATCCCCCTACGAGTGTTTGGAACAGTTGCTTCGTCAGCTTCCGGAAGTCGCTCCCACTGGATACGTACTCGGTTTGATGGACATTGCCCTTGAATTCACCCGCTCTCAGGAAGGTGGCATTGGAGGATTTTTAACTCGCTGGGAAGAGGTTAAAAATAAAGCAGCACTTTCTACCAATCCCGCTGCAAATGCGGTTCAGATCATGACCATCCACAAGGCAAAAGGACTTGAGTTTCCAGTCGTGATCCTTCCTCGGGCGGACTGGGACCTGCCTCCTAAGTCGGGAACAGATAACATTATGTGGGTGGAGCCCAAACGTCCTCCTTACACCCAGTTGCCGTTCCTCCCCCTTTCTTTTTCCAGCCGCCTGGAAGGTACCTGGTTCAAAGCCGAATATGAGGAAGAAGTAAAGCTTTCCTACCTGGATAACCTAAACTTGCTATATGTAGCCTTTACCCGCCCGAAGTATCGGTTATATGTGCTAACCAAACAACCAGGCAATTCTACCCTCAAAGGAAAGATAAAGCGGACGCATCACCTGATCCACGCTGTGGTGGAGCAAAATGTCCTGCCCGGGTCAAAAGCGGGCAATGAATACCGTTTTGGTGCGGCCGTTCCACCTCCTATATCGGCTTCCGGTGTTATGGAGCCCGAGGAACCGGCCATTTTCTCCAGGCCCCAAACCCATTGGGGAGAGGCTGTTCGAATCAGATTGGGTGCCAATCGCTACCTAACAAGCTCCATGCTTGAAAGGTCTGAGAAGATTCTGGCAGGAGAACTCCTACACGAGGCCCTTGCGCATGTTCATGTGCCGGATGACATTTCTGAGGCAGTCGAGCGGTTGTATCAGAAAGGCTACTTTCGGGAGGAAGATAAACCTGCCCTGTACCGCGAATTACAAAAAGCGGTTAGCTTCCCAGAAGTTGCCCATTGGTTTACCCCTGACTGGACCGTTAAAACAGAGGCTGATATCATCAGCGAAAGTGGCAGGGTGCTACGCCCCGACCGGATCAACATCCAGGGAAACGAAGCCGTGGTAATCGACTACAAAACCGGACGGGTGAATCCCAAGCACAAAACACAGGTTCAGGATTATATGCATGCGCTGTCTCAATTGGGGTATCAGGAGGTGACGGGGTATGTGTACTATACCAGTGAACCTCTGCTGGTAGAAGTCACATAACTATCCCTACCGAGATATTGAGCACATGGTAATGGTAGTTGTAAAACACCTTGTCATCATATGTCAGATTTAATGTTCCATCCCGGTCCGGAATCCACCCAAAGCTATCTTCACGAGAAAATTGCAGGATTTCATAGCCTGCTTTAACTACCAGGGTATAAGGAGCAACTCGCTTAGTGACTCCCAGACTCGCACCGCCCATCAGTCGCCCACGTTCAATAAAGAAAAATCCATCCGGAGAGTTGGCAAAATTGTCATTGGCAATGATGTATCCGCCCCTTACTTCTGCTAAAAATGGCAATCCATCAATGAATTCCCGCCTATATTGACCCCGTATGCTCACAGGAAAAAATACTTTGTCATAATATTCATCCCCTATAACCGGATTGCGCTGATATTTAACCACATTAACTTCTCCTCCTGCCCCAACGGCAAAATTTGATCCCAGTTTATGGTAAATGGCAAAACTGGCAGCAATTGGAGGATTATCAAATACAGCTTGTTTCAAAACAGTTGCTCCAACACCGGGACGGTATCGGATATTCTGAAAGGTCACCTGACCTATCCCCGGTTTGAGGGAGACCCCAAACTCCAACTCAATTTTTTTATCGGCCTGCGCAAATGACACATTGATGAAGCCTATCAATAATCCAACTAAGAAAAAATATCGCATAAATCAAGCGGGTTAATCTGGGTGAAATTCATTAGAAAGGCACCTACAAATAGTTGTTCATTGACTACAACGAGGCATCCTTTCCAAAAGACACCAAGTCTTTCAAAAAGGTTGAATATCCCTTCTGACTTTTTCGTTATTTAACAAATTCCTCATCACGTTTTGTTATGAGATACTTCATTTCCTGCCTACTTGGCTTGTTGATTATTGGACTTTTTACAGGGAACTCCCAAGCACAATTGATCACCTTGCGTGGAACGGTTATAGACCAATCAACTGGTACTCCCCTGCCCTATTCCACCTTGACGCTGAAACAGACCCCAAGAGGGGTGATAGCAAATGCTGAGGGCATGTTTGAGATCAAGATCCCTTTGAAAGCGTTTGCTCATGAAGTCCTCCGCATCTCCTGTATAGGCTACTATTCCCTGGGGGTTGAGCTTTCAACCCTGGACACAGCCGCTCAACAGGTATTTTACCTCAAGGAGCACCCTTATGAACTTTCGGAAGTTCTTATTGTCCCTCAGGAGTTGACAGCAGATCAATTGGTAGATAAAGCGATGGCAAAGATCCCAGAAAATTATCCCACCACCCCTTATCAGCTCAAAACTTTTTACCGGCATTATTGCAAGGAGGGGAGTACCTACGGCAGGCTCATAGAAGCAGCAGTTACGCTGTATGACAAGAAAGGGTTCCGGAAAACCTATGAAAAGGCATCGGCCAAGTATCAGCTTCGCGTGGATGAACTCAGGCGCACCTACGATTTCACCTCTATGTACTCCGGTACCCATTTGCCTATTTCGCTGAACAACGTCATAGAGGATGATCTGATTTCTTTTGAGGGCATCTGGTACAAAAAACGCTCGGAATACACATTTCACTTTGTTGACACTACCTATTATGACAACCGCTTGGTGTGGGTGGTGGAGGCAAAATTTCGCCCCAAGGCTCCCACAAAAATTCGATATTACATCGCAGCAGATGACCTCGCGTTTTTGAAGATAGCTTATGAATATGAGTTTATGAGTGCCTACAGGCATCCCTCTAGTCAAGGAAGATTAGAAGAGACTATGCGACATGAAAGTGTGGTCACCTATCGCTACCACGAAGGTAAATACTATTTTGGCCATTGCCTGGATGAAGGAACAAGGGTGCGATACGAGTTTGATACGTATGAAAAATTGGTGGAAAAGGATACCCACCAACACCATATCGAGCTGATGACGAATGAAATCATCACCGATAAGGTAAAGGGGTTCCGGGGGAAAGAACCAGACCGAACTGAGCTGGCAAAAATGGCCTACCACCCAGAATTTTGGGAAAGCTATTCAGTCCTGAAGGCCACCCCGCTTGAAAACAGAATTGTGGCTGATTTAGCTGCTCGTATGCCGCTTGAAGACCAATACGAAGAATCTTACCAAAATAGTGGCCTGCTATCTTTTACCCATGCCGCAAGTTTAGAACAGATGCTGAAGCCATTTTGGGACAAACCCATCTACTTACAATTTTATGACCGCGTGAACATGAAAAAGCTCAATGCCGCCCGAAAATTAGGGTACAATTATGCCCGATCTGGCATCATGTTTTTCTTTGTGTATGTCGACAGAGATGGCAAAGGCCTTCCGGCGATCATCAAAAAGCAGGACAAGGTCATGAGAAGTGGCATGCTGGTTACTACTCCGGCAAATTCCCCCCTTTTGAAAAGCTATGGCATTACGGAATTACCTGCTTTCCGGTGGTTGGAATCGGGGGATGATGTCCGTCCTGCTGCTGCACCTGATGAGGATTTGATCCACGAGGAAATTACCACGCGCTTGGGAGAATGAAAAAGCTTAACCAAATTTGTTGCCATGGAAAACATCAGTCCACAAACGCTCAACATCATTATCCTGGTCCTTGCGGTCATAGGAGCGGGCTTTCTCCTGTATAAAGTGGCTGGCGCGGCCCTTCGAACGGTTGGCGTTGTCATCATCCTGGGACTGGTCATTTATTTCTGGCAGGGCGGTACCGTTGATGGACTCAAGGGCAAGGGCACAGAAATGTTGTTTAAAAACACCCCTATTGCCCAACTGGAAGAAACATTTTGTGCCGGTGAAAAAGCAACAAACGCCAAATGCATCTGCATGGTCCAACCTGTCCTGGAAGACCTCAATGCCCGGCTATCCGTTGATCAGATTGCCAGTGTTGACCAGGACGCTGATGCCAGACTCTTGGAAATACGCGCAAGTATGAAAAATCGCCAAAAAGAAATCCGTTCATGCCTCATCCAGAAAAAAGGAAGTAAATACCTGGACATGGTGGATCGTGCGGTGGATGAAATCAGAGAGCAACCTGCCAAATGAGAGAAAAACAGATTACAACCTTGGACTTCAAGGCAGGACACACCTTGTTGTTCAACAAACCCAAAACCTGGAGTTCGTTTGATGTGGTCAAAAAGGTTCGCGGTATTCTGCAGCGTCACCTCGGAGAAAAATTGAAAGTGGGGCATGCTGGCACACTGGACCCATTGGCTTCAGGGCTGTTGATCATTTGTACCGGAAAGCACACCAAACAGATTGAATCCTTCCAGGACCTGGAAAAGACCTACGAGGTCTTGTTTAAACTAGGTGCCACTACCCCATCCTACGATGCTGAGTTTCCAGAAGAGAACATTCAGGACGCCAGTCACATTACAAGGGAAGCGGTAGGAATGGCCATCCAGAACTTCACGGGAGAAATAACGCAGTTGCCTCCTGTTTTCTCGGCGGTAAAGATTGACGGTAAACGCGCCTATAAATCTGCCAGGAAGGGCAAAGAAGTCGCTGTAAGGCCCAGGTTTGTCACGGTCTCAGCATTCGAACTGCTGGAATTTGAATCTCCTGCCCAAATTTCTGCCCGGGTAACCTGCAGCAAAGGCACTTACATTCGCTCACTGGTTCATGACCTTGGGCAACACCTGCAGACAGGCGGCTACATCCGAGAGTTGGTTCGAACCCAAATTGGGCATTTTGCAGTAAAAGATGCCTGGGAGATTGCGGATTTTGAACAGGAATTCCGGGGAAATGGTTAACTTCGTGCTTGATTTGTAAGCCACATGAAGGTATATCGTTCGCTGGAGACCTACCAGAAAGGCAACAACCCCGTAGCTACAATTGGCACATTTGACGGGGTGCACCTGGGGCACAGTAGCATTTTGCATTCACTTATAGATTCTGCCAAGGAAGTTCAGGGAGAAACTGTATTAATCAGCTTTTACCCACATCCCAGGTTGGTGCTGTTTCCAAATGACGATTCTCTCAAAATGCTGCAAACCCTGGAAGAAAAGATCGCCACCCTGGAAGCCATCGGGCTCGACAAACTTCTGCTCATTCCTTTTACCCGCGAGTTTTCCCGTACCTCCTCGCGTGCCTTCATCCGCGATATCTTGGTGGGGGTAGTAGGCATCAAGAAGATCGTCATTGGATACGATCATCACTTCGGCCGAAACCGGACCGGCGGGTTGGAGGAGCTTCAGAGTTATGCGAATCGCTATAACTACGAGGTACAAGAAATCCCTGCGAAAGCAATCGATGATGCCAACATCAGCAGTACCAAAATTCGGAATGCCCTAAAAAATGGAGAGCTGGAGTCGGCCAACTTATACCTTGGCTATCCGTATGAAGTTTCTGGCGTCGTAATTCATGGTCAAAAACTTGGCAGAACCCTTGGGTATCCTACTGCCAATATCAAAGTAGGGTATGAACAAAAGCTGATCCCTGCCAAGGGCCTTTATTTGGTGCGGGTGCACCATGAAGGGGGGCCTCATTTTGGATTATTGAATCTGGGCAACAAGCCGGTGGCAGGAAAGTTTCCCCTTGGCCTTGAGGTATTTTTGCTAGACTTTGAGGGAGACCTATACGACCAGCCCCTTCGTGTTCAGTTTTTGAAATACCTTCGTCCGGAGAAAGACCTCGGTGAATTTCCAAAAGCAGAAAGACTGGATCGGCTGGTAGAAATCATGAAACAGGATGAAGCAAATGCCAGAGATTTAATACCAAGATTTACGCTAGAGGCTTGACCTCAATTAGATCAGATAATGAAAATGCCATTGGATAAATTTTACCCTGTACTGAAAATAGATTTTTACTTTCTTTAGAAGCTGTTATTAATTTCCCTTTTTTTCTGTAATTTAAAGGAAAGTTTATTTCCCTCAATTAAGTTCTCAAAAGGGCAAATACCAATTACCAAAACGATACATTGTGAACCAGGAATCCATTGTAGTGCAAGACAATCAGCTACATCAGGCATTAAAAAAATATTTTGGATATGATGCCTTCAGAGGAAGGCAGGAAGAAGTCATCCGATACGTTCTCCAAGGAAAAGATACGTTTGTCATAATGCCCACTGGTGCAGGAAAATCCCTTTGTTACCAGCTTCCTGCGGTGATGATGGAAGGAACTGCCCTCGTCATTTCTCCGCTCATTGCCCTTATGAAGAATCAAGTAGACCAGCTACAAGCCTTTGGGATTGAAGCCGGATACCTCAATTCTTCCATGAACCGGTCTGACTATGAATTGGTCAAGCAAAAAGTTCTCAGCAAAACCTTAAAGCTGTTATACGTTGCCCCTGAATCTCTGGTAAAGGAAGAATTTATCGAATTTTTACGGCAGGCACAGGTCAGCTTTGTTGCAGTAGATGAGGCCCACTGTATCTCTGAATGGGGGCATGATTTCCGTCCGGAATATCGGCGTATTCGAGAAATACTTACCCAACTGGGCAACGTTCCAGTAATTGCCCTCACCGCGACGGCCACCCCTAAAGTGCGGATGGACATCATCAACAACCTGGGGATCAAGGATGCCGAAGTAGTGGTGACCAGCTTTAACCGTACCAATCTCTACTACGAGATTCAACCAAAGGTCAATAGCCAACATTCCACAACATCGATCATCAAATACATTAAACAAAACCCTGGTAAATCGGGGATTGTCTACTGCCTGAGTCGAAGGAAGGTGGAAGAGATTGCAGAGATTTTACGGGTAAATGGAGTAAAAGCCGTTCCCTACCATGCAGGGCTTGACTCCGGGACCCGTAGCCGCCACCAGGATATGTTCCTCAACGAGGATGTCCAGGTAGTGGTAGCCACCATTGCTTTTGGAATGGGCATCGATAAGCCAGACGTTCGGTTTGTGATTCACTATGATGTTCCTAAGAGTATCGAAAGTTATTACCAGGAAACGGGCCGGGCCGGACGAGACGGACTGGAAGGCAATTGCTTGTTATTTTATGATTTCAGTGACATCATCAAGCTGGAAAAATTCATGAAAGACAAGCCGGTGAGTGAGCGGGAATCAGGTAAGCACCTCTTGTATGAAATGGCTGCCTTCTCTGAGTCTGGGGCATGCCGCCGTAAATTGATGTTGCACTATTTTGGGGAGTCATTTGATGAGTTGACTTGTACCAATATGTGTGACAATTGCAGGTATCCGAAGGAAAAATTTGATGCCAGCAAATATGTCATGCTTGCCTTGACTGCCGTACATGAAATAGACGGTAAATTTGGGTTGGGGCATTTGATCAATATTCTCAGAGGCAGCAATAACCAGCAGATTGCCATCTATGAGCACCAAGACCTCTCCACCTATGGGAAAGGAAACGACCTCTCCGAAAAGGAATGGAAGTCGATCTTAAGTCAGATGATCATCCATGATTTCCTCAAAAAAGACATTGAGGAATATGGGGTGATCAAACTGGAACCCAGAGGGGTAACGCATCTGGAGAAGCCAGAGCCTGTGGAGTTGGTGAAGTTTTATGACATCGCGGCCATCCAAAAACGGGAAACCCCACAAGAGGACTTCAAAACCTACGATGTAGACCTATTTGAAAAACTCAAGAAGCTCAGAAAGCAAATCGCTGGACAAAAGCGCATTCCTCCCTACGTCGTTTTCCAGGACCCATCCCTGGAAGACATGGCCACCAAATACCCCATCACCATCAATGAATTCCAAAACATCACGGGGGTAGGTCGGGGAAAAGCCCAAAAATTTGCCGCACCCTTCATCAAGAAAATTACTGAACACGTCGAAACCAACCAGATAGAACGTCCGCAGGAAGTGGTGGTTAAATCCACTGCTCGTAAATCAATGAACAAACTGTTCATCATTCAGCATGTGGACAGGCGTACTTCTCTCGAAGAAATTGGCAAGATGAAGGGAATGGAATTCCCTCAATTGCTCGAAAACCTGGAACAGATTGTCTTCTCCGGTACCCGCCTGAACATCGATTACTACATTGACGACAAGATTGATGAAGATAAGATTGACGACATCTTCGATTATTTCATGTCTTCTGAGTCTGATGACCTGGATGAAGCTGAAAAGGAGCTGGGTGGAGACTTTACCCGGGAAGAAATTCAGTTGGTGAGGATCAAGTTTATTTCTG
>JBCDIQ010000065.1:0-18902 GCA_039024295.1 Bacteroidota bacterium | reverse complement strand
GGGGATTAATTATTTCCCAAGATCAACGGCAGTCCATCTGAACCTCCAACCACAATCACTTTGCTGTTAGGAGATTTTGCCAGTTCTTGTGTAGCCTGAATTCCTTTTTCTTTGAGGATATTTCCAGTTAAAGAAAAAGGAATTCAGGCTACACAAGAACTGGCAAAATCTCCTAACAGCAAAGTGATTGTGGTTGGAGGTTCAGATGGACTGCCGTTGATCTTGGGAAATAATTAATCCCCCACTTCGAAAATTTAGATTGCCCTGGACCTTTGGTTCGGGGCTTTTGGGTTTGGTAGATGTGCTATGAAAACAGTCCGTTAGTTGCTAAATCTTTGTACCTTAACCTTATGAAACCCTATCCCATCGGCATTCAGGATTTTGAAAAGCTTCGTAAAGAGGGCTATTTATACGTTGACAAAACGCGTCAAATGTATAATTTGATCAATTCGGGGAGTTACTTCTTTTTTTCGCGCCCTCGTCGTTTTGGGAAATCTCTGTTGCTTTCAACCATGAAGTACTTTTTCCAAGGGCGTAGGGACTTATTCGAAGGACTGTGGGTGGATACAGATATAGACCATGACTGGGAACCACATCCAGTACTGCATTTTTCTTTTAGTAGTATGGGGTATAAAAGCATAGGAGTTGAAAAAGCACTTCTTCGCTTACTAAATGACGCTGCTGAAGAGCATGGAATAACATTAAAAAACCAAGATTTATCTGGCTGCTTTCGAGAGTTGATCCATACCCTGGGTTCAGGTACCCGAAAAGTAGTATTACTGATTGATGAATACGACAAGCCGCTCACGGATTATCTAGACGATTTGCCTCAGGCGGAAGAAAACCGTCAGGTGCTGAAGAACTTCTTTTCCATCATCAAAGATTCCGACCCTTATTTGAGGTTGCTGCTATTGACAGGCGTGGCAAAGTTTAGTAAGGTGTCCCTGTTTTCAGATTTAAACAACCTTCTTGATATCACCCTTGCACCCCAGCATGCCACCCTGACTGGCTACACGCCCGAAGAAATGGACCATTACTTTGGGGAAGCCTACCCGATGCTGGCTGAGGCCAATGACATGAGCGTGCCGGAGATCAAAGATGCGATTCGCACCTGGTACAATGGCTATCAATGGAAAATAGGTTCACCGGTTTACAACCCATTTTCAGCCCTGAACCTGTTTTATTCAGGTCGATTTGCCAACTTTTGGTGGGAAAGCGGTACTCCTACCTTCCTGCTAAAGCTGCTCAAAAAGCACCACCAATACGACCTGTCGAAGCTCAGGGCGGGCTTTGCAGTTTTTGACACCTTTACCCTGGAAAATCAGGACTGGTTGGCCTTACTGTTTCAGACGGGATACCTGACCCTGAAGCACCAGCCATCCCGTGCCCGGTATTATTACCTGGACTACCCTAACCTGGAGGTGAAAGAAGTGATGTTCCAGCATTTACTGGCTACCTATCGGGAAAGCCCGGTTACTTCCAGCTACCCCTTGTGGCTGGACATGAAAGATGCCCTAGATGCAGGCGATATGGAAGGATTCATTGAGCAGATTAATATCCTGTTTTCAACGATTCCCTACCAGTTGTTTGATGCCAAGAAGGAACGCTTTTTTCATGCGGTCCTCCACCTGACCTTTCAGGGGATGGGGCTACTGACCCAGTCTGAGGTGAGCACTGCCAAGGGCAGGGTAGATACGGTGGTACACAGTGAAACTGGGGTGTATGTAATGGAGTTTAAGCTGGACGAGCCTGCTCAGGCTGCTTTGGACCAAATTCGAGAGAAGCAATACGGGTTGGCTTATTTAAAAGAAGGCAAACCGGTAACGGCAATGGGCATCAGCTTTTCTTCCGAAACGCGAATGGTGGCAGAATGGGAGGCCTTACCTTATCGGGAACTATTGACGGAAAGATAGGATTCCAAAGTTCTGATGTACTTAGCCTTTCTATTCTCTGCACAAATCTTTGTACCTTAATCCTATGAAACCCTATCCCATCGGCATTCAAGATTTTGAAAAGCTTCGTAAAGAGGGCTATTTATACGTTGACAAAACACGTCAAATGTATAATCTAATTAGTTCGGGGAGTTACTTCTTTCTTTCGCGTCCCCGTCGTTTTGGAAAATCTCTGCTATTGTCGACTCTTAAATACATTTTTCAAGGAAAAAAAGCGCTTTTTGAGGGATTATGGATCGAGGATACACCGTACAAATGGGAGGTGCATCCGGTAGTACACATTTCATTTGGTAGCCTAGGTTTCCAGGATGTGGGGCTGAAAGCTGCTTTGGAGGCCGAAATAGAAAAAATTGCGAACCAGCATAGCATTACCCTTACTGAGCAAGGTCTTGCCCGGAAGTTTCGATCACTCATTGAGCAATTGGGTAGCGGGACTCAAAAACTCGTCTTGCTGATAGATGAATACGACAAACCGATGGTGGATTACCTGGAAAAACCAGAGGTTGTTGCTGAAAACCAAAGAGCGATCAAATCTTTTTTTTCAGTCATCAAAGACAGTGATCCTTATCTAGCCTTTTTTATGCTTACTGGGGTGTCCCGCTTTAGCAAGGTTTCGTTATTTTCAGACCTCAATAACCTGCACGACATTACCTTTCACCCAGAGTATGCTTCCATAGGGGGATATACTCCAGAGGAACTCATCCATTATTTCGAGACGGCGATTTCGCAAGTGGCTCAAATTCACAATACTACCCAAAGTGCCCTTCTTCGTAACATTCAGACTTGGTACAATGGCTATCAATCGCAGCAAGGAAACCCTGTTTACAATCCCTTCTCCATCCTGAGTTTTTTTTCTTCAGGCAGATTTGCCAACTACTGGTGGGAAACAGGTACGCCCACATTTTTACTCAAGCTGCTCCGAAAGCAATTAGTGTATGACTTTGAGGACCTAACAGTAGGATTCGAAGTGTTCGACAATTACATGTTGGAAAATATGGATTGGCGGAGCCTATTACTCCAAACTGGGTATCTCACGCTCAAATCAGAAGACTTCAAGACCAATACAGTAATATTGACCTATCCTAACCGGGAGGTAGAGATTTCCTTGACCAGTCACTTGCTGGCCTATTATCGGAACGCGGATAGAGAAGAGTCTCAGGCTTTATTCCGGCAGATACAAGATGCCCTGTTTTATAGGGATCTGCAAAAATTTATTGAATTGATAAATGTGTTGTTTGCCTCGATTCCATACAACCTTTTTGAAGAAAAACGCGAACGCTTTTTTCACGCTATTCTTCACCTGACTTTTCGTGGAATGGGGATACTCACCCAGTCTGAGGTAAGCACTTCCAAAGGGCGTGTTGATTGTGTTGTACATACTCCAGAGGTAATGTATGTAATGGAGTTTAAGTTGGACGCTCCTGCCAAAGTAGCCCTGCGTCAAATCCAGGAAAAACAGTATGGTGCTCCTTTTTTAGAAGGGGGAAAAAAAGTGCTGGCGGTAGGGATCTGTTTTTTATCACAGAAAAAGGCCGTAGCAGAATGGAAAGCGGAACCCTACAAGGACATGATTTCATAAAATCTCCCCCATGCCCGAAATCACCGAAATATTTTATCCGCAACATCGAGCTGCCTGGAGAGCGTGGCTTATGGAATACCATGCAACCAAAACTGAAATTTGGGTCCAGCTTTTCAGGAAAGATACTGGCAAACCTAGCTTACCCTACGATGACTTGGTAGAAGAGTGCCTTTGCTTTGGATGGATTGATGGAGTTGCGAAAAAATTGGATGTGGAGAGCCGAGTTCAGCGGATCACGCCTCGCAGGAAAAAGACTTTTTTATCAGAATTGAAACGACAACGAGTGTGGAAGCTTCGACAATTAGGGGTAATCATACCTGGAGGGCTGGACCTGATAGCCGATCAGGTAGGAGATCCTGCTGACCCATTGGTAATTCCCGATTGGGTGGAGGCTCAATTAAAAGCGGATGAAGAAGTATGGGAGATTTTTCAAAACTTTCCGCATTATTACAAACGCCTCAAGGCAGGCTGGATTGCTGAAGCAGGCCTCCGAAAAGAGGAAGCGCAGAAGCGACTCAACTACCTCATCAAAATGACCGCCAAGGGAAAGCGTTATGGTACTCAGCCCCTTGCTGACTGGGAAGACCCTACCAATTAAAGGAAGTATTCAACACCCGGTCAAACAGAGACTGTACAGCAGCAGGACGCTGATTTAGCCGGTGTAATTCCATCGAGAAAAATACCTGGTTGATTTCTCCATTCCTGAACCGGGTGGTGCCTCCGATGGTATTGGGACCTACCCAACCTCCTGCCGCGATCAGGTAAATAGTAAATACACTGTTGGAGGAATTCTTGGCATAAAATGGATCTGCTCCACCGGTGAAAACGGCACATTCCAGGGAATCGAAATCTGCAAACGCATTTATTGGCGTTCCAATGCTGCCACTGGTTACCCGTGCCTGTCCACTGGAGGAAGACAAGCTATCCATGGGGGAGAAGCTGAAAATAGGAGAGATTGCTGCTGCTTCCCGATTGTTGTAATCATTCGAGAATTTGGTGGTGACAAACAATTTACCTCCTTGATTCAAAAATATCTGCAACTGATTGCCAGCTACCTCCATCAGCATTTGATCGCCAAATTCTGTGAATTGCAAGCCATCGCCAAACCAAAAGACCTTGTCGTATTGTTGAAGAAAAATTCCAAAAGTAGGGTCCCAGAAAGGTGGTATCTCATTTTTTAGGTCCAGGTAATCGTAATTGGGGTATACCTGCCCCAGGATTTGTTGGTACAATTCCAACGGCTCAGGGAGGGAATGCACGTTTACAACCAACAAATCACTTGTTTGGGGGCGTACATAAAACTCCCTGGAAGAATCAATGGGACTCAGACTCCCCGCAATGTCTCGTGCCTGCACATACACCCGATTCATCTGCCCAACCCTCAGGCCCTGGATACGGGAAGGAGCCAGGGAAGGAGCCAAGTTGAGAAACACCTCTGCTTCCTGGGTACCTGTTTGGGTGGGTTCGGTAGGTACGAACGTGGCAAAGGATATTTGTCGACCTAGTGGGTACCAAGGGCCATCATTAAGGCGGATGAACAGGGAATCGAGGGTCTCGTTTCCATCCAGGTCTTCCGAAGCCCACAAGGTGGAAAATACTCCATAAACTGTATCAGGAATCAGTTTTACGGTATCCAGCACCATTGAAGGAGGGGTGTTTTTCACCGGCACACTCAGGAATGCCGGAGTAGGATCTGCAAAGTCCTCATTATCTATGGCCCTCACATAAAATGAAATGTCAGTGGTGTCACTTCCGGGAGGGATGTTGAAACGGAACTGGCTGTCTTGAACAGTCACAAAACTCCATGCCTGAGCATCAAAAGACAGCTCGTATCCGGCAACATACCCATCGGGGTCTTCTCCAGACCAGTGCATGCGAACGACACTGTTGAGTCGGTCATTTCCTGAAAGGTTAATCTCTTCCAGAAAAATCTGGGTTTCCGGTGCTTGGTTTGCCAGCTTTTCGCCCTCTTTGCAGCTTATCAAAAAAGCTGAAACTAGCAGAAGGCACAAGACCATTTTGGGGTGCAAAACTCTATCCATCGGCCAAAGATAGCATTTGAGAAGGGATCACGTATTAATCCTGTGTAAAGTTCTGTTTTATCGCAAGTTCAAGGTCATCACCGGTGAGGTAAGTGCCTCTGAGGCAGCTTTGATGATTTTAGAAGAGCTGATCCTGCGCATAGGGTGTAGATAATTGGGAATGACCACCATTTGAGCCTGTAACTGGTCAACTAATCGAGATAATTCTGGTCCAGGAGTTTCCTTAGAAATGGAATAGGCAACACAATGTTTGGATCCAGCCATTTGTACAAAAGGTGCCACCTGGTCTTGGAACTCTGGTGTCTTGCTGCCGTGCTTACCTGTTATTTCGATCAGGTGCAAGGTAGAATCGTATGGCTGAAGTATTTCCAGCATTTGCTCGAAAGCGGATTTTGCAGTGTATTGGAAATCGGAGACGAACAGCACATGCGAGAAATCAGGGGTTGGAAGGGGTTGTTTGACAATGAGGACCGGAACTTCAGCCACTCGGGCTACCTTATTGGTTTCAGAGCCCCACATGTATTCACCGACACCACTTTGGCCGTATGTGCCCAGCACCACCAGCCCAACCTGCTCCCTGCGTAGGTACTTCGTCAGGTAAAGGTCAATGCTCTCATAAGAATGAGATGTGGAAATCCTTACCATTTTATCCTTATACCGCTGTTTGAGGGCTGAAAACTGCGTATTTACCTTGTCAAGTGTTTGTCTTTCTTGGGACTTTGATTTTCCGGTAAGCCGCCCCCAGTATGAATCCTGTTCAACATGTGTGTAAAAATGGACCTCAGCCCCAATGGTGGAAGCCATTTCCATTGCCAAATCCGCAGCACATTGGGCACAGGAGGAAAAATCAGTGGGTACAAGTATTTGCTTTGCCATAAACAGAACAAATATACGGATGGAAATCTGATAGCTGTAATTGCTTGGGAGAAA
Organism: Bacteroidota bacterium; assembly: GCA_039024295.1. Taxonomy (GTDB): domain Bacteria; phylum Bacteroidota; class Bacteroidia; order J057; family J057; genus JBCDIQ01. The sequence goes on along the minus strand of JBCDIQ010000065.1, from coordinate 12,399 downwards.
CCTGCACTTGCACAAGTTACGATGCAAGAAGCCCCAACCTATCACCTAAATTCTATAACCTTATACCTCGCCCCACCTACCTAAAGGTACTCCATATCGGTTTTGATATCTTGAATGATTTGGGTGAGGTCTCTTTTGAGGGTTTCGAATCGCTGTGGGATCGTGTCCAGGTGTTGCCCCTCTTTGGCGTTTAACTCCAGCGATTTGAGCTGGTCTACGAGGCTGGAAAGCCCCAAATGTCTGCAGGGAGGTGCCAATCTATGGGCACGGAGTCCAAACTCTTGCCAGTTTTTGTCTGCGAGGGCCTCTTCCATTACTTGAAGGTTCGTATCGGCTGTTTTGAAAAACAGGCCAATCATGTTTTGCATAAAGCCTTTATCCCGGTTGGCCAGTTCAAACATTTCTGCCAGGTCATAAGGTTTATCAGAATGATCGGTAAAGTGGGCATAGATCCCATCCACCTCTGCTTGTTGTGGAGGTGAATCAAGGACCGTAACCGCTGGCAGCCTATCGGTTATCTTATCCATGAGCATGCGCTCCTTAAAGGGCTTGAGCAGCAAATCGTTCATGCCAATGGTGAGGGCCTCTCTCGATTCCTCCGGGGTGAAGGTAGCAGTAAGCGCAATAATCGGCACTTCACTTTTGAGGTCTTCCCGAATGTGGCGAGTGGCTGTAAACCCATCCATGACAGGCATTGAGAGGTCCATCAACACCAGGGAAATATCTTCTCTTCTAAGCACTTCAAGTGCTTCCTTGCCGTCATTGGCGGTAAATACCTCTGCCTGATACTTATGGAGTATGGTTTGGCTGAGCAGCCGATTGAACGGCTCATCATCTACCACCAGAAATGTGTAGCCATGAAGCAGGTTAACAGGAAGAGCTGTGGCATGTTCAGCTTGCTCCTGGGGTATATCTCCTGCATCAGCGAGCTGTAAGGGGAGCCTGATGGAAACCTGCGTTCCCTGGCCTTCTCTACTTTTAACCCTTAAATTTCCATCGTACAATTTGACCAGGCTTTTCGTTATGGAAAGCCCCAGACCTGTACCTCCATACCGTCGGGTGGTGCTACTGTCCGCTTGGGTAAAGTCCTCAAATATGCTCTCGAGTTTGTCTTGTGGAATTCCCACCCCTGTATCTTCCACCTTAAGGGTCAGTCCTTTATTGGGATCTTTTTCCCTCCACTCAACCTCCATCAGCACGCCACCTTGATCGGTGAATTTAATCGCATTGCTCACCAAGTTAAATAGCATCTGCTTGATCCGCACAGGATCCCCTGTAAACGCATCTGGTAAATTTCCCCTAATCCTGGCTTCCAGGTTGATCCCTTTTTCTGTTGCACGTTGTTGGAAGGTTTCCTCGACCTCCTGTATCAACTCTTGAGGGCTGAAGGCCACCTCTTCAAGTAGGATTTTTCCAGCTTCTATTTTAGAGTAATCGAGGATGTCGTTTAAGAGGGATAACAAATAATCGGCAGCATGTCTGATAGGGCGAAGGTAATCCTGCTGACGCGTGTTCATGGGGGTGTGGGCAAGTTGCTCAGTAAAGCCGATGATGGCGTTCATGGGCGTACGTAGCTCGTGGCTCATGTTAGCAAGAAACTGCTGTTTTACCTGGGCAAGCTGTTCGGCCCGGTCCCTTTCCTTCTTGACCTGCTCCTCCAGCTTTCTCCTGCGGTCAAGGTTTCTGAAAATTATGCCTAACATGATTACACATACCCCCAAAACCAGTATACCTACCAACCGGATGTTCTTCGTTTTTTCGGTTGCCGATTTTACCGCTTCCAATTCATCTTTTTCTGAGGCACTGATCTCCTTGTATTCGATATTCTGGATTAACGTGAGCACTTCCCCTGTCAGACGCTGGTCTTCATTGCTCAGCTGAAGCACCCTGTCCATCTGATCCCAAAGGGTCTGCCCCACGCTGTCACTGATAACCCTTGCCTGGTCCCGGATCTTCATCAATTCCCCCATTCGAGCTTCAGCCAACTGTTGATTTTGTTTTGCCAGGGAGGGAGGAAAACTGTAAGTAAGTCCAGTCATTTCATCCTCTTCTTCTTCAAATGCCAGCGTGTCCTCCACTGGAGCAGAAGTTTCTGCTTCCGTTAGTTCGGGTTTCTCCTCTTTCCTTTTAAGGAAAGAAAAAAGGCCTCCTCCTTTTTTTTCTTTGGATTTTCTGGCCTTGCGCTCATTTCGGCGGGATTGGCGCTTCTCCGCCGGGGAGAGTTCCGCATCGTCCTGGATGGTTGCAGTGTCATGGGAAACGCTCGTACTGGCACTTTCGGAGGAAGGAGCATTTTTCCTTCTGGGTTTTTGGCTGGAGGCATTCTTGTACCTTGTTTTTAGCAAATATTTTTTCTCCGATGCTTTAGCTACCTGTTGTTCGATGGATAAGGCCAAACTGTCAAGGATCAAGTAGCCAACCTCAGGTTGTGGAGATTGGGCCAACTCATATAACACCTTATACCTTTCACGCACAAGCCTTTCCAAGTCGCCCAAGTTATTCCTTACTTCTCTGCTGCGCTTGAGATCATTCTCTTTCCGGTCCCTGATGCGTTCTGTCAGGCTGTCTGACCGTAGGTTGAGCTCATCCAGGTAAACTTCTTCGCCCGAGTTCACGAAATTCCAGACCAAGTTTTCCATCGTGTCCAGCTCAGCACTTACGGTTCTGAGTTCCTTAAGAAAGTCATACCGTTCGTCCTTGCTAAAGTCTTCAATCGCTTTTGAAAGTTCCTGGGTTTGGGTATAAATAAAATAGCTCGCGCCTACTACCAGGGTAGCTACAGCGATAAAAAATACCACCAGCAGAGATTTCGTCATTCCCATACAAACAAATTTCTTAACACATCGCGAGTGTGGGATTTCCTAAGAGGTAAAATTTTGCAATTTTGGAATAATGGCTTTACTTTGAATGAATATGTATGCTGCGCTTCTATTTGTATAACCAACATATCAAAAATAACGTCTCTTCACAAAGAAAATTGATCGAATAAAGGATATTAAACCCAATGGCTGTTCCTGATATACCAGTTGTAGTCCTTGCCCTAGCCAACGAAAGGACGCAGGAGGAAGGATTTCTTCGAGGCCTTAGCCTGGAGCAAAAAGCCATCATGCAGGTCCTCGAAAGCCCTATTCGAAGGGGGTTAATTGAACTTAAGATACTGCCTGCAGCTACTTCAGAAGACATTGCCACCGTGTTTTCAGACCCTTGGCTAGAAAACAGAATTGAAGTGTTCCACTACGCTGGCCACGCCGATGGAGCTGTTCTCCACCTGGAAACTGAAGACCAGGAGAACCTGAATTTTTCCGCAATGGGTGTAGCTCGTCTACTTGGGGCACAAAATCAAAACATTCCCCTGGTATTTTTGAACGCGTGTGCCACCCTGGAACATGCGGCAGAGCTAGCAAAGTTTCCCAATGTGAAAGCATCGATTGTCACCTCGGTAAAGATTGCTGATGATCAGGCGGTTACCTTTGCCAAAGTCTTTTACAGTGGCATGGCTGCAGGGTCCAGCCTGGAAGAATCCTTCCGGGAAGCAGAGGCGGTATTGCTGGGAAATGCCCAGGATGTAGAACGCGAATTCATGAGTCGAGCCCTCAATTGGCGGAAAAAGAAGGAGGCCCCTCCTGCCAGGTTTCCATGGCAGATGCATCCGCTTCCTGCTCAAGAAAATCAAGTGCCGTTTGAATGGAAGTATCGCCTGCTGAAAACCCAGGGCATCAGCCATTTTACCTCGGCGGACAAAGACAGCCCGGAAGCCTATATCGGGCTAATCATTGATGATTACCGAATTGTAAAATTTCTGGGGGGTGGGCGTAGCGGAATGGTATTTAAGGCGGTAAGCAACACCTTTACCCCCAAATACCAGGAAGTAGAAGTGGCCATTAAGGTTACCCATAGGGTTGCTTCAGGCTTTGAGGTGCTGGAAGAAATTATCCTGACGGGTAACCGGGCACTGGCGCAGCTAAAGCACCCCAATGTAGTTCGGGTTTTTCATACTGGTAGGCTTGGCCGTAATCGGGTGTACGATGTGATGGAAATTGTGAAAGGGGAACGGCTGGACAAATTAGATCTGAAAATTCCCGAACGAGATGAAGAAGGGGTAAATCAGTTGGTGAAGTATGCCATTCAGATTTGTGAAGGCATCAGAAATGCCCATGACGCCAGGTATGTGGACGGAAGGGGAAATACCAAGACGGGAATTCTTCACGGAAACCTCCAGGCTCGAAAAGTACTGTTTACCCCAGCAGGCCTTCCCAAAATTGTGGATTTCATGTTTTCTGACCTGACCAAGGTTGAAGAAATTTCGTTTGACATTCCTGACCAAAGCAGGAAAAAACTTCCCCCCAATAAACGGGCAGAATACCTGCCGCCTGAGGTAGTTGATGGCTCTGTCCCCATTTCTCCTAAATCAGATCTGTATTCTCTCGGGGTATTATTTTTTGAGGTACTTACCGGAAAAGATTTTCAGGCAGTCAAACCCACTACTGAGAACCAAATCTTAAACCTGATGCGAGATCGTAATCCCGCTTTGCCATCAGGCTTGGCTTTTGTGGTGTTTAAGGCCGTACATCCAAATCCAAGTGAGCGCTTCAACAAGGTCGAAGAGATGATCTCTGAATTAGAGGCAAGTATTGACAGTACCCAAAAACAGATCAGTGTTGCGGAGATTGTACAGGCGACTGAACGAAAAGATTCGGAATCTGTCCGCAGGTCATTTTTAGGACGTGAAATCAAAGGATTTCACATTGATAAATACCTGGGAGAAGGAAAGCAGGGATTGGTATTTTCAGGCCACCATAAAGAGAAAGGAACCAAGGCCGCAATCAAATTTACCTACCGCATACTGGAAGGATTTGAAAAAGTCTACGACATTCTCAATCGAAATTTTGTAGGTATGCACTCTCTAAACCACCCCAATATTCCCCGTGCGCTTGATGTTGGGATACTAGGAGAAGAGGAATACATTTTTGTGATTAATGAAATGGTTGAAGGAACGCGCATTGATAAAATAGATTTTAATGTGCCTGAGCTCAATGAAAGCGGGGTTTTGGACCTTATCGGGTACGCGATACAGTTATGCCATGGCATTCACGCAGCACATACCCACGAATTTGTAGACCACCGGGGGAAAACCATTTATGGCCTCCTCCATGGAAACTTAAAAACGAGGAAGGTAATTCTGAATGAGGAGGGAGTACCATGCATCATCGACTTTATGTTTACCGAAATTACCAATGACCCTGAAATCATATTTGATGTACCGGAAGAGACGCGGAAATGGGTAGAGCAGGAAGAACGACTCGACTACCTGCCACCAGAGGTCGTAGCAAACAGAAGAAAGATCACCAAGCAAACGGACGTTTACTCGCTGGGAGCCATTTTTTATAGCTTGCTTTCCGGTAGGAAACTGAGTGACTTTAGCCCTGAACCCGTGTCAAAAGTTTACAAAGTTCTCCAGCAAAGAAATTCGTATATACCCAGTTATATTGCAGACGCTATTTTTAAGTCCATTCACCCAGATCCTTACCTTCGTTATGCTACAGTTGAGCAGATGATTCAGGAACTAGAAGCTCAAAGCCCTATGGTTAGAAGGTTATGGAGAAGGTTCCGTAAATTATATAACTAGCACTTCTAATTTCGTTAACTTATATCCAAATTGAATTCTGTTGGTCATAGAATATATTTTTTTTTGACTAATCTATCCATTTTTAGAAAAATGGTGCTGTAAATCAGTGGATTGGCGGCTCGGAGTTTAGTCGAAAAAATTATTCGATTGGGCCTCATTTTCCACAACCATTCGACGATTTATTCGTTATATGTGAAAGTTAGGGAATTGAGATAATAACAGAAGTCGCTATTTATTCTATTCAGTACTATGTCAAAAAAAGCATTACATTTGTTTTTTCTCATACACTTACATAAAAATTTTAACTGTTAGAAAGGGTTTTAAATTAATTATTATGGCACAAGCTAATAAAACTACGAATGACGATGTGGTGACGGGCAACCAAGCAGATCTTGAAAAATATCTGCTGAACATGCGCGACTCCTTTCGTCATCATCAAAATGAAATTCGGAAAAAGTATAAAATCTCAGCCAATGAGATGGAAATTATTCTTTACATTTCTGAATTTGGCCCACAGCGCATGAAAACGATAGGGGAAAAGTTTAAGATTAAATTCAGTACCCTCACTTCCTTGGTAGACAAAATTGAACGCCTCAATTTGGTTAAACGCGTAAATTCAAAAGAAGATCGCCGTTCTATTTTGGTTACCCTTACCAAGAAAGGAAACCGGATGTTGGATGAGTACAATGAGCAGGTGAAAAACCTGGCAGAAAAAATTTCCTCTTTGGGAGGTAGCAAAGAAGCGCCAAGCTTCCTGGATACCCTCGAAAAGGTCTCTCCGATGATGGTACTTCCAGATGCAGCGAACTAGAACACGAAAAAATTTAATTTCTCCCACGCCCTACTTTTTAAAGCAGGGCGTTTTTATTTTCTTTCCATTCTTATGAGTGGAGTGAAATCGATAGTAGCCAAATGGCTGGCAGCTTGGAAAAGCAAACAATTGCATAAACAGGCGGTAAACGGTTGGTCCCTGCAGCAAAGAACATTTGATGCCCTTATTAAAAAGGGGAAAAATACCGCTTTTGGTCGTGACCACAGCTTTGATTCGATCAAGTCCATCAGGGAATTCCAGGAACAGGTACCCATTAGGAATTACGAAGCGGCCAAGCCGTATTTTGATCGAATTGTAGCAGGGGAAGCCGATGTTTCCTGGCCTGGACACCCATTATACCTCGCCAAAACTTCTGGGACCACTTCCGGTGCCAAATACATTCCCATTACACGGGAATCTATCCGGAAACAGATCAACACTGCTAGGGATGCCCTACTGTTATATGTGCATGAAACGGGGAATGCGGATTTTTTTGATGGGAAAATGATGTTTCTTTCTGGCAGTCCTGAAATTGAGCAAAATTCCCATGGAATGAAGGTTGGGCGGCTTTCGGGTATTGTCAATCATTTCGTACCAGCAGTACTGACTTCTAACCGGGTCCCCACCTATGCGACGAACTGTATTGAAGATTGGGAAGAAAAGGTCCGAACCATCGCCCAAGAAACCCAGTCTGTTGATCTGCGCTTGATATCAGGCATTCCTCCCTGGGTACAGATGTTTTTTGAAGAGTTAGAACAACAAACGGGAAAACAACCACTAGAAGTATGGCCAAACCTGAGTGTTTTTGTCCAGGGTGGGGTAGACTTCCAACCTTACAAACCGATTTTTGATGCCTATTTTGGGGATAAGGTAGATCTAATTGAGGTTTTTCCAGCTTCAGAGGGCTTTTTTGCGATTCAAAGCAGCCAAAAGGACAATGGCCTGTTGTTGTTGCCTCAAAACGGCATTTTTTATGAGTTTATTCCAATGGATGCATATGGTGAGCCCGATGCCCCCCGGCTCTGCCTTAATGAAGTTGAATTAGATACCCAATATGCCCTGATTGTGAGCACCAATGCAGGCTTATGGGCATACGACATTGGAGATACCGTCAAGTTTACTTCCTTGAATCCCTACAAACTACGAGTAACAGGTCGAACTAAGCACTTCATCAGCGCATTTGGCGAACACGTAATCAGTGAGGAAGTCAATCAGGCGATCATGGAGGCTACTGCGGCAACGGGTGCAAGCTTTCACGAGTTTACGGTGGCTCCAAGGATTGTAGAAGAAAAAGGAGATTCCTGCCACCAGTGGCTGATCGAGTTTGACCAGCACCCTGCCGATATGGATAAATTCGCCTTGCTGCTTGATCAGAGCATGCGCAAGCAAAATACTTACTACGATGACCTAAGGGAAGGAAACATCCTGCGGCCCGTTGAAGTTAAACGTCTCGAACTTCACGCTTCTCGTGCCTACATGAAGTCTCAGGGCAAGCTTGGGGGACAGAATAAATTCCCCCGCCTGAGTAACAGTCGGAAAATTGCGGAAGCACTGGATAAATATATAATCGACTAGGTAGTAGATGGTAGGTTATAGCTGAAAGGTGAGAGCTTGAGCTTCTCTTTCTCAAACCTTATACCTAACGCCTCTCACCTAATGCCTGAAACTTTGACCCCAACACACCAATCCTATGAAATCCATTGCCATCCTCGGTTCCACGGGCTCTATTGGCACCCAAACCCTGGACATTATCCGGGAACAGAAAGGCCATTTTCGCGCCTCTGTACTCACAGCCAATTCCAATTCGGATCTGCTGATTCGGCAGGCTCAGGAATTCAAGCCTGATGCAGTGGTTATTGCCAATAAGTCCTTATTTTTAGAAGTAAAGGCAGCGTTGGCTGGTCAGGAAACCCAGGTGATGGCTGGGCATGATGCCCTCACGGAGGTGATGCACCTGCCGGGGATTGACATGGTAATTACGGCACTGGTAGGGTTTGCTGGACTTAAGCCTACCCTGGCCGCCATCGACCAGGGAATTGATATTGGCCTCGCCAACAAAGAAACGCTTGTGGTGGCAGGAGAACTGGTGATGGAAAAAGCGAGAGAAAAGCGGGTCTCGATTATTCCAGTTGATTCAGAGCATTCTGCCTTGTTTCAATGCATTCAGGGAGAAGTAGGAAATCCAATAGAGAAAATAATCCTGACAGCTTCTGGCGGACCTTTCAGGGGATATGGGAAGGAACAACTTAGCTTGGTGACCCGTGCCCAGGCATTGAAACATCCCAACTGGGAAATGGGCGCCAAAATCACCATTGATTCCGCCAGCATGATGAATAAGGGGCTTGAGGTAATTGAGGCAAAGTGGTTATTTGACCTTAGGGAGGACCAGATCGAAGTGGTGGTTCACCCCCAATCCATCATCCACTCTGTGGTTCAGTTTGAGGATGCAAGCATGAAAGCCCAAATGGGACTGCCAGATATGCGTGTACCCATTCAATACGCCATGACCTACCCTGGGCGCCTGAAAAATAGCCTTCCAAGGTTTGATTTTGCCCAGTACCCTTCTTTGACTTTTGAACAGGTAGACACCACCGTGTTTAAAAACCTGGCATTAGCCTTCCAGGCGATGGGGCAATGTGGCAGTGCCCCCTGTACCTTGAACGCAGCAAACGAAGTAACTAATGCATTATTCAGGAAAGAAAAGATTGGGTTTCTGGAAATGGCAGATATCAATGAAGAAGCCTTGACCAGCCTGCCGTTTGATCGGTCTCCTTCCATTGAATCCCTAATTGAAGCTGATGCCCAGGCCCGGACCTGGGTAATGGAAAGGGTAAAAGGCATGGCTCAGATATAGGTGAAAGCGGCACTAAATCACAATCTTTTGAATTAGGGATTTATTTTCTGCGATCTTTTCACCATTTTTACCCTACGTACAAAATCCTATCATAAGCCGTGCTGACTGATAGGTTGGAACCCTATTCCAAAACTACTACAAGGGTGGGCCGGTTTCTATATGAGCTGGCTATTTTTTTATGTGTTGAATTTTTACCCTGAGAGGGGTTTGCTGAATCGCTTGCTCCAATTTCCCATACTCATTCTCCCTGATGCGATACGTTACCTTGCAAGTAGCAAGGTACTCTGCCGATACTTGTTCAACCGGAAACGGATGGAGCAGCTTGTTGATGTATGAGGTCTGGTTGTAGGGAAAATCAAAAGTTACATACACCCAGGAAATAATTTCCTCTTTTGGTGCTGCATTAAGAGCTGTCTCAGTGGCTGTTCGATAGGCATCTATCAATCCTCTAACTCCCAATTTGGTTCCTCCAAAATAGCGGACCACTACCACCAAGATATTGGTTAATTCTGCTGACCGAATAGCTGCCAAAATGGGGGCTCCCGCAGTATTACTGGGCTCCCCATCATCATTCATGTAGACGGTTTCTCCTTCATTGCCCAAGCGATACGCTGTGCAACGGTGACGGGCGTCATAAAATTGTTTGCGTAGCTGCTGTAGGTGGTGATCCACTGTTTCTTGAGCATCAACTGGAAAAGCAAAGGCATAGAATTTCGAACCTCTGTCCTTGAAAAAGCCTTCTGACGGTGCCGTTAAACGATAAAATGGCATACCAGCAAGATAGGAGGAGAGGCGGTGATGAACAAATATTATTACTTTGCAACACAAAGTACTTTTGATCGTAAAATTGGTAAAAATTACTTTTACCATGCTAACTGATTCTACCTCATCTGCCTACCTCACTTTCAGTGTCCTCAACCTAATTGGAGGAGGGTTATGTGTAATTTTTATGATTGGTTGTATTGGAGAAATCCTGAACGGTAGACGCCTGTACATTCCTGTCTGGCTGTTAAGGTGGGAACTGTACCTTCGATTTACCCAATTCCTGGTCTGGAGAAGATGGCGTGAATTTATTGCCGAGTTTCCCGGTTTGGGGAGGGAATTTAGGACCTACCAAGGATGGTTTCACCTGGGAATTTCTAGCGTACTATGGTTGCTTTCCGTAGCCGTTTGGCTGTTGGGGTTGGATTCCAAATCCCTGAGTTCAAGTGAAAAAATGGGCATAACGTTTTTTTGCCTGATCATCCAATTCTGTCTAAGTTGGATCATTCATCAGGCTGCCAACCGGATAAAGGAAGGCGGTAATTCCGGTTTACTTTTTATAGCTGACCTTCCCTATTTGGCCAATCTGGGCATTATGACTTTGATTGCCTTAATTATTGCAACCATTTCTATCTGCGCACTAGGGATTGCCGTGGTTTGGGGGTTCTCTTCGATGTTCTCCCTTGTAATCGGGGTAGGGTAGAAAACTAAGGAGCCTTCTTAGGAGGAATTACCCGGTAGAGCTGAGCAGGGAGCTGGAAATAATCCCTTCGAAATTTACGTGGGTCATACATGCCCAATTCCCAAATAGGTCCCAGGAAAGCCTCAGGTTGATCCAGGTAAGGGCCGACCTTATCCAGGTTTCGGTAAGGGTAAAGCGTTGCAGCTTGTTCAGGTCCCTCCAATGAGTAATATAGGATAGACTCGAATGGCAGGGCCCAATCCGACCAGATCAAATCCCAGGGAACCCTATCTGCGGGGAAGAGTAATTTCGTATCCCCATTGCCCATGAACTCACTTTTTACCTGGTCATAAAAGCCCAGCCTTTCCTGGAAATGGATACGTTTCTCTAAAATCCCATTCATGCTAATGGCCAGCAGGAATACACAAACCCCCGTTGAGATTATCCGCCATTTTGATTGGATCAACAGATAATACAACATGACAGAAGTGAAAATCCCCCAATAGGCATAATAGCTTTCAAGCATATTCTGGGTTTCCCCCTGATGGTAAACGACCACCACAATCACCACATGAACGGGCATAGCAGAAGCCATCAAAAGAGCTGTGAGCCACTTCCTTTTTAATAACAGGCCGCCAAGCAATACAAAATACCCGGTATAGGCCCAAAAGCATTCTTCCTTGAGGTACCTCATGAATTTCTGGTACACCCAATGTTCCCTCAGGGTGGGGAGCATTTCCGGTAACTTGTTCAGGTTACTCATTTTTCCGCTTTCATATCCATCCAACGGAAGCACCCAGGATTCTCCTAGGTACCAGAGAATGGCCAAGGTCACCAATCCCCAGGCCTCTGGATCTTTCCATTTATTATTGAAACTTATATCTGTCCCTAGGATAACGAGGAAGGGGAACACCACAAAAGGGTGACTTTGATACGCGATAAAAATGATGATAAACCCAATGAACAACCTCCCAATCAGGTGGAGCCCTCTTAACACATTTTCAGGTCGGCTAATCCACCCCATCAAGAGTCCACACATGGCTAAGGAGGGCGTGACCTCAGATACTCCAGTGTAGTACTTATACCGAACAGTCAAACAGAGCAGCAGGCCCATAAAAATCCCTGCTCCGGGGTTTCGAAAGCCATGGGCAATGATGCAAAATAAGACATAATAGAACAGCATGAACCCCGCCGAGTACAGCCTCATGAAAGTTTCCAAGCCTACGCCTAGCTGAAGGCCCAACAAGGGAAGCCACTGAGAGGTATAGCTGATGTACCGATTGTGCTCAATGTTAAACCCCTCTTTGGAGATCATTTGGAAGGCGTAAAAAGAAGAATCAAAGGCAATCATTCGCTCCTTGAACAGGGTCCAGCCCATTACCAGATAAGTCAGAAAGACTGCATGCCCTATCAATAACAAGGCAATGTGGTATTGTCGGGAGGAAAGGGTTGCCACCGGTGGCCCATTTAACCAAGAAAGTGCCTGTGGGAGCCTTGATTGGGAGTTCATGTAGCAAATATACAGTTTCATTGAGTAGGTAGGAGGGGAGAGGCCCATTTTTGCCCGAAGGTGACTAGAAATGTCTAATTGAGTTAAATCTTGAATAAAAGTTCCTGATTGATGCCGCACTTGGAGACGAAATTCCGTTTATCTGATATACGCT